>NZ_JABEBY010000006.1:0-173118 GCF_046719765.1 Halonotius sp. F2-221B
CTCTCTCTGCTGACCATCTTGAGACCAGTTACGAGCTCCGTTCACAAAAGAAGTACTCATCGCTACAGATGAGCGTATCGCATAACTGATCGTTTGCCATGAGAACGTCACGGTTGGTATCCTCGACAAGCACTCCCATCGGCAGGTTTTCCAGGATGGTTCGGAGAATCGAGTTTTGCCGATCTATCTCTCGCTTTCGCTCCTTGCGATCGGTGATATCCATGTACCACACGTAGGTGCCCTCGATAGTATCGTCGGTTACGCCGTAAGGGATGACGTGTAACAGGAATTCGCGTGGCCCATCGGCCGTTATGCGTTCGACCTCGGTGGTGATCGATTCGCCAGCCATTGCCCGCTCGCGGAACTCCTCGTGGGCTGCTCTCCCGTCGTCGGGAACGAGTACTTCGGCGACATCGGTACCGATGACCTCCTCTCTAGTGTACCCGAATGTCTCCTCAAACGCGTCGTTGACGTTGACGATCCGATGTGCGGATCCGGTTTCTTCGCCTGCCATCACCGGGTTCGGCGCGTTTTCGAAGAGGGCCCGCTGTCGGGTCTGCTGTGTGTGGAGATCCTCCTCTAGCGCCAGTGCGTGGATGGCGTACCCGATATCTCTGCCGAGGTCGGCGAGCAGTTCCTGTTCGCGGTCGTCGAACGCCTGTGGTCGGTTCGCATAGACAACTAACTCCCCGTAGAGCCGATCCTGATGGTCCAGCGGGACGGCAGCCACGGCCTGATAGCCACGCGCCACAGCCTCCGCTTGCCACGGTTTGAACTGCTGATCCTCGCTGACGTTCTGGGAGACAGCCACACGCCGTTCACGGATGGCCGTGCCACCGGGACCGCGGCCCGTCGGTGTCGCATCCGCCGTGACAGTGATATCGTCGAGATAGCCGTCCTCGACGCCAGCCGATGCCCGGGGCCTGATCTCTTGGGTGTCCTCGTCAACCTCGCCGATCCACGCGAGCAGATACGGGTCGGAGTCGCTGATGATCTCACAGACGCGGGTTTCGGCTTGCGACCGTGAATCGGCCCGCATGAGGGCCTGATTGATCTCACTCGTGAGCGCCCGAATCCGATCGAGATCGGTGGCGCGCTGTTTGGCGCGATACTGCTCGACAGCGTTCTCGATCCGGTTTGCCAGTACCGTATACTGGTCGCTGCCGATCTGCTTCTGCAGGTAGTCGGTCGCCCCAGCCGAGATCGCATCACTGGCAATCTCCTCACTTCCCTTCCCGGTAAACAGAATGAACGGGAGATCAGGATTCCGCTCGCGAATCGTTCTGAGAAATCCGATACCGGTCTCGCCGCTCATCTCGTAATCGCTCACGACACAGTCGAAGTCGTCCGCAGCAAGTCGATCCAGTCCCTCACTAACACCTACGGCTGTCTCAACGGTGAACTCCTCTCTTTCACCCTCGAGTATGTCCGCCGCTACCTCCAGGAACTCCGGCTCATCGTCAACGTGGAGGATATCTATTCCCGCACTTTCAGTCACAGTATCAATGATTATGAAGCTCCTCTGATAAAATTACGCGGGATCGTCTCATCAACAACTGATTCAGTCAATACCACGGATCGGCGACTGCGTTATTTCCCAGTACTGTCGGTGCGGCATCGGTACGCAGACGATGGCCGCTGTGATTGCTCGTGTCGTGTTCGTGTCATAATCCGAAGTAGGCAGTCCCAGACCGGGCAGTGAACTGTCGCAACTGGGCGGCGACAGAGGACTTAAGAAAGCGGAACTGCATAACAAACTAATGTCAAGAAACACTACACGGCGGTCGTTTCTCGTCGGTGCTGGCACCGCAGCAACAGTCGGTGTTGCTGGCTGTATGGGTGGCAGCCAGCAGCGAACCCTCACACTGCTCGATTGGGGGTACGTGTACAACAACGACGTGATAGCGGGGTTCGAGGATCGACACGGTGTCACCGTTGAGCGGCAGGCGGCCCAGGGGTCGGCGGAAACGCTTTCGCAGTTGCGTGCCGGGCGGGCGGATTACGACCTCACGCCGCTGGGGAACTACGCCGTTACCCCGGCGATGGAAGAAGGCCTGATCAAGCCGATCAATCTTGATGAGATCCCGGCCTACGAGAACGTCTTTGACTTTCTGAAGAAGGATTACTTCGAGCAGGACGGCGAGGTATATGGGGTGCCACGAAGCTTTGGGCAGACGCCGCTCGCTGTCAACACCCAGTTGGTCGACACGGAGATAACGGCACTCAGCGACCTCTGGAACGAAGAACTCGATGGGCTGGTCGGTGGCCGTGACGATGCTCGGCTACAGGCCCTGTATCGCAACGCGGTGTTTGACGAGCCGCTGAACCCGACGAGCACCGACGAAGTCGATTTCGACGCCCTACAAGCCGACCTCGTCGACCGGCTCGAACTCACCGGCGGGACGTGGAACAACGGCGGGGAGTCCGAACAGCTACTGCGTAACGAGACGGTCGGTGTACAACCGGTTTGGAACTACGTCATCCAGACGATGCAATCGGATGGACTGCCCATCAAGCGGGTGTATCCGGAAGAGGGAACCAAGGCGTGGTTCATCCAGTTCTGCATCCGTGATGGGGCCGAGAACGCAGAGTTGGCACACACGTTCATCCAGGAGTGGCACAGCCGGATGGGCTATGAGTCGCTGATGAAGCCGAACAACATCGCGGTACCGAACGAGCGCGTCTTCGACGAAGAGGACGTGACGAAAGCCGCGTTCGGGCTGGATACCCCGGAGCAGTTCATCTACGAGGAGCCCAAACCCACGGCACTCATCGAGGAGTACTCGAAGACGTGGTCGGCGGCGAAACAGGAGGCGTAGGCAGCGTGACCGCACTCGCGGCCGATGGGCTCACGAAGACGTTCGGCGACGAACGGGCTGTCGACGACGTCGAGTTCACCGTCGACGACGGCGAGTTCTTTGCACTGATCGGTCCGTCGGGGTGTGGCAAAACAACGACGCTCCGACTGCTGGCCGGACTGTCGACGCCCGATGCCGGCGTCGTGCGGGTCGGCGGCGAGGATATCACCAACCAGCCGGCCCGCGACCGGCCGACGAACATGGTGTTTCAGGATCTGGTGCTGTTTCCGCATATGACGGTCGCCGAAAACGTCGCCTACGGGCTGAAACAGGCGGGCATGCCGGCAGCGGACAGAACCAGCCGCGTCGAAGACACGCTGGCTCTTGTCGAGATGAGCCAGTTTGCCGACCGCGATCCCACACAGCTCTCCGGCGGTCAGCAACAGCGGGTGGCCCTCGCGCGGGCGCTGGCGACCGAGCCGGACGTGTTGCTGCTCGACGAACCACTCTCGTCGCTGGATCGAGCGTTACGCGCCGAGATGGAAGCCGAGTTCCGTCGCATCCAACGCGACGCCGCGACGAGTTTTCTCTACGTGACACACGATCAGACCAGTGCGATGAGCATGGCCGACCGGATCGCCGTGATGCGAGACGGCCAGATCCGCGATATCGGGGCCCCGGATCGGCTGTACGAACGACCGCAGACACGGTTCGTGGCCGACTTCCTGGGTGATGCCACCGTTCTCAGCGGGACGGTTACCGAGGTCGATAGCGCCGTCACGGTCGACACACCTGCCGGGACGGTGCGGGTCGATCCGAACGGACAGACAGCCTCTATCGGCGAGACAGTGTCGGTGATGATCCGGCCCGAGTCGGTGACCGTCGGTACTGGGTCGATACGGGGAACCGTGATCGATCATGCATACAAGGGGTTTTTCGAGGAAGCAACGGTCGAACTGTCGAGTGGCGGACAACTGACGGTTCGGCGTGGTGAGGACTCGACAGCAGCGGTCAGAGCTGACGGGTCGGCAGCCGTTGGCAGCGATTCCGGCGCGTTTGCCGTCGGCGACAGCGTCAGGCTGCAGATAACCGATGCAGTGCTCGTGGAGGCGTGAGATGGGCACAGCCGACGAGCAGAGCACACTCCGCGAAGGCGTTATCGCTGGCGTGCCGGTGAGCGTGGCGGTTGCCGTCGGCGTGCTGCCGCTGATCGTCCTGTTCGTCGAGAGTATCGGCCCGGGACTGGGCACAGCCGCCTATCAGGAGGCGGTCTCGCCGCTGTATCGTGGCACGCTGCTGTACTCACTCGGTGTCGGCGTCGTCGTCACCGGCGTCTGTCTGGCGATCGCCTATCCGGTCACCTACTGGGTTGCCCACCGCTGTCCGCGACGATACAGACTCGCCCTGCTGGTCACGCTGACGCTGCCGCTGTGGCTCAACTACGTCGTGTTGAACTACAGCTGGGTCTGGATTCTGGCCCGGGGTGGGCTGCTCAACACCGTGGCGACATCGCTCGGACTCATCGCCGAGCCACTCGACCTGCTGTACAACGATATCTCGATGTTCATCGGCTTCGTTTACATCTATCTCCCCTACGTCGTACTGACGCTGTACGTGTCGATGGAGCGGCTCGACTACCGGCTCATCGAGGCCGCACGCGATCTGGGTGCAACGAACCGGCGTGTCTTTCTCGACGTGATCCTGCCGAGTACGCTGCCGGGAGCTATCGCGGCAGCCCTGATCGTCTATGCGCGTATCGCGGGGGCGTTTGCGACGCCGGCGATCCTCGGTGGCCCCGGGAACGTGATGATCGCCTCGTTGATCACCGAGGCATTTCGCCAGTACGTCGATTACGGGTTCGCCGCGGCCCTCTCGTTCGTCTTCCTCGCGGTGGTGGTCGTCGCACTGCTTGCCGGAGCCACGATCCCACAGGTGCGGGAGGAGTTGCGACAATGGTAGGGCGCGTCCGACTGGCCCTCACCCGCGGAGCCGGCCGGTTCCCGGGGACGGTCGTCGCACTGACGCTGCTGTTTCTCTACCTGCCGATCCTCGCGGTCGGCTATCTCTCACTCTCGCCGAACGCACAGCCGACCGTCCCGATCGACGGGGTCTCGCTTCGCTGGTACGGTGCGGTGCTTACCGACAGTCGATTCGTCAGGGCCGCACTCACCAGTTTCGGCATTGCTGTCGTCGCTGCGGTCGGCGGAACGGCGCTGGGCCTTGCCGGCGCATACACGATCATCCGGAGTCAGCTTCCATCGCGCGTCCGTGGCGCGGTCGCACTCGTGATCGGGCTGCCGTTGTTCGTTCCGACCATCGTCGTCGCCTTCGGCATCGGCGTCACGACCGGCGTCGCCGACATCGGGTTCGGATACCTGCCGGTAATCTTCGGCCACCTGTTCTGGGTGCTGCCGTTCACCACGTTCCTGCTGACCGCGCGGTATACGGAGCTTGATGATCAGCTTCCGGAGGCAGCACGGGATTTGGGTGCCGATCGGCGGACGATCTTTCTCACCATCACCGTGCCGCTGCTGCGGCCAGCACTGATAGCGAGCGCGCTGTTTGCGTTTGCGCTCTCGTTCAACGAGTTTCTCATCACGTTCTTTCTGGCCGGTTCGGGGATCACGACCATCCCGCTGGAGATCTTCGGGAAGGTTCGAATCGGGGCGACGAGCTTTCTGAACGCGGCGAGCGTCCTCGTCTTGATCGTCAGCGCGGTAATCGCCGGGAGTGCCTCGGTGTTACAGCGACCAACGTAGTCACCGCCGGTTCGTTTCGGCTTCTGAGGCAACCGTCTCCAGTGATATTATTTACGTACGCAAGGGTGCTGACGGGCACACGACAGCCGCCCCGCTCGCTCGTGTTGCGTGCTACTTTGTATCACGGTTCGGAGCACATTCATCGACGCGGCCCCACAATATCGTATGCGTCTATTCTGGCATCAGCGTGACCTTCGAACGCGAGACAACGTCGGGCTTGCGGCGGCCGCACGGGATGACACCATCCTCCCGGTCTACGTCTACGACACCGATGTACTCGAACACGTCGGCCGCCGACAGCGAGCCCTGCTGATGGGCGGCGTGCGTGAACTGAAAGCGCGGTACCGCGAGCTGGGCAGCGACCTGCTCGTCCGGGCTGGCGATTCCGCCGAGGTGCTGGCGTCGCTGTGCGACGAGCACGACGCCGACGCGGTCTTCTATACTGAGCACTACCGGCCATCACGACGGCGCGCCCAGCAGCGCGTCGACGACGAACTCACCGCCGATGGAATCAGCACCGACAGCCGAACGGATCTCGTCTTGGTCGATCCGGGGCAACTCGACTCGTCGTACCCGAACCACAGCCAGTTCCACAACGACTGGGAGGCGGCACCGAAAGCGACGCCGTCCGACGAGCCCGACGAGAGCGACCTGCTCGATATACAGGATGGCAAAACCGTCCCCGTACCGGATGTCGATATCGAGTTGCCAGCCGCGGGCTACGAGGCTGCACGCGAGCGGTTCGACGACTTTCTCGATACGGGGATTCTCAGCTACAACGACACCCGTGACGACCTGTCGAGGGCCGTCGACGAGCCAACCGCGGCTGTCTCGCGGCTCTCGCCGTATCTGGCCGCCGGCATGATCGGGATCCGCGAGGTCTGGGCCGGCGCGTCGACGGTCTACGACGCCGTCAGCGGGCAGGAACGCCGCAATGTCGACAAGTACCGGTACGAACTCTCGTGGCGCGAGCAGAACTATCACCTTCTCTACTACAACCCGAATCTGGGGCGGGAGAACTACGTCGACTTTCCGAACGAGATTGCATGGCGAAACGACGAGGACGATCTCGAAGCGTGGAAAGCCGGCGAAACCGGCTACCCACTCGTCGACGCCGGCATGCGACAGCTCGACCACGAGGGGTATATCCACAATCGCCCGCGGCAGGTCGTCGCCTCGTTTCTCACCAAACATCTGCTGATCGACTGGCGCGAGGGTGCCCGGCACTTTCGGCGACAGTTGATCGATCACGATTATGCCTCGAACAGCGGTGGCTGGCAGTGGACGGCCTCGACGGGCACGGATTCGGTCGACGTGCGCATCTTCGATCCGGTGAGTCAGGCCAGCAAGTACGACGACGGCGCGACGTACATTACGGAATACGTGCCCGAACTGCGGGATATCCCCGCCGACAAGATCATCGACTGACCGACGCTGTCGGCGGCGGAACGCAACCGGCTGGCCCCCGAGTACGCCGAGCCGATTGTCGATCGCAACCACGGCTACGAGCGGGCACAGGAGACTTTCGAGACAGCCTTGGGCAAGCGATAGGCGGCCAGTGTCGCTGCTGGTGAATCTGCAACACCCAGCAGGCCGCCGCAGGTTCAAGCCACTGCGGGCGCAATCACAGCCATGCAGTTGGTACCAGAGCTTGACGGGCGAACAGCCCTTGTGACAGGGAGCGCACAGCGTGTCGGCCGCGAGTTGCTGTTGACGCTGGCTGCTGCTGGGGCAGATGTCGCCGTCCACTACAACACAAGCGCCGACGCGGCCGAGACGACGGCAGCCGACGCCCGTGAGTACGGCGTCGATGCCACGACCGTCAGTGGGGATATCACCGACCCACAGGCGGTCGACGAGCTGTTCGACACCATCGAGTCACATCTCGGCAGCGTCGATATCCTCGTCAACAACGTCGGCAACTTCGACGCCCGCCACTGGGAGGACATCGAGTGGAACGCGTGGCGTGATTCCGTCGAGAGCACCTTCTACGGAACCGTGCTGTGTTCCCGCCGGGCACTCGACGGGATGCGTGCGTCGGGATGGGGCCGGATCGTCAACATCGGATTCGCCGACTGTGACCGACGCCACGCCCACCCGGTGAACTTCCCGTATTTCGTCGGGAAAACCGGCGTGCTCATGTTCACTCGGATGCTGGCCAACGATACGCAGGACGACGGCGTCACCGTCAACGCAATCTCACCGTTTGCCGTCGAAAACACCGTGTCGGATGTGTCGTCGTACCCGCAGGGGCGGCCAGCCTCGTTCGATGATCTGGCCGCGCCGCTGCTGTTCTTCCTCGGCGATGGCAGCGGCTACATTAGTGGGCAGAATATCGCGGTCGACGGCGGCCGGCTCCCGGAAGTCTAGCGGATGGCAGGGCGTATCGATGGTGTCGACTGATCAGCGATTGTAACGGTCGTCGTCGACGAGACGGTGTACGTCACAGGCTAACAGCCGCTATGCGATTGCGGCGGCTACGGGCGACAAGCGGTGAGCCTCCGAGATCGGTGCGACGCTCGTGGGGTCGCCAACAGTCGCCGACGGCACCGTCTACGTCGGCACAGCCGTCAACGCGCTGACCGCGCTCAGCGAGAGGTAAGCGAGTATTTGACTCTGGCAGAATTTTTCAGCATACCACGGCGAGCGAAGCGAGCCGTGGTTTCACCGGCCGCGACCGCAGGGAGCGGCCGGCAGTTTTAGTCCAGGTTTTGCAAGGAGCGGTGCCCGCAGCGAACGGGAGCCCGAGCGAAGCGAGGGCTCCAGCTGCTCGAACGGCGAAGCCGTGAGAGTGATGTGAGCGAGGACACCCGACGCAGCAAAACGTGGAATGCCGCCTCCCCGATTTGAACGGGGGACAGCTCGATCTTCAGTCGAGTGCTCTCCCAGTCTGAGCTAAGGCGGCGCGCACTCCAAGCGATGGGAATTGCAGTAAAAAGGATTTCGAAAGACGGCACCGCGTTTTTGTGCTGCTTCGCGCGCGTGCGCGCGAACCCCTCAAGTAGCTACAGCCCCTACAATAGTTGTGAGTCAGCCGTCCACTACGACGACCGATGCCGTACCAGCATACACCGAGGTCGACGTGTCCGTTCTCGTGATCGGGGCCGGCGCGGCCGGTGCCCGAGCGGCCATCGAACTGGCCGAACAGGGGATCGACGACACCCTCGTCCTTGGCAAGCGCGGCCACGGCGACGCCCACACGACGTGGGCCCGCGGTGGCATCAACGGCGCGCTCGGCACCCACGACCCCGAGGACTCGTGGGCGATCCACGCCGCCGACACCCTCGACGAGGGCCACTTTGTCAACGACCCCACAAAGGTCGAAACCGTCACCAAGCAGATGCCCGACCGGCTGCGGGAACTCGACGACTGGGGGATGGCATACTCCCGAACCGAAAACGGCGAGATCGACCAACGCTACTTCGGTGCCCAGTCGTTCCGCCGAACCGCCTTCGCCGGCGATCACACCGGCGAGTCACTCCTGAACACGCTGATCGACCGCGCCCAAGAGCTGGAGATCCCCTACCGCGAGGACGTGATGATCACGAAGCTCGTCAGCGACGGCGAGCAGGTCTACGGGGCGGTCGGCTTCGACATGGACAGCGGCGAGTTCATGCTGTTCAACGCCGGCAGCGTCGTGCTGGCCGCCGGCGGCTACGCGGCGATCTACAACCGCCACACCTCCCGGGACGACGAGAACAACGGCGACGGCCCGGCGTTGGCCTACGACGCCGGCGCGGAACTGATGGATATGGAGTTCGTGCAGTTCCACCCCACCGGGATGGCTGTCGACGAGTCCGACCCCGAGTGGGCACCATGGAGCGGCCGGCTCGTCACCGAGGCGGTTCGCGGCGAGGGCGGGCGGCTGTTCAACAGCGAGGGCGAGCGGTTCATGGAGCGCTACTCGCCGGATCAGATGGAGCTCGACGCCCGCGATGTCGTCGCCCGCGCAATCGCCAAAGAGGTCGCCGAGGGTCGCGGCACCGACACCGGCGGCGTCTATCTCGATATCTCTCACCGCGATGCCGACTTCATCGCGGAGCGACTGCCGCGGATGTACGAGCGGTTCCAGAAACTCGGCGTCGATATGGCCGAGGAACCGGTCGAAGTCGCGCCTACCTCCCACTACGGGATGGGTGGCGTCGCTGTCGACGCCCACGGCGAAACCGCCGTCGACGGCCTGTTTGCCATCGGCGAGACGATGGCCGGCGTCCACGGTGCCAACCGCCTCGGCGGCAACTCGCTGGCCGAAACCGTCGCCTACGGCGTTGTCGCCGGCCAGCGGATCGCCGAGCGGATCGACGGGCCGGGGACTGTCCCCGACGACCTCCGCGAGACGGTCGTCGAACCGCAGTTTGCCGACCTCGCTGCGATGGCGAACACCGACGGCGAGTACGCTGTCACCGCCGTCTTCGAGGCGTTGCAGGAACTCATGTGGGAACACGCCGGGCTCCTCCGCGAGGAGGGCCAACTGGACGCCGGACTCGACGAACTCGACGCCGTCCGACAGCAGGCCAGCGACATGACGACCGGATCGCTGACCAGCGAGTCCTTCGAGTTTGCTGTCGATATCGGCTTCATGCTGACTGCCGCCGAGGCCGTCCTTCGCGGCGCAAAGCAGCGCGCGGAATCACGCGGGGCGCACTACCGGACGGATTCCCCCGACACCGATGACACGTGGCAGCGCAACATCTACTACCGGCAGGCCGATCTCGGCGGTATGACGACGCACACGGAGCCGGTCGAGACCCCGAGTGCGGCCGTCCAAGCGGCACTGGACGAAGGCTACGAACTCGATTACCACCAATTAGAGTAGCAACCCTGCTGCACACGCGTTCGTGCGGTATGAGAATGGGCTCGGGCGGAGTTGAACCACCGATCTCAGCCTTGTAAAGGCCGCGTCATAACCACTAGACCACGAGCCCGCATTCGATGTCACCGCCCGCCTGTCAATAACGGTTTCCTTCCGCGTCGGAAGCCATATCCCCCGTTCAGCCCAATCGTGACCAATGGCACGGCCCCGGACGTGGATCCTGGCACTCCTCGCGGTCACCGTCATCGTCGGCGGCGGAGCCCTCGCGGTCACCAGCGGCGTCTTCGCCGGCGACTACGAGTGGACGACCGTCACCGTCGTCGACGACGACACCGACGCGGAACTCGCCACCGTCGACGCCCGAATCGCCGACACCTTCGACAAACGCTACACCGGCCTGAGCAACACCTCCTCGCTCGGCCCCAACGAGGGAATGTTGTTCATCCACAACAGCGAGGGCCGCCGCGGGTATGTCATGCGCGATATGGCCTTCCCGATCGATATCGTCTTCATCGACGCCGACGGCGAGATCACGACGATCCACCACGCCGAGCCCGACGACAACCAGACCTTCCGCGGCACCGCGAAATACGTGCTCGAAGTCCCGTACAACTACACAACCGACAACGACATCGCGGTCGGCGACCGGATCGAAATCCCCGCTGAATATCGATGATATGAGTGTGTATTTGACGCGGAAATGAGAGAGTAGTAGGTGTAGAAAGCCCTCGGCACGGTCGACCGCCGAAAGACTCGCTTGCGCTCGTCTTTCGAGGTTCTGCTCGCTTCGCTCGCAGAACTCCCGCGGCTCGCTGCGCTCCTCGTCGTTCGCGCTGCTCACTCCTGCGGTGCTTACATCGCCGGGGTTCGTCGACCGTGCCTCGCCCTTTCAATCCGCCAGGATAGCGGTTGGTCGGCAGCCAACCCACCTACCTGCCTGTTTGTCGAACCTCTGGCCGAAGCCAACCCTCTTTGCGACAGCCACCCTACCAAACACAGTGAGTAGCGTCGAGCCAGCGGCTGAGGACGACCCATTCGAGGAGCAACGCCAACGGGTTGACGACCCCATGCGCCGGCTGGTCGGCGAGTACGGCCGACCCTACTGGCTGTCGGTCACCCTCGGCGTGCTCGCCAGTCTCGCCGCGCGCCTGTTGGATCTGCTACCGGTGATCCTGCTCGGCGTCGCCATCGACAGCCTGTTTCAGGGTATCGAACCCTTTTCGCTCCCATTGGTGCCACAAGCGTGGCTGCCGACCGAGCCGGTCGATCAGTTCACCCTCGTCATCGTCCTGATCACGGTCTCGTTCGTCGTCGGCGCGGGCTTTCACTGGCTTCGCAACTGGGGCTTCAACTCCTTCGCCCAGGACATCCAACACGACGTGCGAACCGATACCTACGACACGATGCAGCGGCTCGATATGGGCTTTTTCGCCGACAAACAGACCGGCGAGCTGATGTCGATCCTCTCGAACGACGTGAACCAGCTGGAGCGATTTCTCAACGACGGCCTCAACTCCGCCTTCCGGCTGGCTGTCATGGTCGTCGCCATCGCCGCGTATCTCGTCTATCTCAACCCCCAGCTCGCGGTCGTCGCGCTCTCGCCGGTCCCGCTGATCGCGGTCTTCACCTACATCTTCGTCAAGACAATCCAGCCGAAGTACGCCGCCGTCCGCTCCAGCGTCGGCGATGTGAACTCCCGACTCGAAAACAACCTCGGCGGCATCCAGGTCATCAAATCCTCCAACACCGAGGAGTTCGAATCCGGCCGCGTCGACGACGTGTCGCGGGACTACTACGAGACAAACTGGGGAGCGATCACGATCCGGATTCGCTTCTTCCCCGGGCTCCAGCTGATCTCGGGCGCAGGGTTCATCCTCACCTTCCTCGTCGGCGGGCTGTGGGTTTTCTCGGGGTCGGGGCCGGGCCCGTTCACCGGCACCCTCTCGACCGGCGAGTTCGTCGTCTTCATCCTCTTTACCCAGCAGCTCGTCTGGCCGATGGCCCAATTTGGACAAATTATCAACATGTACCAGCGGGCGGAGGCCTCCGCCGAGCGGATCTTCGGGTTGATGGACGAAACCGAGTCGCTGGAAGACGACAGCGGCACCGACGACCTCGCTGTCGACGAGGGCCGCGTCGAGTACGACGACGTGAGCTTCAGCTACGACGAGGAGAACCCGGTACTGGCGGATCTCGATTTCACCGTCGAGGGCGGCGACACGCTCGCACTCGTCGGCCCGACGGGAGCCGGCAAATCGACCGTGCTCAAGCTCCTCCTGCGGCTCTACGATCCTGACACCGGAACCATCCGGGTTGACGGCCAGGACATCGCCGCCGTCGACCGCCGCTCACTCCGCCAGGCCATCGGCTACGTCGGTCAGGAGCCCTACCTCTTCTACGGGACGATTCGGGACAACATCGCCTACGGCAGCTTCGACGCCAGCGACGCCGACATCCGCGCGGCCGCCGAGGCCGCGGAGGCCCACGACTTCATCCAGAACCTCCCCGACGGCTACGAGACGATGGTCGGCGAGCGCGGCGTCAAGCTTTCGGGCGGCCAACGCCAGCGGATCGCCATCGCGCGGGCGATCCTCGAAGACCCCGCGATCCTCGTCCTCGACGAGGCGACCAGCGATGTCGACACTGAGACGGAGATGCTGATCCAGCGCAGTCTCGACGAACTGACGACCGACCGGACGACGTTCGCCATCGCCCACCGGCTGTCGACGATCAAGGATGCCGACCGGATCGTCGTCCTCGAAGACGGCCGGATCGTCGAGCGCGGCACCCACGATGAGCTGCTCGACGCCGAAGGGCTCTATGCTCACCTCTGGGGGGTGCAGGCCGGCGAGATCGACTCGCTGCCACAGGCGTTTATCGATCGTGCGAGCCGCCGACAGGCCCGCACCGAGACCGCCGAAGACGACTGATCGATCACCGCTCGGGTAGCCGGTCACGTGACGCCTCTTTGGTGATCGCTACCCGCAGTCGGTGGTGGTTTCATCGTCCACGCATAGATCGAGCTGATGGCGGATACACAGGCTATCGGTACCGGTATCGGAGCCGTCGGTATCCTCGTTGTTTTCGGATCAGCCGGCTACGCATGGCTCACCGGTATCACGGTTGGCCCCTATGGGTCGCTCCCGGCAGCTACAGCCCTGCTCGGGCTCTCTACCGTTGGATATCTTCTCGCTGTGCTGGCCAACTATAATGGAATCGACGGTGTTCGACCAACACTGGCACGAACCGGGTCGATCAGCTGTCTCGGTGCGGGTATCGTGTTGTTGAATCCGCTCACCGGTACGCCACTCCCGGTTGCCGAACTCGGCGTTATCGGCGCGGTTCTGCTGGCGGCCGGCGGTCTCGTGTTGCTCGGCTCATCGGTGCTGACAGCGGGATAGCCGCGTGTCACACGGCTTTTACCCACAGCCCCGGAACAAACGCCTAATGAGTGATCTCGACGCCGGCGACACCGTGGCCCTCACCTGCCCGGCCTGTTCGCCCCACGACGACACCGTCCATGAGGTACTGAAACCTGGTGGCACCGCGACCGTCCGCTGTAACGACTGCGAGCACGTCCACAAGGAGACGATCGAATCGACGACGACAGTCGAGAAACGCGTGATCGTTTCTCAGGGCGGCGAATCGATCAGCACCCACATCGATGTCGACCCTGAGGAGCAGGTCGCCGTCGGCGACGAGTTCATCGTCGACACCCCCGAGGCGATCTTCCAGGCGCGGGTGACCAGTCTCGAACCCGCCGACGGCGACGCCCGCCCGGAAAGTGCGGTCGCAGACGATCTCGAAGCGATCTGGACACGAGCGATCGACAATGTCAGCGTCAACGTGACACTCCATCCAAACGACGGCTCACGCGACGACAGCCGAAGCCTCACGATCAACGTCCCCGGCGACTACGAACTGTCCGTCGGCGCGACCGAATCCTTCGGCGACGACGAGTTCACGATCACCGGGCTGTTGGTTCGGGATGACGCCGAGGGCTACCGATTTGATCAGTTCGATGAGGACGGCGATATGGTCTACGCGAAGGACTGCAAGCGTGTCTACGGCGTCGACGAGCAGACGACCGCGTGGTCGGCGTGGTAAGATAGCGTCCACGACTACTTTGTCGACACTGCTGTTTCTACTGGAAACTGCACTACGATTGCTGACGGCAAGAAAGCCCTCGACGCTATCGACCACCGAAAGACTCGCTTGCGCTCGTCTTTCGAGGTTCTGCTCGCTTCGCTCGCAGAACTCCCGCGGCTCGCTGCGCTCCTCGTTCGCTCCGCTCACTGCGGTGCTTGCCTCGCCGGGGTTCGTCGATAGCGTCTCGCCCTTTCATTCCACCAGGGCACCGATTGGTTGAGATCATGACGCAATCGGGCGTAACGGCTACATATGCTGTGCGCCAATTTCTCCCATGGAAATGGCGACAGCCCGCGACCGGCTGGTCGACAGCCTCGTCGCCAACGACATCATCACGAAATCGAGTACCGCCGAGGCGATGCGGGCGGTGCCGCGCCACGAGTTCGTCGGCGCTGACCAACAGGAGCAGGCCTACCAGGATCGCCCGCTGCCGATCGGCAACGACCAGACGATCAGCGCGCCGCATATGGTCGGCCAAATGGTCGACCTGCTTGATGTCGAACCCGGGGATCGCGTCCTTGAGATCGGCACCGGCTGTGGCTACCACGCAGCGGTCACCAGCGAGATCGTCGGCGACGGCAACGTCTTCAGCGTCGAGTACGACCGCGAACTCGGCGAGGCGGCCCGCCAGCGACTCGCCGACCTCGGCTACGACGTGGCTGTCCGCATCGGAGACGGCCGGGAGGGGTGGCCCGAAGAAGCTCCGTTCGACGCCAGCTACCTCACCTGTGCGGCCGCCGAGCCGCCGTCAGCGGTGCTCGAACAGACAGCGACCGACGGCGTCGTTGTCGGCCCGTTCGGTTCAGGGCAACAGGAGCTCAAACGGCTTGTCCCACAGCCTGATGGGAGCTACGACGCCGAAACCATCGCACCGGTGCGGTTCGTCACGATGCGGTGACGCGGTGGGGTTAAGCCGATCCCGCCCCCAGTTCCGACAATGGATCACGAAACGCTCCGGGCCGATATGGTCGATGGGTTGGAACACGCCCTTGAGCGACCGCTCGGAGCCGCGGTGCTGGATGCCCTCGGAACCGTCCCGCGCCACGAGTTCGTCGACGACGCCTACGAGCCCGGCAGTGACGAGGTTGCCGGCTCCCGCGTGCTCGGTCTCCGGACGGTCGCCCGCATGATCGCCGCGCTTGAAGCCGGCGAAGGCGACGACACGCTCGTCGTCGGCGCGGGTGTCGGCTACACGGCGGCGGTGCTGGCCGAGATTGTCGGCGGTCGCCATGTCCACGCGATCGATATCGACCGCCGGCTCGTCCATATCGCCCGCGACAATCTCGGCGCGGCGGGCTACGACGCAGTGTTGGTTGACTGCCGCGATGGGGCTCGTGGCTACCCTGAATACGCGCCATTCGACCGCGTCTTGATCGAGAGTGCGGTACACGACGTGCCGCGGGCGATCCGTGAGCAGCTCGCCGACGGGGGCCGGATTGTCTTTCCACGCGGGACGACCGACCAGACACTTGTCGCTGTTGAGTCCGCAGGCGACAGCGGCCTCGACGTTGTTGGTGAGTTCGGCCCTGTTGGGTTCCGGCCAATGCTGGTCGACGGCGAGCAGCCCAGCGGCCACGAGCGCAACCGCACCCGCCGGGAGGACGCCGAGTTCGACTCGCAGGGTTACTTCGCCAAAACAGGCTGGGAGTACGAGTGGCTCGATTGGGATGATCGGCTCGACTCGCGGTAGCCGACTCCGGCACTCCCAAGCGATACACTCAGGGCCATTGCGGCCAAACACTCTCTGTGGCCCGATCAGAGTCTTCCGCGGACGACCCCGATGAGGACACCTTCGCAGCCCTGACGCTCAAAGAGCGGATCGCCGTCGCCACCGCCCAAGATCCCTCGAAGGCGATCGTTGTCATCCTCCTGGGGCTGTTTGCGCTCACGTTCCTCGTCGCGCTGTCGTTGGTATTCCCGGTTGTTGCCGGACTCTTCCTTCTTGGGACGCTGCTACTTGTCGCCGTCGCCGTCGGGGGTTACGTTGTGCTCACCCGCCTTGGCGGCTAAGTCCGCCGCTCCCTCCACGGCTACAGCGACCCGGTCGGCTGTCCGCCGTTGCGCCGAGGCTGGCTGTTCCCCAGTTCACAGTGCCGGTCGGCTGCCCCGACGTAGAAGGAGGTCAGTTGGTCGGGAACAGTCGCCTCATCGACGACGTTGACGACGAGATCGTCGTCGCTCAGCACGTCGCCGTCGTTTTCGTAGGTGTTCTCTCTTACTGCTTGCTCGCCCATGAGATCCAACTCGCCAGCGATGTTGCCGATGACAAACAGCGGGCGGTCACGCTTGGTGTCGACGCGGGCGTTGGCTTCATCGAGGCCGCGGGTCGTCACATCGATGACATTCTCGCCAGCGTCCCAGGAGCCAAAGAGATCAAGAACGAACAGCCGATTGCCCGCCAGCGCGTCCGTCAGCGTCACCTCGGCGGTGGCCGACAGCGCGCTCGCCAGCGTCCGACGATCCATCGTCGCTGTCGGCGACAGCGAGACCGCCCAACCGGCGTCGATGGCGGCGGCACAACAGGTCGCCACCGCCTCGTCGACGGCTTGGCTGCTGCTGCCGCCCTCGCCCGTGTCGGCGGTCACCACCGATCGAGAGCCGGCCGGCAGCCCGCCGTTGCGATCGAAGTCATCGAGTCCTGTCGGCACGGTTTCGGCCTCCTGGAGCCGCGCCTCCCGGCTCTTGCGGGCTGCCGACAGCACGTCGTCGATCTCGGCGAGCAGATCGGTGGTGTCGGCGCGCTCGTCGTGGATCTCGCCGACAGAGTTCTCGATCCCGCGGGCGGCATCGGCGGTTTCCTCGGTGACCGAGGCGACGCGTGTGGCAGCCTCCGCGCCCTGCTGGACGGCGGTCGAGACCTCGTCGATGCCGGCGGCCGCCGACTGGATCTCCTCGGTGACGACGTCGAGTTCGTCGTCGGCGGTTTCGACCTCATCGGCCCCAGTTTCGACGGCGTCGACCGCGTCATCGAGGGCATCGGTCACCTCGCCGGTGACCTCCTGGATCTCGGTGACCGCGCTCTCGATCTCCTCGGTTCGGGTCTGGGACTCCTCGGCGAGGCTTTTGACCTCCTCGGCGACGACCGCAAAGCCATCGCCGTCCTCGCCGGCGCGAGCGGCCTCGATGGAGGCGTTGAGCGCGAGCAGATTCGTACGCTCGGCGATCTGATCGATCACGTCGACGACCTCGTTGATCTGGCTGACCTTTCGCTCCAGTGTTTCGACCTGTGACTGCACCTGCTTGGTGGCTGTCGAGGCGGTCTCCATCGCGTCGGTCGCCTCGGCGGCGGCCTCTTGGCCGGCCGTTGTTGCTGTTGCTGCTCGGTCGGTTGTCTCGCTGACCTCGTTGGCCGACGAGGAGACCTCCTCGATGGTCGCGCTGAGATCCGAGACCTCACTGGCGACGCCATCCATCTCATCAACCTGCCGCGTCGCCGTCGACTGGATCGCTTCGAGTCGATCGTCGACCGCCTCGGCGGTCGCATGCACGACCCCGACCGCGCCCTGGGCGTTGGCGATCATCCCGTCCTCAACAGCTGCCTGCGATTCGGTATCGATCTGCTCGTTGTCTACTGACATTCGTTATCATGGGCCATTACGTCGACGCACGTAAGTTTTTATTCATGAATGTTAATGCGATTTCAACACAGGATTGTTTTTCGTATAGCCAACACAAAGTATGAATGAGAAAGAGTAAACAGAAAAATACAGCATTCAAGCTAATCTCAAATCCGGTCTGTCCGCGCTGGAGCCAGTTCTTGAACCGGAACGGCTACCCGAACTGCGGTCGCGTTCCCGATATGACCGGCTGGCAGCGACTCGCCTCGGAAACTGAATACGACTGTGGCTGGTTCACCGCCGGCTACGACCGCGTGGTTGAGCCCTCGGGTCGGGAGGCGGACTACTACTGGGTTGACAAACCGAAAGATGGCCTCGGGATCGTCGCCGTCACCGACGACGACCGCGTGGCGATGGTCGAACAGTACCGACCGAAGTTGAATGAATCGTTTGTCGAATGCCCCGGCGGCTACGTCGAATCCGGGGAATCCTACTGCGAGGCGGCCGCACGCGAACTCAAAGAGGAAACTGGGTTGTCGGCCGACAACACCGAACTGCTGTCGACGTACTACCCGAGTGCGACGATGCGGTTCCAGCGTGGGCTGGTCGTCGCCACCGGGCTGGAGGCTGGCGATGCTGACCCCGATGAGGGCGAGTACATCGAGTGGCGATTCATGGCTGTTGCGGACGCCATCGAGTCAGCGAAAACGTCGCCGACGACGGGCTGGACATTGACAGCGTTGTTGGCGGCGCGTGAAGAGGGGTATATCTGACGGGCAGCGTAGATTTATACGATTGTACTGCTAACGTATAGTTATGAGCAGCGACCGACAATCAGTACCCGTGTCACTCCCGACGGAGTTGGTCGATCGGCTCGACAGACTCGTCGACGACGGTGTGTTTAGTTCGCGGTCGGACGCGCTTCGCTACGGTGCTCGCGTCGTTGTGCGCGAGGAACGTCGCCAGCGACTCCACGAACAGACTGACAGCGAGGCCCGCGAGGACGTAGCCGAACGGCTGGAGCGGAAGCGTGTACCTTGACCTGGATGTCATCCTTGCCGAATTGAAAGCTGACGACTGGCTGTCGAGTGCCGTCGATATTGACGCTATCGATGAGCCGAAAACGTCGGTTGCGACGGGGGATCGAACTGCAGTACGTGATGGAAGACGAATGGGGACGTGATCGAGTGGTACGGGCGCACGAGGAGATTCTTGACTGCGATATCGAGCTTGTTCCGCTCGCTCCTGACGCATTAGACGCTGCTGCGACGTTGCGAGCACAGTATGATGCGCTGAATGTCTTCGATGGTGTTCACCTCGGTAGTGCGCAGGTTCTTGACGAGCCGATTGTCTCGACCGATACCCTGTTTCCTGAAATCCCGGAAGTTGAGCATATAGATCCGCGGAATCTTGACTAACTGTGCTGTTTCGGTGGAATTTGAACCTCAGTCGCCGCCGTCGGCCCGCGCTTCCGTCGACGAATCGTCCCACGGGCTCACGTCAACGCCTTGGCTTTCGAGGTAGTCGCGGATCTCGTCCTGTTGCTCCGCCAGTCCGTCTCGCAGTTCCTCGATCTCCTCGTCGGTCATCGGCTCTCGTCTATCTGGTGCCATTCTTCGAATCTCCGTATATAGCCTTCGAGGTTCTCTCTCAAGTGTTCTTCGGCGCGATTGAGGGCGACGTTTGATCGGAGCGGCGGTGTCAGTTCGTGACTCTCGATCTTTGCACTGTCCCGGTAGATGTCGATGTGAAGCCCATCCTCGGTCACGTCGTGGGCAGCTTCGCTGCTACCTTCGCCGTCGTGATCGTACCGGACTACTTCGTCCCACTCATCTTCGACGATGTTGCGTCCATACTCCAACTGGACGACGAACCGGGTGACGATTCCGCGCTCGATGTCAAGACCGAGTCGGCGGCGGGATCGACGACCTACTCGCTCTGTGAACTCCCTGTCGTAGTCCCGCGGTTTCTTTTCGCCCATCGCGCTCGGTGCTGTCTCTCTGCGGCATCGGATAAAAATCTGGACGTGGAGACCCGGAGCGGGATTTGAACCTCACTCGCTCACTGCGTTCGCTCGTTGCTTCAAATCCCTTCTGATCGCTTCGCTGTCGCAGACTCACTCGTCGCTTCGCTCCTCGTTCGTAGTTGCGACAGCAGAAGAACGCCCGGAGCGGGATTTGAACCCGCGTCACGACCGTGACAGGGTCGTATGATGGGCCACTACACCATCCGGGCGAACGCATCCTATCGTACCGCGGTAAGGTAAATAAGGCTTCTCTTTTCCGGCAGTCGACTACTCCTCGTAAGCCAGATTCATCAGCCACTGCGAGAAGGAGTCACTTTGCGGATCGACCTCCTCCTCGCCGATAAACGGCGAGAGCAGATCGCCGGCCATCAGCAGCCGAAAGTCCAGATCCTTCGCTGTCGGCTCAAGATAGTAGGTGTTGTGTCCGTTGTAGACGGTCTGTTCGCGGTTGATCAACTCAGCCTCGACCAGGGATTCGGCGATCCGACTCCCCTTCCGCGAGGAGATATCGAGTTCCTTCCAGAAATCGCTTTGATGGATCCCACCGGTTTCCTTGATGAGTTCGAGTCCGCGCTGCTCGTCGGCGGAGAGGTCGACCTCGGCTTCGGACACACTCATTACTTCTACTGGGGTCGCAACTCGTTTAAAGGCTGCTTTCGACGCGTTCGACGGCTGTCCGACACGGCGGCCCATCCGCAAACCAGTAGGTACCGACGCTTGCGGCGGCCTCACCGCCGAGTTCGATCAGCGACGCCGACCGTGTTCCAAACCCATCGCCGTGGACACAGACGCCGTACTCGTGATCGCCGAGCACGGCGGCGGCCTGCTCGCGCCACGCCGCGGCCGTCGGTAGGGCCCCCGCCTCAACGCTAAGAGCCGATCGCACCGCGGTCGCGTTGGCGGCCTGCTGGCGACCCTGTTCCGGTCGTTCCGGCGGCTCGAAGAACGCCCCGTCCGCGCCGACGTTGACGACGACGTGAACACCGGGCTCGAACTCGGTGACGCTGAGCTCACCATCCCACTCAAGCAGGGTCGCCCGGTCGGCGTCGGCAACGACGAGATTGAAGCCGGCGTAGCTGTCGCTCTCGACGGCGCGGTCGACGGCGTCGACGGCCGCCGTCGCCGACGCACAGCCGAGGCAGTCGGCGACAAGCTGGCCCCGCGAGCGTTCGCCCGCGCGGTCGACCCAGCGGTTGGTGATCCCGACAAACAGCCCGGCCTCGTTGTAGCCGATCCACGTGCCGCCAGCCCGGGCGTCTCGCGGCGCGATCGCCCGTGGGTCGGTTCGATACAGCCCTGGCGGCTCGCTGGGGCGGTCGACGGCCTCATCACGGTTGGCGGCGACGACGATCGGCGCGTCGGCGACAGCCTGCCACGCAAGGACGAGTGTACACACAACCACCCGTAGGGCCGACGCCAACAAGAACCTCGCCCTGTCTCGGTTGTCTGCGTCGACCGTGTTGTTCGCACCCCGACCTCTGTGGGTAGCGTTCGGACGCTGACCGGGGGACAGATCGATACCATAAGGTACGTTCATGTGAAACAGGGCTGGTATATGAGTACGCAGGGCCACGCCACCAAGCCATCGACGCCAGAGATCGACAGCGACCTCCTCATCACCGTCTCCGGCCCACCGGGCTGTGGGGCAACGACGCTCTGTGAACGCCTCTCGGCGGCGATGGACTGCCCCTACGTGTCGGGTGGCGATATCTTCCGGGAACTCGCCGAGGAGGGCGAACACAGCCTTCACCAACAGACCGCCATCGCCGACAGCTCCGCTGATATCGACCGCGCACTCGACAAGCGACTCCGATCGATCGCCGAAAAGTGGGGGGCTTCCGGGAAACCCTTCATCCTCGAATCACGCCTTGCCGGCTGGCTCGCCGGCGAAAGTGCTGACCTCCGGATTTGGCTTGATGCCCCCGACGAGGTACGGGTCGACCGCATCGACAACCGCGAGGAAACCGAAGCCGAAATGCGCGTCCGAGAGGTCAGTGAGGCCGGACGGTATCAGAAATACTACGATATCGACGTTGAGGATCGGGAGTTCTACGACCTCAACGTCAACACCGCCCGCTGGGGGAAGGAGGGCGTTTTCCAACTGGTCAAAACCGCGATCGAGCAGTACGATCCCGAAGCCGACGAAGGAGCCTACGAGACACCGGCCGTCGATCTCTGAGCAGGTGCGGCTCCCTCGGGTCGCTGGTTCCCACCGCGATACTACCGTCAGTATTTGCAACCGAAACTGTGGTGTTGTCGTCGATAGCGCGCCACCAACTAGTCTAATCGAATCATAGAACCCGCCGACGTGAGTGGGTATTGTCTCTCAACTCGACGAACGACACTGGGCATCACTCAGACGCGCTTGCACCCATAGCCCACTGTTTCGACTGCAAATCCTGCTGTGGGCAATACCTCGCGTACGCTTTCGTGTCGATTTACTCCGTGTCGGCGTCCGCCTCGTTGCCGCGGGACAACAGGCTGCAGTTGCGGTCTGCCTGCAGCACCGACCAGATGACTGCTGTAAGAATGACCAGCCCTTCGAGCCGGGCGGCGGCAACGACCCACGGTTTCGGCGTTGGGGCGTCGCCGTCGTACTCGTAGCTGAGCCGGGTGACCACCTGCATGAATCGTTCCGGATACAGCGTCTCAACGAGGCCAACACCACCGAGGAGGAGCTTCAACATGGCCCTTCTGACAATCCGAATGGTCAAAAGCTCGCCGGTCGTCCCGCTACAGGGTTCGCCGGCTCCCATCGCGCGAAAGCTTTAGGCGAGCCAGCGGCCTACGCCGACCCAATGAGTCGCGGCCCTGCAGTGATTATCACCGAGAAGGACAACGCCGCCCGGCGGATCGCCGACATCCTCAGCGACGGCACCGCCGACACCGAGCGTGTCGCCGGCACCACCGTCTACAAATGGGGCGGAAAACGCTGTATCGGCCTCTCGGGCCACGTCGTCGGCGTCGACTTCCCCCCGGAGTACAACGACTGGCGGGATGTCGAACCCGTCGAGTTGATCGACGCACCGATCGACAAACAGCCCACACAGGAGGGAATCGTCCGCGCGCTCCGCCAACTCGCCCGCCGGGCCTCACATGTCACCATCGCCACCGACTACGACCGCGAGGGCGAGCTGATCGGTAAGGAAGCCTACGAACTTGTCCGGGAGGTCAACGAGGACGTGCAGATCGACCGCGTGCGCTTCTCGTCGATCACCGACCGCGAAGTGACCGAGGCCTTCGACAACCCCGACGAACTCGACTTCGAGCTCGCCGCTGCTGGCGAGGCCCGACAGGTGATCGACCTCCTGTGGGGGGCGGCCCTCACCCGCTTTCTCTCCCTTTCGGCGCGCCAACTCGGCGACGATTTCATCTCTGTGGGCCGCGTCCAGGGCCCGACACTCAAGCTGATCGTCGATCGCGAACGCGAGATCGAAGCCTTCGACCCAGAGGACTACTGGGAACTCTTTGCCGACCTCGAAACCGACGCAGACGGTGGGTTTGAGGCGCAGTACTTCTACCGCGACGAGGACGGCAACGAGGCCGAACGACTCTGGGACGGCGACCGCGCCGAGGCCGTCTACGAGGCACTCGCCGACGCCGAAACCGCCGCTGTCGACTCGGTCAACCGCCGGACCCGCACCGACAGCCCGCCCGCGCCGTTCAACACCACCCAATTCATCCGCGCGGCCGGCTCGCTGAACTACTCCGCCCAGCAGGCGATGAGCATCGCCGAGGAACTGTACACCGCCGGCTACCTCACCTACCCCCGCACCGACAACACGGTGTATCCCGAGGATCTCGATCCCCGCGAACTGCTGGAATCGTTCACCGCCGACAACACCTTCGGCGACGACGCCGAGAGTCTTCTTGCAGCTGACGACATCACCCCAACCGAAGGCGACGAGGAGACGACCGACCACCCGCCGATCCACCCGACCGGCGAACTCCCGAGCCGCAGCGAACTCTCCGAGGACGAGTGGGAGATCTACGAACTCGTCGTCCGGCGGTTTTTCGCTACCGTCGCCGACGACGCGACGTGGGAACACCTGAAGGTCGTCGCCGAGATCGCCGACCGCGAGGTCGTCGTCGACGGCGAATCGACGGCCGAGGATCTCACGCTGAAGGCCAACGGGAAACGCCTCGTCGAGGCCGGCTACCACGCGGTCTACCCCTACTTCAGCCAGTCGGAAACCCACGTCCCGGATGTGACCGCGGGCGACGAATTAGCGATCACCGACACCCAAATCGAGGCCAAACAGACCCAGCCGCCGCGCCGGTACGGCCAGTCGCGGCTGATCGAGACGATGGAGGATCTGGGGATCGGCACCAAATGCCTGACTGAAGATACAGAAGTGTTACATCGCAACGAGGAGGGTGATATCGAACGCGTCGAAATCCAACAGCTGTTCGACGAGAGCGAGGTGTTGCTCGCCGATGGGGATACTGATATCGCAACCACGACTGACGGGCCGGCAACGCTCTCGTATGACGAAACGACGGACACAGTAACCGAACGGGAGCAGACACTCATCAGCGAACGACCACTCGAAGACGACGAACAGGTGTATGAGATCACAACCCGGAGCGGCTCCTTTTCGGTGACAGGCGAGCATCCGGTGTACGTACGAGACGAAACCGGTGCTCTCACCATCACCCGGGCTGACAAACTCCAGCCGGGTGATCGGCTCCTCTCGACCCGACGCGCTATCAGTGCTGAGGCAGTTGGTGAGGGGTGTGCTGTCTCGTGGGAAACGTTTGTTGGGAACTGTGATTCCGACTCGAAACTGTACGGCGTTGACTGCAACGAGCAGTTCGAAACGGCACGAAAAGCGATTGCTGACTCACAGGGAGCGTTTGCCGAACGGGTTGGGGCACACCGCCCGGCGATTACGCGGTACGAAAACGATGACAAAGACGTGCCACTGTGGCTGCTTGATGCGGTTGATATTCGCCCGGAGCAACTCCACGGCCTAAACTACGACCAGGCGATCGATAATCCGTTCCCACTGTACTGGTCGCCAGCACTCGCACGCTTGATTGCGAACGCCAAGGGCGATGGCTCGGTCTTCGTTTCGGACGAGGAAAATACAGTTGATATCCGATACCACAACACCGATAAACGTCTCATTGATCGGTTTGTGTCGGATATCGAGACGCTGTTTGGTGTCGAACCACGCGTCTCGACTCGGGCGGGGCGGGAAGCCGGTCACGCACAGCGATACCAAGTACAGTTGTCAGCTGCCACTGGCCGTGTCCTGCTCACTATTATCGAAGCGATCACTGATTCCGGGTTGGAGTCGATTCCGGAACCGCTACAACCGATCTACGTTGGCGCGCTATTCGACGATGAGGGCCATATTGATCGGGATCGAAAGGCGTTCATCTCGAACACCGATCATCAATTGCTCGAACAGGTCGGATCGATACTCGAAACCCACGACATCGATACCCGACTGTCCCGCGGACAACACAAGCTGTACGTCCGCGGTCGCCGGAACCTCGAACGATTCCTCGATATCGTTCCGGTCAGTGCTGACAAAAAATTCTACCGTGGACTGGCCGGGCTTCGACAGTACGATACGACAGTTCGAAAGGCCGAGGTACTCGCTGAAATCAGTCAAACTTCCCTGACGACGTTTGAGTTGGCAGATCGGCTCGACGTAAGTGTCCAACAAATCCGAAAATCGATCCAAGAGCTACGAGAAGACGGATATGTCGAGAAACATATCGAGGGTAGCAACCGGAGCCACGATGGAAATCGGACGTTCCGGTATACGACTGATTCGTACAGTGATTCGATCTATGCGACGATCATGGGCGAGCCAGCAACGACACCCGTTACTGACATCTCGGAACGAGCATACGATGGTCCGGTCTACGATCTGACCATTGACGAACAGGCACCGAACTTCGCCGTCGAAGGCGGCGTCGTTGTTCACAACTCGACTCGTCACCACACCATCGAAAAACTCTACGACCGCGGCTACCTCGAAAACGATCCGCCGCGGCCGACGATGCTTGCCAAGGCAGTCGTCGAAGCCGCCGAGGAGTTCGCCGATCAGGTCGTCTCCGAGGAGATGACCGCCCAGCTCGAAGCCGACATGGAGGCGATTGCGGCCGGCGAGAAAGGCTACGACGAGGTAACTGCCGAATCCCGCCGACTGCTCGAATCAGTGTTCGACGATCTCACCGACTCCCGCGAGGAGATCGGTAGCCAGATCCAGAAATCGCTCAAGGCCGACAAAACGCTGGGGCCGTGTCCCGAATGCGATGACGACCTACTCATCCGCACCAGTCGACAGGGTTCGTACTTCATCGGCTGTGACGGCTATCCCGACTGTGAGTACACCCTGCCGCTGCCGTCGACCGGCAAGCCCCTTCTGCTCGATGAGACCTGTGAGGAACACGATCTCAGAGAGGTCAAGCTACTGGCCGGCCGGAAGACGTTCGTCCACGGCTGTCCGCAGTGTCAGGCTGACGCCGCCGACGCCGAGGACGACCGCGTGATCGGTACCTGTCCCGACTGTGGAGAAGAACACGATGGTGAGTTGGCGATCAAACAGCTCCGGAACGGCTCGCGGCTCGTCGGCTGTACGCGGTACCCCGACTGTGAGTATTCGCTGCCGCTGCCGCGCCGCGGTGACATCGAGATCACCGACGGCCGCTGTGAGGAACACGATCTGCCGGAACTCGTCGTCACCTACGACGATGACGACCGCGAACCGTGGGAGTTGGGCTGTCCGATCTGTAACTACCGGGAGTATCAGGCCCGCCAGAACGGCTCGGCGTTGGAGGCGATCGACGGTATCGGCGAAAAGACGGCCGAAAAGCTCCAGACGGCCGGCATCGAGGATGTTGCGGGGCTCAAAGACGCAAACCCTGACGAACTGGCCGAGGAGGTCGACGGGGTTGGTGCCGATACCGTCCGTGATTGGCAGGCTGACGCCGACTGAGTGGCCCTTCGAGACAGCTGTTGTGCTCCACACAGTCTGATATATTCGGACTCGTCGCTTTCGACCTCCACGGTACACCGACCACCGGCTGGATGATACAGGGGTTGGTACCGGAGCCGTTGTCTGTTGCTGTGAACACTTTTTTCAGGGTACCGCCGGGATAGCCGACCGATGGACCCCCTTGAGATCGCCCTCCGGATTCTCGGTGGGATCGTTCTTATCGGCGTGAACGCCTACTTCGTCGCCATCGAATTCGCCCTGACCCGCCTCAGGCAGTACCCCGAATCCGAGTTCGACACGCCCGGACTCGAACTCGCCTGGGAGATGACCAACGACCTGGAGTTCTACCTGACGACCTGTCAGGTCTGGATCTCCGCGACGAGTATCGCCCTTGGGATTATCGCCGAACCCGGACTGGC
The DNA here is from genome assembly GCF_046719765.1 of Halonotius sp. F2-221B. Classification (NCBI taxonomy): domain Archaea; kingdom Methanobacteriati; phylum Methanobacteriota; class Halobacteria; order Halobacteriales; family Haloferacaceae; genus Halonotius; species Halonotius sp. F2-221B. The sequence continues at coordinate 27,478 of NZ_JABEBY010000006.1, forward strand.
CGCCCTGATCGAACCGCTGTTTGCGAACACCACGCTCGCGTCTGTCGGTGCCGGCTCACTGCTCGGCTTTCTCATCATCAACCTGGTGCATCTCACACACGGCGAACAGACGCCAACGTATCTCGGTGTCGAACGCTCCAAACAGGTCGCACGGTACGGCGCACGACCACTGTACTGGTTTGCGAAGATACTGGCTCCAGCTATCTGGGTCGGTGACTCGGTTGCCAAGGCCACACTCGGGCTGTTCGGCATCGAGATGACTCAGGCGTGGACGGAGACGGAAAAAGAGGTCATCGAAACCCGTGCGGATCTGCGCAACCGGCTGGGATCGGTGCTCGAAGAGGGCGAACTGCCTGCCGAGCGGCGCGAGGAGATCATGAACGCGCTGACTATCGGTGAGCAGTCGGTGCGAGAGGTCATGGTTCCACCCGAGGAGATCGTGGCACTCTCTACCGAGGATGGGATCGACACGAACTTCGAGACGCTCGAAGCAAAACCCCACACACGGTATCCGCTGGTCGGTGACGATCTGACAGCGTTCGAGGGTGTTCTCTACAGCCCGACGCTGTTCAACAAGCGTGAGCAACTGTCGAACGGTGAGACGACGCTGTCGGCGCTGGCAGCCCCACCGATGACGCTCTCGCCGGATACCGACGTGAGCGACGCGATCGACCAGTTCCAGACGGAACGCCAGGAACTCGCGCTCGTCATCGAGGACGGCGAGGTGGTCGGTCTGGTGACCGTCACCGATCTGGTTGAGACGATCATCGGCGACATCGAGGATCCCCTCGATTAACCCATCTCGCCACCGCGTGGCCGCGCATTCGGATGACTAACCGAGCGAACCAACGAGCAGATCAGCGATACTGTTACCCAGTGGGGTGTCCGCTGCAGCGCACGTCTCTTGCAGCGATAGTTGGGACTCCGTGCTGAAAATAGCTGTCCGCGCTGTCGTGTTACCTGTGAAAACTACCCGCCGTCAGCGCCGTTGTCCGGTGGTTCGGCGGCGTACTCGCGGAGTTCCCCAACCGAAAGTTCATCGAGGACGCCCTCGCTTGTTGCCTCCAGCACGACCGGCGGCGCGTTGCCGGCCTCCCGGGCTTCGATCCATCGGGGGAGACAGACACACCAGCGATCGCCGGGATGCAACCCCGGAAAGTCGAGTTCCGGCCGCGGGGTGATGAGATCGTTGCCCTGCTCGCGGCTGTATTCGAGAAACTCCTGTGTCATCACCGCACAGATCTCGTGGCGGCCGGGATCGCGCCCGAGGTGTCGACAGTGGCCGTCCCGCAAAAACCCGGTTTCGGGGCTCTCACTACAGGGCTGTAACTCGTCACCCACGACATTGTGTTCGGTGTCGCTCATACCGATCCTTCCCGCTACGGCTGTATAGCTATTCGGCCCGCCGGGTCTCGTTGTCGGCCTGCCGTGTCTCGTTGTCGACCCGCCATGTCTCGTTGTCGTCCCGCCATGTCTCGTTGTCGTCCCGCTAGCTCCAAGCCGCGGGGCTTATTCGCGCCCCTCGATAACCCCGGGTATGGCACCGACGACGACCGGCCGGTTTCGCGTTCTCGACCGTCGCCCCGATGGGACGATCCTGCTGGTCGATCTTGCGGAAGCCACCGCTGCGGCGACCGGCGCGGATCCCGACGCCGATCTGCGCCCGATCGCTGTCACCCCGCCGGCCGTCGACGACGAGCCGACCGATGGGTTCGCCATCGACGCCGACACAGCCGACACGATCCGGTCGCTGGAACCCGGCTACGTTGTCGAGGCCGAGCTCGCATGGGACGACAGCGACGCCGCCTTTCTCGACTGTACGATCACGAACCGCACCCGCATCCAGTACGCCGACGGCGTGACGGGCCTCTTCGAGAAGGCCCAGGAAACGTGGCACGACGCCCAGGTTGCCGGTGAGGCGATGAACTCCGCGGTGACCTACAGCACCGGGAAGGAACCCAACGGCGTCGTCTACGTGTTTGCCAAACAAGACCCGCCGCGGGATCTCTTCGAGGAGTTCCGGACGGGCGCAACGCCGATCGAGCCGCTGATCCAGCGTGTTAACGCTACCCACGACAGCGGCGATGCTGACGACACCGCTGCTGACACCACCGCTGCTGACAACGCTACTGCTGATGACGGTGCGACCGATAGCGAGGTTGACGATGGTGCCAACAGCGAGGTTGACGAACCCGCCGAGCGTGCGGTTTTCGTTCTCAACCCGGCCGACGAGCCGTTTGTCGCGGTGTATATCGTCTTCCGCAAGGATGGCATGTTGGCGCAAACTGTCCGCGATACCTACGGGTTGCCGGCCGTCTGAACGAGACGAGAGGGAGCGGCGGCCGCGTCGGGGCTGAACCGGCCGCCGGCGGTGTGGACACAACACACAACCCGCCGGCGGGTGGGACGCCGGCGGTCGATGGGATGGCCCCATCGGGTGTATTGACGGCTGTTCATATATCTACCTCGCCGCGTTTCAGAGCCAGAAACCCCGCGCCGCTCAGTAGCTGTCGAGTCTCGACTGCCCGTCGCCATCATCGCTGTCGCCGTCGCCCACTCCGGCGAGCCCAACCGCCGACGCGATGGTTTCCTCAAAGGCGTCCCGCTGGCTGGCGTCGTACAGCGTTGCCGCCGGATGCATCGACAGCAACACGCGCTGTGAGCGATCGCCGAGCCGACAGTCGACAACGTCGCCGGCCTCCTTCGTGATCGCCACCGAGCGATCCAGCAGGTGTTCGCTCGGCACCTTCCCGAGTGTGACGACCAAGCTCGGATCGACGGTTTCGATTTCCCCTTCGAGGTAGCCTCGGCAGTTGGCAAGCTCGTCGGTCGTCGGATCGCGGTTCTCCGGGGGTCGACACCGGACGCAGTTGGTGATCCGCACATCCGCTCGCTCGACACCGGCATCGCCGAGGGCGTCGTCGAGCACCGATCCCGAGCGACCGACGAACGGCTCGCCTTCCTCGTCCTCGTTCGCGCCGGGGGCTTCGCCGACGAACAGCAGATCGGCGTCGTCGGGGCCGACGCCGTTGACGATCCGGCTCCGGGAGGCGACGAGATCGGGGCACTGCTCGCAGTCGGTGACACACCGGCCGTCGAATCCGTCCATACCGATCGATGGGGCGGGCGGCTTAACTGTCGGTCGGTTCGTCGGCCGTCGCATCGTCGGTCGTTGCCCACCCGAATCGCTCGGCCTGCTGGCGACCGGCGCGGGCCGCACGCTGGGCGACCCGGAGCGGTTCGGGACGGTCGCTGTCATCGGGGAGAAACGCCCGGAGAACGTCGGTGGCGTCGGCCGTGTCGATGCCGACGGTGCGGATCCACAGCTCGGTGTCGTCGATGACGACTGGTTCGCGGGGTGGTAGCTCGCGGTAGGTGGCGAGTCGCTGCTGTAACGCCTCGCCGGAAAACTGCTCACGAAGTGGGGCTTCCAGTCCGTCGCTGTCCTCGAAGGAGACGGCGATCACCGGGCGGTCGGCGGCTGCGTGTAGATCACTGAGATCGATGAGATTGAACCACGCGGGAGCGACACCGGCGACCAGTAGCCATCGGGCGTCGGGTCTGTCGAGTCGACCGAGCAGCTCACAACAGGCGGCGGTCGCGTCGCTCCCACCGGTTGTACAGCGCGCGAAAACAAAGTCCTCGGCGACGCGGTCGGCACGAACGACGGCCCCACACAACTGGCTGTAGTTGGGGCCATCTGAGGCGGCGATGCCGACCGCCCGACCACCGGGCTTCGGAGCCATCGCGGAGCCGGCTACTCTGCGGGTTCGGCGTCGGGTTCGTCCTTCATCGATTGGAGTCTGTCGAGCAGTTCGTCGTTGGACGCGCCGATCTCGAAGTCAACGCTGCCCTTGTGTTCGGCCTCGCCGGCGTCGAGCCCGTCGTCGTCCTCGAAGTCGGTGTCGAAATCCTGGTTCTCCTGTTCAGACTCATCGTAGCTTCCGAATCCCATACATAGTGTAGTATGGTTCCCGAACGGAAAAATCCCCATGCAGGCTGGTTGTCGGTCGCCTCCCGACGCCAGGGACTTTTGCTGATCGATCCCCTCGACCCGGTATGGAGCCGATTGTCGTCACCGACGGCGCGGATGTCTTCACCTGCAACGCCTACCTCCTCGACGGCGAGACGCCGACGCTTGTCGACGCCGGCACCATGCCCGGCGTTGTCGACGTGATCGCCGACCACGTTGCCGACCTCGATCGGGTCGTGCTCACCCACCAACACGGCGACCACGTCGGCGAACTCGACGCCGTTTTGGATCGCTTCGACGCCGACCTCTATGCCTACGCCGACCACCCGCGCCGAACCGCCGCAATCGACGACGGCGACACCATTACCATCGGCGACGACGAGTTCGAAGCGATCTACACGCCCGGCCACGCGAGTGACCATCTGTCGTTCGTGAGCGACGAGGCCCTATTCAGCGGCGACGTGGTCGTCTACAACGACGGCGCGTTCGACGACGGCAGCTTCGGCCGTACCGACCGCCGCGGACAGTCACGCGAGCAACTGATCGAAAGTCTCGAACGGGTTCTTCATCGGCTGCCGGATTCGGTGTCGGCGATGTACGCCGGCCACGGCGATCCGTTCCACGCTGATCCCGCCGGCGACGACGTGCGCACGGTCATCGAGCGCGCGCGTGAGCGTGCCGAACGCCGCGAGCCGAAATACCCCGACGAGTAGATCGATCCGGCGTGGTCGCTCACCTGCGTCGTTGATACTGTGGTATCGCTGTCGCCGGCGACACGGCTGTCGCTCGGAGCTGTAGGGATGCTGAAAAACCAACCGACAGAATCAGGCTGCGCGTCGCTCTTTGGCTTTCGGGCGGAGCCGCGAGTAGCCACATTTCCGGCAGCTGTCGGCGTCCGGCGCGTTGCGCGCGTTACACCGCATGCAGATCTGTTTGTTGAGCGTTCGGCTGGTGGCGACGTCGTTGGTTGGCATACCCGCTCCTTGTGGGGGTCGCTGTTTAACAGTTCCGAGAACAGCCCCGCCGACCGCGTTAGACGCCCGCGTCCTGGAGGGCGTCTTCGAGGTCGCCACGCTGAGTGACGCCGACGAACCGCTCGACGATGCCGTCGTCGTTTTCGATGACGAGCGTCGGCAGCGATCGCACCTGGTACTCGTTGGCGACCTCCTGTTCCTCGTCGACGTCGACCTTGGCGAACTCCACGTCCTCGTAGTCGGCCTCCAACTCCTCGAGGATCGGATCCTGCGTCTTACATGGGCCACACCAGTCGGCGTAAAAGTCTGTTAGTCGAACAGTCATCGTGCGGCCCATCGTTGCGCCGACGCGGTCATAAGGGTTTCCACCCCGTCGTTGGCGGTCGGCGGCCGCTCCGCTGGAAGCCGAAACGCTTAGGTCGCCAAAGTGGTGACTATCGATAATGGCTTCCAGTGGGAACTCCGGCGGACTGATGTCCAGTGCCGGGTTGGTGCGGTACTTCGACTCCGAGGATCGCAACGCGATCCGCATCGATCCGAAAACCGTGATGGCGTTCTGTATCCTCTTCGGCGTCTTCGTGCAGGTGCTGACGCTGACGGTCGCCTGATCGATCCGGTAGCTTTTGTCTCCAGCGCGCCAGCTATGGGTATGCATGTTGGCGTGATTGCTGTCCAGGGCGACGTGAGCGAACACGCCGCCGCGATCCGGCGTGTCGCCGATGCTCGCGGCGTCGACACCGAGATCACAACCATCCGCGAGGCCGGGCTCGTCGATGACTGCGACGTGTTGCTCATGCCCGGTGGAGAGTCGACAACGATCTCGCGGCTGCTTGCCGACGAGGGCATCGACGCGGAGATCCACGCCCACGTCGATAGCGGCAAGCCGATCTTGGCGACCTGTGCTGGACTGATTGTCGCCGCCCGCGACCCACAGGACGAGCGCGTTCAGTCGCTCGATATTCTGGATATCACGGTCGACCGCAACGCCTTCGGCCGCCAGAAGGATAGCTTCGAGGCTCCACTCGACATCGATGGCCTCGACGAGCCGTTTCCCGCGGTGTTCATCCGCGCGCCGCTGGTCGAATCCGTTGGCGAGGATGTGGAGGTACTCGCCGACTGGGAGGGGAGCCCGGTCGCCGTCCGGCAGGGCTCGGTCGTCGCCACCTCGTTCCATCCTGAATTGACTGTGGACAGCCGGCTCCACGAACTCGCGCTGTTCGACGGTCAGCCGGCGGCCGCCGACCAGCCGGCCGACACCGATACCCCGGAGGTCAGTCGATGAGCGACGACGCTGCGACCGAAGCCGACGCCGTCGACACCGACGACCCTGCGGCCGTTCTTGACTCGTTGTTTGCGACGATCAAACAGCGACAGGACGAACTGCCGGAGGATTCGTATACGGCGTCGCTGTTCACCCACGAGAAGGGCGACAACGAGGTGCTCGAAAAACTCGGCGAGGAGGCAACCGAGGTGATCTTGGCGGCGAAAGATGACGACCTCGACGACCTCCAGTATGAGTCGGCGGATTTCGTCTATCACCTGTTGGTGTTGTTTGCGATGAAGGGGCTAGATGTCGACGATCTGCGGGACGAGCTCGAATCGCGGTTCTGACGGTACTACCGTTGCTGGCAGTTTTCGGTTCTGAGGTTCCTGTTCAGATAATCCGAAGAAATCGGAATCGTCTCGAACATGTATTTGCACATTGACGCAACCGAATTGGCCGAGGACACAACTGAAGCCTTCCAAAACTAACTTAATTAACCTACAGAAGGCTTGATAATTCTGTTACGATTCACACACTCCAGATATCGCTCAACTCCTCGGCCAATAGTTCTGTCCTTTCCCTAATCTTATCAATATTCCATTCATCATAATCGCCCACTTCTCTCGCAATCTCAAGATCTGCATTATTATAAACTGATTTCTTCGATTCAAATTTGGATTCGTCAAGTGAGCCGTGCTCCTCTGGAAGAAGGAGAGTGAGATTACCAATTAAGTTCTTAACTTCTTCAAATTCATCTGGATCACCGATCTCCTTACGCCACCGAGAGTACTTGTTGTCTTCGTGAATACGTCGTGGTGCAATGTGGTCGATGTGTAAACTATCTAGATTAACACGCAGAGCTTTCTGGCGGCCTTCCTCTAAACTCACGAGTGCCAGCAATGTTCTGAACTGCCACGGGCCTCCGTAATTCATAGAATTAGATTTTAGATGTTCTTTAATTTCACCCTTCTCTGGAGTTCTGTCAACTCCTGCTTTCCGAAGAATCCGCCTGATGGCCTTATTATCATCAGCCTCTCTAACTGATTGTGCAACATTGTATAGTATGTCTCTTTTAGTAGCTGAGTCACTACCTGCAAGTTCATGACGCATACCAATTACCGCAGCCAATCGGAGATACTCTTTCAACAACTCTTTGTCATCTACACGCCGATATATTGCGTGTGAAAGTACTTCTGCCTGTGTGGAAGAGGAATTAAGACATCGTAAATACAGTTCCCCACTGTCGGGAATCCCACCTGCTTCGACATCGTACTGATTACTTGTTATTTGGAGGTATGAGTTAATTTGATCATGAAACCAATCGACAAATTCAGTTACATCAGAAAAAGTATTCATCACCTGTTCGAAATTGCGGTATAAATCACCCTTATCTATCCGGAAGGGGGTAGGGGCGTCCGCATAGAGTAAAATTTGAGCCATGGGTCGACGCACTTTGATTTCATCATTCGTCCATCTACTACCACCCAACTCTCGTTGCAGTTCGTCGTAAATATGTCCCCAACGGTTTTTCGCCTCTTGTTCATCTCTTTGACTGTCTAACTTTTCAGCTGCTCCATGAATCCGCGATTTTGCTAAGATGTGGGGTGCAACCTCTTTTCCACGTTCGTTCTGTGACTGAAAAATTGTATAGGCTAAACTAGTATCATTGCATCTTGTTCGAACCACTTCCAAATTCGTAGTGATATTGGTCAGTAATTCATCAACTTCATTCTCATCTAACTTTTGAACTTTATCTATGTAGTAATTATATGCTTTCTTTACACGTTTATCAGCCTCTTCTGAAGCTTGTTGCCATATTTTTCTATAAGACTCATTCATTTCTTCGTCGTTGAGAATGAGACGTTGTACTTTCTCATCTTTTGGATAAGAATTTACAACATTTGTTATTCTCCTATCTTCGTTTCCGCCTATTATCGTTTCATCTCTAATAGCAAGTAACAGTATAGAAACTGTAACCATCCTTTGTTGACCGTCAACAATCTCAAATAATTCACCTCGTTCCTTTTCAAGTAGAATTATATTACCCAAGTAATGTCTATCTACCTCGTCACCTATCCTACTTAAATCAAGCCATAGATCTTCAAATTCTTTTTTATCCCATTCATATCCACGTTGGTACGGTGGAACCTCAAACTGAGCCCCCGGTTTCTCAAATAACTCTCTAACTGTTCTGAACTTGGCTTCCATAAACTGCATCCATATTCTGGCAGTGTAAATAGATTTATATTTGAATTTTTGACGACAAAGCTAATCAGAAAATACATTTCTATCGTGATGTTGGGTTAGTGTGGTCGAGCAGGAGCCCGAAATCTCCGAGACTGTCCCGGAATATCCCTCAACTGGGTTGGATAAGCAGTCGACGGAGGCGCTCCGAGACATTGCTGCGTTCGCAGAGCAGCTGCCGAGTGGAAGAAGACTAAGGCCCAACGAGGCCCTCGATCGGAGCGACTCGGGACTTTCGAGGTGTTCTCAATCAAATCGTGCGACGCTGAACAGTACCGTTCCGAGCGGCCGAACAGTTATGTCAATATGCGCATAGTATTGAAGTGTGGCGAGGAAAACGATCTCCCTGTCCGAGGAGGCGTATCAGCGGCTACAGGCCCTGAAGCGCGACGACGAGAGCTTCACCGATGTCGTCATTCGCATCACTGACTCCGAGCAGGACGTGATGAAGGGGTTCGGATCGTGGGCCGATACCGACCTTCGGGAGGAAGTCGAAGCGGCACGAGACGAGTTCAACGAAGATTTCGAAACTCGCCGTGATGACGAAACCGTCCCGCTCGGTGACGCGCTTCCGGAACTCGCGGTTGACGCTGATGTCGATGCTGTTGATGCAGTGCGTGACGTGCGTGAGGAAACATAGGACTGTCTCCCGAAATCAACGATGAGACGTTTCCCGACGCGTTTTTCAGCCGGCTTGCCGAAACGCCGCCAATGAACGCAGTGACACTCGGTCCGACCGGAACCTACTCACACCGTGCCGCCCGCGCCGTCGCCGACGATGTTGCCTTCCGGGAGTCGGTGACCGCCATCATCGAAGCCGTCGCAGGCGGCGACTTCGAACGCGGCGTCGTCCCGATCGAAAACAGCATCGAGGGCAGCGTCACCGAAACGCTCGACGCCCTGGCTGATTACGAGGTGTGTGTCACCAGCGAGATCGTCACGCCGATCCGCCACGCGCTGCTCGCCCAAGGCGAGTCCTTCGACACGATCGCCAGCCACGCCCAAGCACTCGCCCAATGCCGGAGCTATCTCGAAGCACACTACCCCGACGCCACACAGGAAGCCGTCGCCTCCACCGCTCGCGGCGTCCAATCGGCCCGCGAGAACGCCTCTATCGCCGGCATCGGCCACCCCGACAACGCGACCAACGGTACCGACCTCCAGATTCTCGCCGAGGACATTCAGGATCAGGATTCCAACGCCACCCGGTTCTTCGTCATCGCGCCCGCCGCCGAGCGAACCGACGCCGGCGGGAAGACCTCGCTGATTGTCTACCCCAGTGCCAACTATCCTGGCCTGCTGTTGGAGCTACTGGAGGCCTTCGCCGACCGTGATATCAACCTCTCTCGCGTGGAATCCCGCCCGAGCGGCGCGCGACTCGGCGACTATCTCTTCCATTTCGACATCGAGGCCGGCGTCTACGAGAGCCGTGTGCAGGAGGCCCTCGATGAGATCGAAGAACTGGCCGCCGACGGCTGGGTTCGCAATCTCGGCTCCTACGATACGAAACACGTGCTGTACTGAACCGTTTCCGCTATTCCGGTTTTTGTCGCTGTAAAAACGACGAAAAGCTTGAAGCCGATTCAGGGGTAACTATGGGGTATGCCTGAGAAACCGAACCCCTTTGAGGAGCTTGACGAGCTGATCGAGCGCATGAACGACCAGTTCGGCGAGCTGAGCCGCACCTTTGAGGGCGGCAGTGTCCTCTCGGAGATCAGCGTCGATGTCGCTGACCACGGCGAGGAGATCGTCGTCACCGCTGATCTCCCCGGCTTCGCCGAGGCGGATATCGATCTCCGAGCCGACGAGGACTCGGTCACGCTCAGTGCGGCGGCTGAGAGCGAAACTGTCGACGACGACGCCCACTACCACCGCAAGGAACGCAGCCACCAGTCGGTCAGCCGGCGGGTACGGTTGCCGGAGTCGGTCGACGCCGCGTCGGCGACCGCGAGCTACACCAACGGCGTGCTGACGGTCACGCTGCCGAAACTTGATCCCGACGCGCCCGGCGGCCACGAGATCGACGTGGAATAACGCCGATTTGAGTCACCAGTACCATTTTGCTGCCACAGCCGTCAGCGACAGCCATGCCCTCCAGAGAGAACATCGTCATCCTCGGCTTCATCGCTGTCGCCGTGACAGTCGCCGTCGGCATCGACACCGCAACCACGTTGCCCGGCTGGCTCCCGTTTGCCAGCCTGTTGGGACTTGGCGTCATCGCGCCGCTGCTCGTCAACAACTATCTCGACGCACGCGACGCTGCCTGAGAGTTACAGCGAACCGAAGCGACAGGAAAGAGAAAACAGCGAGCTTAGTCGGCGGTCGCTTCGACTTCCTCGCCCTCGTCGTCGACGTAGTAGTCCTCGATGAACTCCTCGTCGATCCGGTTGAGCTCCTCTTTCGGCAGCTTGCTGAGCAGCTCCCAGCCGAGATCAAGGGTGTCTTCCAGTTCGCGGTTGGTGTCGAACCCTTGGTCGATGAAGTCGGTCTCGAAGTCGTCAGCGAAGTCGAGATACTTGTTATCCCGGTCGCTGAGTGCTTCCCGGCCGACAATGTTGACCAGGTCGCGCAGGTTCTCACCCTCCGCGTAGGCGGCGTACATCTGGTTGGCGACATCGCCGTGATCCTCGCGGGTCAGGCCCTCGCCGATCCCGTCGTCCATCAGCCGCGAGAGGCTGGGCAGGACGTTGACGGGCGGCTGAACGCCCTGGCTGTTGAGGTCGCGGTCGACGTAGATCTGGCCCTCCGTGATATACCCCGTCAGATCGGGGATCGGGTGGGTGTCGTCGTCGCCGGGCATCGTGAGAATCGGTATCTGGGTGACCGACCCCTCACGGCCCTGAATCCGACCGGCGCGCTCATACAGCGTCGCCAGGTCAGTGTACATGTAGCCGGGGTAGCCACGCCGACCCGGCACCTCCTCGCGGGCGGCACCGATCTCCCGCAGTGCCTCACAGTAGTTCGTCATGTCCGTGAGGATGACAAGGACGTGGTAGTCCTTCTCGAAGGCGAGGTACTCGGCGGTCGTCAGCGCGAGTCGCGGCGTGACCGTCCGCTCGACGGCGGGGTCGTCCGCCAGATTCGCAAAGACCACGGAGCGTTCCAGCGCGCCGGTGCGCTCGAAGTCGTCCATGAACTCGTTGGCCTCTTCCTGGGTAATGCCCATCGCCCCGAAGATCACGGCGAACTCGCTGCCCTCCTCGCCGTCTTCTTCCTCCTCAGGTACGCTGGCCTGCCGGGCGATCTGGAGTGCCAGATCGTTGTGCGGCAGTCCCGACGCCGAGAAGATCGGCAGTTTCTGGCCGCGAACGAGGGTGTTCATGCCATCGATGGCTGAGACACCCGTCTGGATGAACTCCTCGGGGTACTCCCGGGAGTAGGGGTTGATCGCCGCGCCGATGATATCCTCGCGGGATTCGGGGACGATCTCTGGGCCGCCGTCGATCGGCTGACCCGTGCCGTCCATGACCCGGCCGAGCAGATCCTCGGTGACGGGCATCTTCAGCGTCTCGCCGAGGAAGCGCACGGAGGCGTTGCGGTCGATCCCGCTGGTGCCCTCGAAGACCTGAATCGCGACAAGGCCGTCGCTGGACTCCAAGACCTGACCGCGGAGCGTCCGGCCGTCCTCGGTTTCGATCTCGACGATCTCGTCGTAGCCGATCGGCTCGTCGACCTCGGCGTAGACGAGCGGGCCGCTGATCTCGTTGATGGTCTCGTATTCTTTCATTAGTACATCCCCCGCAGTTCCTCGGTGATATCGTCTTTGAGTTCCTCGATGAACTCCTCGTAATCCTCCTGGACGCCGATCCGGTTGATCCGCGGCGTGGAGTCAAGCGAGACGAGATCCTCGACCGGCACACCGGCGTCGAGGGCCTCGAAGGCCTCGTCGTTATACGTCTTGATCGTCGTCAGGATGAGGTGGGTCTTCTCCGGCGGGCAGAACGTATCCGTCGGGTGGAAGGCGTTCTGCTGGAGGTAGGCCTCCCGCAGGTAGCGGGCGATCTCAAGGGTCAGCTGCTGATCCTCCGGCAGGGCGTCCTTGCCGACGAGCTGGACGATCTCCTGCAGCTCACTTTCCTCGTCGAGCACGTCGATCGCCCACTGGCGGATCTCCGACCAGTCCTCGGTGACGTTCTCCTCGAACCATGGATCGAGTTGATCTCGGTACAGCGAATAGGATTCGTTCCAGTTGATCGACGGGAAGTGCCGGCGTTCGGCCAGATCCGCGTCGAGCGCCCAGAACGTCTTGACGATCCGCAGCGTGTTCTGGGTAACCGGCTCGGAGAAGTCACCGCCGGGCGGCGAGACGGCACCGATGACCGACACCGAGCCGGTCGTCCCGTTGGTGTTCTCGAAGAAGCCGGCTCGCTCGTAGAACTGGCTGAGCCGCGCCGAGAGATAGGCCGGGTAGCCCTCCTCGCCGGGCATCTCTTCGAGCCGTGACGAAATCTCCCGCATGGCCTCGGCCCACCGCGAGGTGGAGTCGGCCATCAGCGCCACGTCGTACCCCATGTCACGGAAGAACTCCGCGATGGTGATGCCCGTGTAGATGCAGGATTCACGCGCTGCGACGGGCATGTTCGACGTGTTGGCGATGAGGCAGGTGCGGGCCATCAGCGGGTTCCCAGTCTTGGGGTCGTCCAACTCGGGGAAATCCTCGATGACCTCGGTCATCTCGTTGCCGCGCTCGCCACAGCCGACGTAGACGACGATGTCGGCGTCGGCCCACTTGGCGAGTTGGTGCTGTGTCACCGTCTTCCCGGACCCGAACGGCCCCGGAATCGCCGCCGTCCCGCCTTTCGCGATCGGGAACAGCCCGTCGAGGACGCGCTGCCCCGAGATGAGCGGCTTCGTCGGCGTCTTCTTCTCGACGGCCGGTCGTGGCGTTCGCACCGGCCACTCCTGGTGCATCGAGATCTCCTCGCCGGTGTCGAGTTCGACGACCGTGTCTTCGACGGTGTAGTCGCCGGATTCGACGCTGACAACTTCGCCACCGTCGGAGTCCGGCGGCACCATGACCTTGTGGTCGATGGTGACCGTCTCCTCGACGATGCCGACAACGTCGCCGGCGGATACCTCGTCGCCCTCCTTGACCTCGGGGTGGAACTCCCACTCCTTCTCAAGGTCGATCCCGGGGGCGTCAACCCCGCGGTCGAGGAACGCACTGTTCATCTTTGCTTCCAGCACGTCGAGCGGGCGTTGGGTGCCGTCGTAGATGGCATCCAGCATGCCAGGGCCGAGATCGACCGACAGCGGCTCGCCCGTGTTCTCGACGGGTTCGCCCGGGCCGACCCCGGAGGTCTCCTCGTACACCTGGATGGTTGTCACGCCGCCTTCGATCTCGATAACCTCGCCCATCAGCCCTTCGTCGCCGACGTAGACGACGTCGTTCATCCGGGCGTCGAGATCGCGGGCGGTGACAACCGGCCCACTGACGCTTTCGATGACGCCGGTTGCGGCGTCCTGTTGGGTTGCTTGACTCATAGTTAGTCGTCTTCCTCCATCAGATCGATGCCGATGGCGCGTTTGATCTGTCCGCGGAGATCGCCGCTGCCCGCGCCGCCACCGAGGGTGACAAGCGTGGGCTCGACGCTGGTTTCGACCGATTTCCGCGTCCCGCGGGACAGATGATCGAGATCGTCGTCGTACATGACGATGATGCCGACATCCTCGTCGTTGAGGACGCGCTCGACGGCGTCGTCAAGCGCGTCGTCCTTCTCATCGTCGGGCACGTTCTCGCATTTGCGGACGCCCGCCAGCCGGAAGCCGGTCGTGAAATCCGGGCTGCCGATGACCGCGATCTCCTGGCTCATAGGATCACCAACTCCTGTTCGATGGCCGTCTCGCTCAGGCCGGCCTCGCGGCCGCGAGCGATGGCACGGATGTTGGTTACCTCCCGCTCCTTCATCAAGATGTAGGCTATGACCGGGGAGATCGACAGCGGATGGATGTTGCCGAGCTGTTTGGAGTATCGTAGCAACACCGCCTCTAAGGCGCGCTCGAAGTCGATGAGGCTGTCTGCGGCCTCCAGCTCGTCGAGCGGTTCCGAGAGCTTTGTGCCGTATTTGCTCTCTCGGATCCGGGTGACGAGTTCGTCGGTGTTTTCGACCAGTGTTGTCATCTCGCTGGCCGAAAACAGCCGCCCGCCGTCGATGAAGTACGCACCGGGGTCGATATCCGCGCCGCTGCGGGCGAGCCGCAGGGCGTTGCGGACGTTCCGGAAGTCGATCTCGGCTTCGAGGAACTCCCGGTAGAGATCGATCGCCTCCCCGCCGGGGAGATCGCTGAGTAGCTGTTCGTAGAACGCCCGATCGACGGCGTTCTCCAGCGGCACCAGCGTGTCGGTCTCCTGGAAGTCCTCGAAGGCGTCGTCGACCGCGTCGCCGAAGATCGTGCCATCGAGGAGGGAGACGGCATCTTCGACGGTGCCGGCCTCAAGCAGCCGGTTGATCAGGGCGTCGTCGAACTCGCCGGCCCGGATCATGTCGGTCTCGATGGCCTCGCTGTCGGCGTCGGTGTAGACGCCGCGCAGCACCGTCTTGACGTTCCAGGCGTCGAACTTTCGCAGGTAGCGGGCGATGAGATCGTACAGTTGGCCCTCAGCGAAGTCGAGCAAGGCGTCGAAGTGTCGCGCCAGATTGCGGTTCAGCGAGTACTCGATGAGGTCGACCCCGCTGTGGCGGCTGCCGAGCTCGTTGATCTCCTGTTCGTACTCGGATTCCTCCATGTAGCGGGCGATCTCGGCGGGGCTCATCCGGACGAGCTTGCTGTACTCGTCGTCGTCGAACAGGACGCCCCGTCGGGCTCGCACCCGGGCGGTGACGTACTCGGGGTTTGCGCCGCCGGGTGAGCCGGACGATGCGTTCATGCCGGGCGTACTCATTGCTCGAAGAGGTGCTCGGAGAGTTCCTTCAGGTTCTCGTCCCAGACGGTGTCGAGAACCGAGTCGAACGTGTTGTTCACCCGCACGCGGGAGGTCTCGCTTTCGACAACGACGCCGCCGAGGCAGTCGTAGTCGCCGGCAAAGCTGAACCCGTCGTACTCCGTCAGGATCTCCTCAATGAGCTCCTGATCGTCGCTCCGCCCGTAGACGCTGACGGTCGCGTCGTCGTCGAACTCCGCGGCCGCCTCGTCGATGAGGCTCCGGGTGAGCGACTCGCGGCGGTCACCCGATAGCTCGGTGAGGGCGGCTTCAACCGCCTCGCGGACATCGGCGAGCACGTCTCGGCGGGCTTCGAGCCGCTGCTGTTTGGCTTCGAGATTCGCACTCGATACCGCCTGTTCGCGCTCCTGGTCGATCTGGGATTCGACCTCGGCGGCGCGCTCCGCCTTGATCGCCTCGGCGTCGGCTTCGGCCTCGGCGATGATGGCCTCGGCTTCCTCGTCGGCCTCGGCACGAATCTCCTCTGCACGCGCGCGGGCTTCGTCTTTGATGTCGTCGACGACGTGTTCCAAACTCATTGTTAGCCCGGAGATCCTTACAGGCCGATCAGAACCACAACGATGAGTGCAAGGATAATGAGCGTTTCCGGAAGCACCGTCAGGATCAGGCCTTTTCCGAAGAGGCTCTCGTCTTCTGCCATCGCGCCAACGGCGGCGGCACCGATCCCACGCTGGGAGTAGCCGGCACCGAAGGCCGCGAGGCCGACGGCGATCGCACTCGCTGCGGCCGGGCCGAGTGCTGGGCCGCCTGCTGCTCCATTCTGCAGTACAACGTTGCTGACTTCTGTGGCAAGTTCCAAGCTCATGTATTGTGTCTCGTGTCCGCTAACGTTGGCTTAGTAGCCGAACACTTGCTATTGCTCCCAGGCAGTTCATAAAGCTTCCCAAACCCGTTAGTTACAACAGTCAGACGGTATGTTACCGGTTATCAGATCTCACCAGCCCACGCTGTTGGCGGATCGCTCGCCCGAAAATATCCCACCGACGTGTGCCGGCAGGATCGACGGCTCCTCCTGACGCAAACGGGCGGCTCTGTGGGGAGCCACCGACCACAAAAAAGAAGCAGCGAAACGCGACCCCTACGAACTGCTCTCGTCGGTTGTGGTGTGTGTTCGCTCGTAGCCGAACGGGGTGTACTGCCGGCCACCACCCTCGTAGAACTTCCCGAAGAACTCGACGTACTCAAGGCGGACGGCCTGGAGCCCGGCACTCGTCACACCGAGTGCGAGGACGACCGTGTGGCCGACGAGCAACACGAGCGCGCCGATGATCAGTCCGGTTGTCCCGCTTGTCGTCAACCCCGCAAACATGATCTCCGCGCCCTCCGCTTGGAGCTGGCTGAGTTCGCTGCCGGTGAAGATGAAATGGAAGTTGCCCTCGTTGAAGTAGGCCCCGAAGACGATGAGGTTGACCGCGAAGGCGGTGCCGGCCTTGGCGAGCAACACCGCCGCCAGCCGCGTATAGGACAGCGCGTTGACCAGCGGGTTGAGCACCTCGGGGATCTCCATCGGTTCGCCGAGCCCCAACAGCACGCTCCCGACGAGGAACGCGACACCGCCGACGATGCCGACGGTCTCACCGAAGCCGCCGAACCCCAGCGCGACTGCAGCGTCGGAGCCCTCGTTGAAGACGGTGAACATGAACTCCGGTTTCTGGGCTCTGAACAGGTCACTGAGGATAAACGCCCACACGCCGTTGAGCATGAGCAGCCACGAGCCGCTCTCGAGGACTGCCTCTTTCGGGCCATGCAGGTTGTAGTCCTCGATGAACGAGAGGATGTACCCCATGTTGAGATGGAGCACGCCGACGAGGATGCTCACGAAGAACCACGCGAGTGCCCACTCGGCGTAGTAGGGCTTCAGTCCCTTATGAAGGGTGAGGAAGCCGACGCCGAGGAGCTCCGGCATCGGTTCGGCGAACGGATGGAGCCCGAAGACCTCGTCGTAGAGGACGCCGAAGATAGCCGTGAAGCCGCCGGCCCACAGCGCGACGCCGCCGAGGCTCTTGAACGCCGAGGCGTCGAAGCGCGTGTAGAGGACGTAGCCGATGAGCATGTAGAGCACCCCGTACCCTACGTCGCCGATCATGAAGCCGAACATGGCCGGGAAGGTCAGGAAGACCAGCACGGTCGGATCGAACTCCGAGTACTTTGGTCGGGAGAACGCTTCGATCAGCACCTGAAACGGTTTCGACGCGCTGGGGTTGCCTTGGACGACCGGCGGCCCGTCGTCGGCCATCGTCACCGTCCCGCTTCCGTCGGCGACGACCTCGCCGCCGTCGGTGGCGGCCTCGGCGTCGGCCGCGGTCTCGGCGTCAACAGCCCCACCAGCGTTGCCCCCGTCGCCGTGATCCTCGACGTGGGCTTGGCCGTTGGATTTGAACTGCGCGCGTTCGACCTCGTCGACATCGACCGGGCCGTCGACATCGTCCGCAAGGGTGGCCGCCAACTCCTCGTAGCGGGCGGTCGGAATCCAGCCCTCGGCGACGAAGGCGTTGGCCGTCGTCGCAAACGAGAGCGGCGCTTCCTTCTTTTGGGCCTCGATAGTGAGATACTCCTCGGCGGCGAGCAGGAAGCCCGCGGACTCGGCTTTGACCGTCTCCAACTCGGCTTCGATCTCGCCGAGTTCCGCTTCCAGCGTCTCTTTTTCGCTTTCGAGGTCAGCGACGTACTGTTCGGGCGAATCCTCGGCGTCAGGCACCGACAGCGTCGTAAACTCGACGCCGACGAGCGCGTCGGCGATGAGTTCGCTTGCGGCCGCGTGGCCCTCGGCGGGCTGGGCGAAGATCGCCTGTGTGTCGCCGCCCGTGAAGATCTCGAAGCGCTGAATCGTCTCCTCGTCGTCGAGTTCCGCGGCGACGGTGTCGCGGTCGCCCTGGCCGACAAGGACGGCCAGCGAGTCGTAGCCGCTCAGCAGATCGAGGTCGAGGCCGAGCGCGGCAAACGGTTCGACGGCCTCGATCTCCTCGTCGATCTCCCGGATTCGCGTTTCGATCTCGCCGCGCTGGTCGTCGAGCTCGTTGATGCGCTCGCGGAGCTCCGGCAGCTCGGCGTCGAGTTCCTCGCGGTCGACGATCCGGGTCTGGCCGGCGTCGTCGTCTTCGATCCCGAGGGTGTTTTCGAGTGCGCGAACGGTGACGAGCTGTTCGTTGGTTTCCTCCGCGCTTTCCAGCGAGCGGCCGCCCTCGAACCCCTCCCAGGAGCCGTCGTAGTCCGACAGATCCAGCAGGTTCAGCGCGTGGACGGCCTCGATGACATCGTCGATGACGCGTTTCGATCCCGTCACCGAGACCTTGCTCATCCGTTCAGGTCTGAGCATTCACGGCCTCCTCGAAGCGGTCGATGGCGAGCTCGACGGCCTCGTCGATCCGGTCTTGGGCCTCCTCGACGAGCTCCTCGCGGGCTTTTTCGCCCTCTTCGAGGATTTCCTCACGACGGGCATCGATCTCCTCGCGGGCCGCCTCCAGTCGTTCGGCCGCTTCCTGTTCGGCCTCCTCCTCGGCCGTCGTGCGGATCTCGTCGGCGTCGGATCGGGCCTCGGCGATGCGCTCCTCGGCGTCGGCTTCCGCCTCGGCAACGATCTCCTCGGCGTCGTCCTCGGCCGCCTTGATCTCGTTGAGAACCTCTTGTCTCGGCATGCTCACTAATCATCCGGAATTGCAGTAGCTGCATATAAGGTGTTTGCGGAACGTCTCGGCGGTTCGATGGGTCTGTCGGCCCCGCGTGTGTTCAGCAAATCCCTACCGTTATTGTTGCGCCGCCCATAGGGTGTCGTGACATGGGAATCCTTGAGAACAAGGCCCGCGCGCGCCTGTTCTACAAATATCTCTCGAAGGTTTACGACACGATCAACCCCTTCATCTGGAACGATGAGATGCGCGATGAGGCCATCGCGTGGCTCGACATCCAGCCCGACGACCGCGTCCTCGATGTCGGCTCCGGCACCGGCTTTGCCACCGAGGGGCTGCTCCAACACACCGACAACGTGTACTGTCTCGACCAATCGATCCATCAGATGGAGAAAGCCTTCAAGAAGTTTGGCAAGCACGACAATGTGAGGTTCCACCGCGGTGACGCCGAACGCCTCCCGTTTGCCGACGACACGTTCGATCATCTCTGGTCGTCAGGCTCGATCGAGTACTGGCCGAACCCGATCGACGCCCTCGAAGAGTTCCGGCGGGTCACCAAGCCCGGCGGCCGCGTGCTCGTCGTCGGCCCCGACTATCCAAACTCGGTCGTGATGCAGAAGCTCGCGGATGCGATCATGCTGTTTTACGATGAGAACGAGGCCGACCGCATGTTCGAAGCTGCCGGCTACACCGAGTTCGAACATCATATCCAACAGGCTAGCCCCGGCAGCCCGAAGGCGATCACGACGGTCGCAACCGTTCCCGAGACCGCGGCTGTCGACGGCGTTGCCGAACCGACCGCGGATCACGCCACCACCGGCGATTCCGCGGCTGATTAACGGTTGTCGCGCGTCCGACTGACACTCACGAAAACACTCGCGGCGCGCGTTACTCGTCGATAAACTCGTTGTCGCGCCAGTCGACACCGTTTTTCCCGGCACTGTTCTGTGGGTTTTCGACGACCTCGACGGTTGCGGGTCGTTGTTCGCCCTCGACGATCCGTGTTGCTTCGAGCTCGCCGTCATGTTCGGAGATCGCGGTCAGTGTCCCCTTTTCGGAGAGCTTGGCGATCTCTTTGAGCACCTCGAACATGCCGTACTGGACGGCGGTGTTCTGGAGGACGGTCTCGCGGTCGCCTTTGAAGCAGGCGAACTCGACGAGCTCCGAGGGGATCTCCTCTTCCTCTTCGTCGCCCCAGCTTGGCCCGCCGGCTCGGGGTGGCTCCTCCTCGTAGACCCGCGTTTCGGTCACGCTGGCCTTGAGCTGGGCTGTCGGGGTGTACTTGCTGAGGCTCTCGTCGCTGGCCTCGGCGTTGATGATCAAGGTGTTGTTGCGTCGTGTGAGTGTCACCTCGTCGATCTGGTCGGGGAGATCTGGATCCTCCAGATACTCCTCTAGGTCTTCGAGCGGCAATTCAAGCGTCGAGTGGAGACGGAATACGCGGCCTGTCATGATGTTGGATGGTGGTGTCGTCGACGTGGGTGCCGATACCTACCGACTGTAGGGCCCCCACTGGTATATGGGCTATCCTTTCGTGTCCGCCCGCGGCCGATGGCTGTGGCCGGTGTCGCCAGCGATATCGTCTGGGCGGTGTCGCCAGCGAGCTTGTGGATTCAGGTCGTCAGCGTCGCTTCCAGCTCGCCGCGTTCGTCGAGTTCGGTGAGAATATCGCTGCCGCCGACGAACTCGCCGTCGACAAACGTCTGGGGGATCGTCTCCCAGTCGCTGTGGCTCGCCAGTGCTTCACGGTATGCGTCGAGGGCGGGCAACACGTCGACGGTCTCGAACTCCTCGACGTGTTTCCCGATCAACTCAAGGGCGTTCGCCGAGTAGCCACACTGTGGCATCAGCTGATTGCCTTTCATAAACAGCACCACATCGTTGGTTTCGATCGCCTCATCGACGCGCTCTTGAACGGTCTCGGCGTCCATCTCACCGTCGGGTTGGAAGGTCATACCAGCGTATAGGGGCGATGGGGTGATATGCGTTGTGTCCGGCCGCCTCCCGCCGGCTGGTGTCGTCGCCGCTCGGGCTGATCGCCGGAATCCGACACCTCCTTGTAGGCCGACGGAATCAGCCATGGGTATGAACGCAACGATCAAATGGGGCGGCGCGGGGCTCCTGTTGGCGCTCGCCGGCACCGGGTTCGTCATCTCGGAGATCCGTCATGGGATCGAGGTCGGCAGCCCGCTGCCTGTTGCCTACGGCGGTGCGGTCGTTCTTGCGACCGTTATCGCCGCCGTGTTGATCATCCCGAGTATGCGATCGAGCAGCTAACCTGCCCGACGGCAGCCGTCTGCCGACCGCATCGTAAACGAGGGGAGTTTATTACTGTCGCCACCAAGAGGGCGATGTGTTTCGCGTCGAGCTCCACGCCCACTCGGAACGCTCCCATGACGGCCGCGATCCGGTCGATCTACTGCTCGAACAGGCCGCGGCTGTCGGGCTCGACGCGCTTGCGATCACCGACCACGACGAGATCGACGCCAGCATCGAGGCCGCGGTGAGCGCGCCCGATTACGGCCTTGTCGGCATCGTCGGCATGGAGGTCACCAGCGCGGTCGGCCACATCCTCGCGTTGGGGATCGACGAGATCGTCCCGCCGGGACTCTCCTACGACGAGACGCTTGACCGCATTCACGACCAAGGCGGGATCGCCGTCGTTCCCCATCCGTTCCAGAAATCCCGCCACGGCGTCGCCCCGCATATCACCGACGACCAGCTCGCCGCGGCCGACGCCATCGAGGTGTACAACTCCCGGCTGTTTACCGGCCGGGCGAACCGCCAAGCCGAACAGTTTGCGCTCGAACACGACCGCCCGATGACAGCCGGTAGCGACGCCCACATCTCCGAACTCGTGGGCCAAGCGGTCACCGAGGTCGACGCCGACGAGCCGACCGCCGACGCGATCCTTGATGCGATCCGCGGGGGTCGCACCAGCGTCATCGGCCACCGAACGCCGTGGCACGTCAGCCTCCGGCAGTTCGGCGGCGGCGCGAAACGCCGGGCCCAGCGGGCGATCCGCGAGTTCTTCGGATGAGCCAGCCACCACAGCCGCCGCTCCGCGGTGCCGACCCCGATATTGTCCGCGCCGCGCTTGACGACGCCGACCCGCTTCCTGGCGCGAGCGACCGCGCCCCAGTTGATATGGGCGGTTTCGGCGGCCGCCTCGACGACCGCCTCATCCGCGACGTGTTGGGTCGCCAACCCGTCTACAGCGAAAGCGACGCCGACGATCCGACCGCCGATGGCGCGTGGGCGTTCACGCCCGACCGTCTCGACGAGCCGGTCGTCGTCCCACCTGGCGGCGTCCGCACCGCCGACGGCGACGAGAGCGTACTCACACTGCCGGAGCCCCCGGCCGCCGACAGCGACGCGGCGATGGCGGCTGTGACCGACGCACTCTCGGGCGCGCTCGGCGTCGACGCCGACACCGAGACTACGGCCACAGACGATGTTGCCGTCGCCTTTTCTGGTGGTGTCGACTCGACACTCGTCGCCAGCGGCTTCCCGGACGCGCCGCTATACGTCGTCGGCTTCGAGGGCTGTCACGACATCGCCGCTGCCCGCGAGGCCGCCGCCGCGATCGATCGCGGGGACGACCTCACGGTCATCGAACTCAGCCACGACGATCTGATCGACGCCGTCCCGCGGGTTGCTGCCGCGACCGGCCGGACAAACCCGATGGACGTGACGATCGCGCTGCCGCTTCTCCTCGTCGCCGAGCGGGCCGCAGCCGATGGCTACGACCGCCTCGCGCTCGGGCAGGGTGCCGACGAACTGTTTGGCGGCTACTCGAAGGTCGTCGAGCCGGCCGATGACCACCGCGTCGACAGCGACACGGTTCGCGGCGCGGTGCGGGAGACGATCGAGACGCTGCCCGGCCAACTGGAACGCGACGTGTGTGGGCTCTCGGTCGCTGGCGTCGAGCCGGTGACACCCTTCCTGCAGGATCGCGTTGTCGACGCCGCGTTGCGGCTCCCCGGTGAGTTGCTGGCGACGCCCGCGGCGCGGAAGGTTGCTCTTCGGCGGGTTGCTCGTGCGACGGTCGGCCTCCCGGACTCTATCGCGGGCGCGGACAAGAAAGCGGTGCAGTACGGCACCTACGTCAGCCGTGAGTTGGATCGGCTGGCGCGCCAAAACGGCTATAAGCGACGGATGGATGACCACGTCGGGCAGTATATTCGGGAACTGTGTTCGGATTCGTAATGTGTAGATTCTGAGTATGTATTGGGTAGAAAGCCCTCAGCACGCTCGGCCACCGAAAGATTCGCTTCGCTCATCTTTCGAGGTTCTGCTCGCTTCGCTCGCAGAACTCCCGGGACTCGCTGCGCTCCTCGCTCACTGCGTTCGCTGCGGTGCTTGCGTCGTCCGGGTTCGCCGAGCGTGCTTCGCCCTTTCAGCCCGCCAGGGCGGTGGTTGGTTAATTGGCCGACCCACCCGTTCGGTTGGTCGTCTCTGAACATTGTCGTGTTGGCTGAGACCTGACTTTTTTACGATCGCGGCTGAACCCTGGGTATGAATCGACGCGACGTGCTCACGGTCACCGGCGGGCTCACGCTGTCGACGACGCTGGCTGGCTGTGTGGGAGAGTCGCCCAGCAGCGACACAGATACTGAGGCCGATAGCGACGATATATCCAGCGAGTTGGATCTCGGTGAAGCCAACGTTACGAGCGTCGTCGTCGACAACAGCGGTGAGGCCACGGATTTCCTCGTTGAGCTCCACCACGACGACGCCGGCGAGGACGGCTATGCCGACTGGTGGCAGGTCGAAACGCTTGACGGGACACAGCTTGGCCGCCGTGATCTGTTGCATGCCCACGAGAACGAACAGCCGTTTGAGCGAAGCGAGACGATCGAAATCCCCGACGACGTGACCTGCGTCGTCGTTCGCGGCCACGACCAGACTCACGGCTACGGCGGCCGCGCGGTCGTCGTGAATCTTGCTTCCGGCGGGCAGAACGCGATCCAACAGGGATCGGAGCGACAGGCCGTCAGCGAGAGCGACTGTCCCGCGTAGCGTCTCGGCGGCGAGGCCTGCCCGTGTGACTCACTCTCGCGGTGCGGCGAGTCCGAAGCGGTTAAACGGGCTTCGGAGGTAGAACAGGCAACTCACTGCGGTGACGGGCTACCAGTGGGCACCCGGTTCGCCGGGACGAAATGTGGTCGGCCTGACCGACTGAATCGCAAGCGCCCGAGGACAACTATGGCACGAAGCGTCTACTCACACATCCGCGAAGCATGGCGAGAGCCCAGCGAGGGCAAACTCGCCGAACTACAGTGGCAGCGCAAACAGGAATGGCGGAACCAAGGAGCGATCGAACGCGTCGATCGCCCCACCCGCCTCGACAAAGCCCGCTCGCAGGGCTACAAGGCCAAACAGGGCGTTGTCGTCGCCCGCGTGTCCGTCCGCAAGGGCGGGGCGCGCAAGCAGCGACACAAAGCCGGCCGCCGTACCAAACGGCAGGGCGTCAACCGGATCGGCCGCCGGAAATCGATCCAACGCATCGCCGAGGAGCGCGCCTCCCGGAAATACCGCAACCTCCGCGTGCTCAACTCCTAC
The DNA here is from genome assembly GCF_046719765.1 of Halonotius sp. F2-221B. Taxonomy (NCBI): domain Archaea; kingdom Methanobacteriati; phylum Methanobacteriota; class Halobacteria; order Halobacteriales; family Haloferacaceae; genus Halonotius; species Halonotius sp. F2-221B. The sequence goes on from NZ_JABEBY010000006.1 coordinate 52,067, forward strand.
TGGGTCGGCGAAGACGGCTCACAGAAGTGGCACGAGGTCATCCTCATCGACCCCAACCACCCGGCCATCGAGAACGACGACGACCTCAACTGGATCTGCGAGGAGCAGCACAAGGGTCGCGCGTTCCGTGGGCTGACCAACGCAGGCGACACGGGTCGCGGCATGCAGACCCGCGGTCAGGGCACCGAACACGCCCGCCCGAGCGTCAACAGCGATCGCAACCGCAGCAAATAATCCGGCGGGTCACGCGACCGTCACACACCGCGTTCGCGCCGTTTTCGCCTGAACTGTCGATTCCCAGACGGTGATAACCCTACACCTTTTTCTTATATTAGAGTGATGTACCCGACCGTATGTCACTGCTTGATAGCTACGAAGCCGTCCTCTGGCAGACAATGGACTGGCTCCGGATCACCGACTCCGTCCGTCGGAAGATGCTGGCAGCGGTGGCGATCCAGTTCAGCGTTGCCATCGGCCTCTTTGGGCTGCCGTTCGTCCTGTCGGGGACGCTGCTGACGGCGATTCAGGCCCTGTTGTTCACCGGTGCGACCGTGGCGTTTGTCAACACGGCACTGATCGTCCAGCGGGATCTGATCGACCCCCTGGCCGACATCGAAACCGCTGCCGGGCGGATCGCCGAGGGCCATGTCGAAACCGAGGCTGTCGCCACCGATCAACCCGACGAGGTCGGCGAACTCACCCGGTCGTTCAGCGCGCTGCAGTCCTACCTCACGACGGTCTCCGCACAGGCCGACGCGCTGGCCGAACAGGAGTTCGACGACGACGCCCTCGATGAGTCCGTCCCCGGGCCCTTCGGCGAGTCGTTGACCCGGATGGCCAACAATCTCGAAACCCACACCAACGAGATCGAAGCGCGGTCGGCCCGACTTGAACGTCTGGTCGAGGCCTTCGAAGAGTCGACGACCGCCGCCATCGACGGCGACCTGACAGCGACGATCGACCCGGCTGTGGTCAACGACGAGGACGGTACCTACACCGTGGTTATCGAGCGGTACAACGAACTGCTGCGAACCCTCCAGGAATCGCTCGGCGAGACCGCCGCCTTCGCCGCCGAGGTCTCCCGGTCGACCGATTCGGTCGCCGAGAGCACAACCGAACTCGATCGGGCCGGCGAGGAGATCGCCGCCGCGACCGACGAGATCGCCGCCGGTGCCGACGAGCAGCGCGAACAGCTCCAGGCTGCGGTCAGCGAGGTCAACACGTTGTCGGCGACCGTCGAGGAGATCGCCGCCTCCGCCGAGGAGGTCAGCCGGACGGCCGAAACCGCAAGCGAGGCCGCCACCGAGGGCCGTGAGGAGGCCACCGACACCATCGCGGAACTCGATGAGATCGAGGTGGAGATCACCGACGCCGCCGACAGCGTCGAAGCCCTCGGCAGCCGGATCGACGAGGTCGACGAGATCGTCTCGGTGATCACCGATATCGCCGAGCAGACCAACCTGCTCGCACTCAACGCCTCGATCGAAGCCGCCCGCGCCGGCGAGGAGGGCGATGGCTTCGCAGTTGTCGCCGAGGAGGTCAAAAGTCTCGCCGAGGAGACGAAGGATGCCGCCGGCGAGATCGCCGACCGGCTCGAAGAGATCCAGGCCCAATCCGACGAGACGATCGCGGAGGTCGAAGCCGCAAGCCAGCGGGTCAGCGAGAGCACCGACGCCGTCGAGCGATCGCTGGGGCGGTTCGACGAGATCGCCGAGGTCGTCACCGAGCTGAGCGATAGCGTCCACGAGATCAGCGATGCGACCGACCAGCAGGCCACCTCCGCCGAGGATGTCGCCGCCGTTGTTGACGAGGTTGCCGACATCAGCGACGAGACCGCCGAGGATGCCGCCAGCGCGGCGTCGGCGGCCGAACAGCAGACCGTCTCGCTGTCGTCGGTCTCCGAGACCGTTGAATCGCTGGCAAGTGAGGCCGATGAGCTTGAATCGCTTCTCTCGCAGTTCGAGTTTGACGAGGATGCTGCCGCGGAGTCGACCGAGTCCACCGATTCGATCAGCACGAACGGGGCGGATACCGGTATCGACGCCGATACCGGAACTGATACCGATTCCGATATCGACACTGACAGCGACGATGTGATCGAACACACTGAGCCAACGAACGACCCCTTCACGATGCCAGCTAACGACTGAGTCGACGCCGACCACCGACCCAGTCGACGCCGACAAGCAGTGACACGTTGGGTGGAACGCCACCCGTTGACATCCGCGGTCTTATTTTGTGCCTCCCCCAATCGGGAGCCATGAGCCTCTCGCTGGATTCGACCCAACTCGACCGCTACTCGCGGCATATTATCCTTGAGGAGATCGGCCCCGAGGGGCAGTCAGCACTGCTGGAGAGTCGCGTGCTGATTGTCGGTGCGGGCGGCCTCGGCGCGCCCGTCATCCAGTATCTCGCGGCCGCCGGCGTCGGCACTCTCGGGATCGTTGACGACGACGCCGTCGAGCGGTCGAACCTTCAGCGGCAGGTGATCCACGGCGACGGCGACGTGGGTCGGCCGAAAGTCGACAGCGCGGCCGACTTCGTCGCCGATCGCAACCCCGACGTGACCGTCGAACCGCATGAGCGACGCATCACACCCGAGAACGCCGACTCGATCATCGACGACTATGACCTCGTCGTCGACGGCTCCGACAACTTCCCGACGCGGTATCTGCTCAACGACGCCTGCCGCATAGAGGGGATTCCGCTGGTCAACGGCGCGGTCTACAAGTTCGAGGGACAGGCGACGACGCTCGTCCCCGACGGCCCCTGCTATCGCTGTCTGTTTCCCGAAGCCCCTGATCCCGGTACCGTCCCCGACTGCGCGACGACCGGCGTGTTGGGCGCGCTGCCGGGCACCATCGGCTGCATGCAGGCGACGGAAGTCGTCAAACTGCTGGCCGACATCGGCGACCCGCTGGTCGGGACGCTGCTATCGTATGACGCGATGGATCTTGCCGTCGAACGCGTCCCCTACCAGCAGTCGCCCGACTGCCCGGTCTGCGGGGAGGACGGCATCGACTCGGTCGCAGAGGTCGAGTACGGCGACGGCTGCGGGATCGACGAGCCGGCGACGAACGCCTGATACGGTTTGCTGTAGGAAGTTACCGTTCGACCGCCGCCCGGTTGGCGGTCGAGACGGTAACCGTCTACAATAACAGTATGAGGGAGGACGCAGCGAAGCACCCGACTTTTTACCCAAACCGACGTATCTGTAGCTATGAGCCGGAACCACGCACCTGCCTCGCTGCCGGTCGCACTCACCATCGCCGGCAGCGACTCCGGCGGCGGCGCAGGGATTCAGGCTGACCTGAAGACGATGGAGGCCCACGACGTTTTCGGCACCTCCGCGATCACCGCAACGACCGCCCAGAACACCGCCGGTGTCGACGACATTAACGTGTTGCCGACCGACCATATCGCCGCCCAGTACGACGCTGTCGTCGACGACTTCGCTGTCGGCGCGATCAAAACCGGCATGCTCGCCACCGCCGACGTGATCGAGACCGTGGCCGACTGCGTTGCCGACTTCGCGGGCCCGGTCGTTGTCGATCCCGTGATGGTCGCCGCGACCGGCGATCGGCTGCTGAGCGAGGAGGCCGAAGCCGTCTACAAAGACCTCTTCGACCACGCAACGCTCGTGACGCCCAACGCCGACGAGGCCGAACTTCTGACCGACCGGACGGTCGACAGCGTCGAAGCCGCCGACGCCGCCGGCCGGGATATCGTCGGGTTGGGAGCCGACGCCGCGCTCGTGAAAGGCGGCCACATCGACGGCGATAGCGGAACCGCTGGCGACAGCGACGAAGTCGTCGATACGCTCGTTATCGACGAGTCAGCCACCGACGCAACCCACACCGAGCGGTTCACCCATCCCCGGATCGACACCGACGCGACGCATGGCTCGGGCTGTACGCTTTCCAGTGCGATCGCCGCCCGGTTGGCCCGCGAGGAGACGCTGACCGAGGCCGTCGCCGGCGGCGTCGCGTTCATGGAGCGCGCGGTTCGGTACGGCATCGACGCCGGGAGCGGGCCGGGATCGGTGCACCACCTCGTCGAGATGCGCGAACGCGCCGACCGCGAAGCGACCACCGCTGCCGTCGAGCGGGTCGTCGCCCGGCTGGTTGAGGCCAATGCTGAGACGCTTGTTCCCTCCGGCGGGATGAGTGTCGTCGGGGCGACCCCCTACGCCGAGTCGGCCGCCGAGATCGTCGGCGTCGATGGGCGTCTCAGCAGCACGCGAACCGGGCTCCGACACAACGCCGGGGTTCGCTCCGGCGTCGGCAGCGACCTCGCCCACCAACTGCTGGCCGCCCGCGAGGCGTTTCCCGAACTCCGGTTCGCCGCGACCTGTCGGTTCGACGACGCGGTCGAACAGAACCTCGACACGCTGGACGGAACGGTTGTCCGCGGTGAGGGCGAAGATCCCACGGAGGCCGTCTCGAACGCCACCGCTGACGCCGACGACCGCCCGGCAGCGATCGTCGATACCGGCGGTGACGGCCGACAGCCCGGAGTGATGTTGGCTGCGACCACGGCGGCGACGCTCCGCGAACGACTGCTGTCCCTCCATGAAGCCCTGATTACGGAGTAAACGGCTGCTGTCGCTGTCGACCGCTGCCCGCATCGTAGCGTTTTAGCGACTGTCTGCCCCACGCCCGGTATGTCACAGGGAATCGTCGGGCAGTTCCACGCGCTGAAAGCCGACAGCGACGCCGACCTGTTGGCGATGCAGTGCGGCGATTTCTACGAGTTCTTCGATGATGACGCCGAGTGCGTTGCCGCCGAACTCGATCTGACGACATCCACCAAATCCTCCGGCGGCGAATCCTATCCGATGGCGGGTGTCCCGGTCAGCGAGTTGACGCCCTACCTCACCGCTTTGGTCGAACGCGGCTACACCGTCGCCGTCGCCGACCAGTTCGAAGATGAGGGCGGCGACTTCTACCGGGAGATCACCCGCCGGGTTACCCCCGGAACGCTGCTGGAAACAACCGACAGCGACGCCCAGTACCTTGCAGCGGTCGTCGCGCCCGACGACGCCGCGACCAACACCGCTGGCAGTGCGGCCGCGGCCAGCAACCACGGCGACGGCGACAGCGGCCCCTACGGACTTGCCTTCGCCGATATTACGACCGGTCAGTTCCTCGTTACTGAGGTCGACAACGCCGACAGCGCGGTCGCCGAATGCTACCGGTTCGATCCCGTCGAACTGTTGCCCGGCCCAGCCGTCCGCACGGACGACGCGTTCCTCGATGCGGTCACTGACCGCAGCGACGCCGAGGTGACGCTGCATACCACTGACGCCTTCGCACCGGGCCGGGCGAACCATGCCGTCACCGAGCAGTTCGGCGACGAAACCGCTGACAGCATCGGCCTCGATTCCGAGTTGGCCGTCCGTGCCGCGGGCGCGATCCTCGCGTACGTCGCCGAAACCGGTGTCGGCGTCCGGCAGTCGATGACGCGGCTTCAACCGTACACAGCCGACGACCACTTGACGCTGGACGCCACAACACAGCGCAATCTCGAACTTGTCGAGACGATGCAGGGCGACAGCGCGGGATCGTTGTTGGCGACAGTCGATCACACCGAAACGAGTCCGGGCCGTCGCCTGCTACGGGAGTGGCTGACCCGCCCGCGGCGCGACCGGGCGACGCTGGATCGACGCCTCGACAGCGTGGACGCACTGGCGGCAGCCGCGTTGTGTCGCCAACGACTCCAAGAGACGCTGGACGGCGCGGCCGACCTCGAACGCCTTGCCAGCCGCGTCGCAAGCGGGAGTGCGGGCGCAAACGAGTTGTTGTCGATCCGCGAGACGCTGGGGCTGCTGCCCGATATCGCCGCCGAACTTACAGATGGTGACCTCGCGGACTCGCCGCTACCCAGCGTGCTCGATGATATCGACCGTGAGGCCGCCGCCGACCTTCGGGAAACGCTGGCAGACGCCATCGTTAAAGACCCGCCACAGACCGTCACACAGGGTGAACTCTTCAAACGCGGCTACCACGACGAGCTTGACGAACTGATCGAACGCCACGAGGCCGCCAAGGAGTGGATCGACGGGCTGGCCGACCGCCTCAAACAGCGGCACGGGCTCAGCCACGTCTCGGTCGGCCGCAACAAAACCGACGGCTACTACGTGCAGGTCGGGCAGTCGGAAGCCGACGCAGTCCCCGATTCCTTCTCGCACGTCAAGACGCTGAAGAACTCCAAACGGTTCGTCACCGACGAGTTAGCCGAGCGGGAACGTGAGATCCTCCGGCTGGAAGAACAGCGCGGCGAACTCGAATACGAGCTGTTCGAGGAGCTCCGCGAGACAGTCGCCGCACAGTCGGCCTTATTGCAGGACGTGGGGCGGGCGATCGCCGAACTCGACGTCTACTGCTCGCTGGCGACCCACGCCGCGAGCAACGGCTGGTGTCGCCCGACGCTGGCCGACCCCGGCGAACTCGACATCGACGCCGGTCGCCATCCGGTCGTCGAGCAGACCACCGAGTTCGTGCCCAACGACCTCCGGCTCGACCGCGACCGCGGGTTTCTGCTCGTGACGGGGCCGAACATGAGCGGGAAATCGACGTACATGCGACAGGCCGCGCTGATCACGCTGCTCGCACAGGTCGGCAGCTTCGTCCCCGCCGACGCAGCGACAGTCGGCGTCGTCGACGGGATCTACACCCGGGTCGGCGCGCTCGATGAGCTTGCGCAGGGCCGCTCGACGTTCATGGTCGAGATGCAGGAGCTCTCTAACATCCTCCATTCAGCCACCGACGAATCGCTGGTGATCCTCGACGAGGTCGGCCGCGGCACCGCGACCTACGACGGGATTTCGATCGCATGGGCTGCGACAGAATATATCCACAACCGGATCGGCTGTCACTGTCTGTTTGCCACCCATTACCACGAACTAACCGCCTTAGCCTCACATCTTGACCGCGTCGGCAACGTCCACGTCGCCGTCGCCAACGAGGACAGCGGCGAGGACATCACGTTCCTCCGGACGGTCGAGGAGGGCGCGACCGACCGCTCGTATGGGATTCACGTCGCCGACCTCGCCGGCGTTCCAGAGCCAGTTGTCGGGCGCGCACGCGACGTACTGGAAAAACTGCGCTCCGAGAAGGCTGTCGAAGCGAAAGGAAGCGGTGCGGGCGAGCCGACACAGGCCGTCTTCGACCTCAACTCGGGCGAGTTCCGTGCGGCCGACAACGGGGCAGCATCGAACACGAGCGCGCCCGCGGACACGGGTGACGACGCGGCCGACGAGTTCGATCCAGCGGTCGAATCGGTGCTCTCGGAGCTTCAGGCGACCGATATCGACGAAACCCCGCCCGTCGAGCTGATGGCGAAAGTCCAACAGTGGCAGGAGCAACTCAGTACAACTGAGCGCTCGGAGTATTGAGCCGAAATACTTGTATTTAAAACCACTGGCTGTTGATATAGCAGAAATTTTTGCTGATACATAGATAACGGTCTCAGTACAGGTAATAAAAAGTCTAAGCTATTTTGAATCCGTTATAAACTGTCGGCGAAAGCCATTTTATCACATTTTACGCGATGAATTATCCCAAACGCTCTGGCTATTATATGTGGATACGGTCTGTTGAAGACGGTAGACGGTGAGCACTCAATGACAGGTTCCCCATCGACCGTAGGTCGATCGCCCTCTGCCGACGCTGAGTCGCCCCCGCAGGCGTCCCGTAGCCTGCCGCTCACCCGGCCGATCCGCTGGCTCGGCTTCTGGGCGGCGATCGTCCTTCCGGCAGTGTATCTGCCAGTCCTCTCCCTCGGTATCGGTACGCACACTGGGGCAGTCTTCCTTGGACTGCTCGGTTGTCAACTGCTCGCATTGCTTGCTGGCCACCACTACAAGAGACCATAATCCATGACTGCGACGACCCAACCCGTTCAGACCGAGGAATCGCCCGACGTAGACAGCTCCCAGTCGAAAGAGTCGCGGCTTGCCGACTATCTGCGTGAGCGTGCCGACGCCGGCGACATGTACTTCAAAAGCAAGTTTATCGCCGAGGAAGTCGGGCTCTCCGCAAAGGAAATCGGTGCCCTGATCGTGAAGCTTCAAGATTCGGTTGAGGATCTGTCGATCGAACGCTGGTCGTACACCGGCGCGACAACGTGGCGCGTCGAGCGAACCGCCTGAGTGTTCACCGTCGATCCACCCCACTCCTTTCGGTGCTGTTCTCTCACCGCCAGCACCTGGTGTTGTCAACCCCAGCATCGTAGAACCTATCCGCTGACATGACACGGAAGTAACAATGGATTCATACCGCTCACCCACAAAACTCAGCCAATGCAATCGCCCGTTTCCCATCGATCCGCCAGCAGCCGCGAGGTCGGCTGCCAGCCGGACGAGGTGAATCACCGCCGACACCTCTCGCCCACCGATGACTGACCAACCGTTGATCGCCGAAGTCAGCCAGAAGGCACTCATTCGGTCGCCGGCCGACGAGCTACTGGTCATGCAGGTCGACGCCGATACCTGGGAACTTCCTGGCGGTCGGATGGGGGCTACCGAGGCCCCGATCGTCGGACTCAAACGGGAAGTAACCGAGGAGACCGGGCTCTCGGTGACCGTCGGCGAGCCGATCCATACGGCCGCTTGGCGCAACGATGTCGGCCGTGGCCGGTTCAGCGTCGTCTACTACTGTGAGGCCGAGACGACCGATGTCGAACTCAGCGACGAACACTGCGATTACGAATGGGTCTCGCCGTCGACCGCCCGCGATGAGTTCCTCACGGTCAGCATCCACCAGACGGCGATCGATCGGCTGTTGGCCGCCGAAGCCCTACCAAGCGAGCAGACCGCTGCAACCGATGACTGACGACATCCCCTCAACCGACGATACAGCGATCCACCAGCTCGACGACCAGACGGTACAGCGCATCGCCGCCGGCGAGGTCGTCGAACGACCGGCCTCGGTCGTCAAAGAGCTGATCGAAAACAGCCTTGATGCGGGCGCGACCCGAATTGCCGTCGCCATTGAGGACGGCGGCACCGAACACATCCGCGTCCGCGATAACGGCCACGGGATCCCCGAATCGGAGCTCTCGCTGGCGGTCGCCGAACACGCGACCAGCAAGATCAGCGATATCGACGACCTCGATGCTGGTGTCGGCACCCTCGGCTTTCGGGGTGAAGCGCTCGCCACCATCGGTGCTGTCTCCCGGCTGACGGTTCGCTCCCGGCCGGCCGAGGCCGCCTCGGGAGCCGAACTTACCGTTGACGGCGGCGCGGTCGGTGAGATCGACCCGGCCGGCTGTCCGGTCGGAACGACCATTGAGGTCGAGGAACTGTTTTTCAACACGCCGGCACGCCGGAAGTTCCTCAACAGTGATCGCACCGAGTTCGATCACGTCAACACGGTCGTCAGCCAGTACGCGCTGGCAAATCCCGATGTCGCCGTCGCCTTCGAACATGACGGCCGGGAGGTGTTTGCGACCGAGGGAACCGGCTCGCTGCGCTCGGCCGTGCTTGCGGTCTACGGCCGCGATGTCGCCGAATCGATGATCGCGGTCGACTCCGGGACAGACGGCGACGGGCCGATCGATGGAATCTCGGGGCTTGTTAGCTATCCAGAGACCACACGGAGCACCCGCTCATACCTGGCGACGTTTGTCAACGATCGATACGTGACAGCGTCGCTGCTCCGCGGCGCGGTTGTCGATGCCTACGGCGGCCAGCTGGCCCCTGATCGATACCCCTTCGCCGTGCTCTTTGTCGATGTCCCGCCGGGCTCGGTCGATGTCAACGTCCACCCGCGCAAAACGGAGGTACGGTTTGACGACGAGGACGCCGTCGCGTCCGCTGTCCGCGAGGCTGTGACCGACGCCCTGCTTGACGATGGCTTGATCCGCTCGTCGGCCCCTCGCGGGCGATCGGCTCCCGAGGAGACAACCATTGAGCCGGAACCCCCCGACACAACCGCTGTCGGTGGTGGCGACCGCGATACAGCTGCTGACGCTGTCGGGGCCAGCGATGTCGACGCCGATCGCTCGCCCGACAGCGAGACCACAGCCAGCGATACCGACGATGCCGCCGATACTACGGCTGATCCCCAGACATCGCGGCCGGAGTCGACGACCACGGCATCAGCCGACGGCGTCGATCCGGCTGAGCCGGTCGATCCGAGCGCGGAGGACAGTTGGGTCGTCGACGACATCGCACCCGGGTCGACACCGACCGAATCCGTCGAGCAGGCGACCGATCCGGTGACAGCAGCCGACTCGTCGACGCCGGACGAGCAGTTGACAGCAGGTGATCTGTCGACGCCGGACAACTCCGCAACAGATACTCCCGCAACGCCGGACACCACCGCGGCGACGACACCAGCGGAGTCGTCGGCCGAATCCTCACCAGCTGAGCATGGCGAGACTGACAGTACCGCCACTGACGAAACCGCCACTGCCCCCCCAACGTCTGATGGGAGAGAGTTCGAGCCAACGCAGCCAACGACTCAGCGAACACTCACCGGCGAGACGACAACCGCCGAGCGGGGGTATGACACGTTGCCGACCCTTCGGGTACTCGGCCAGTTGTATGACACCTATCTGCTGGCGACGACCGACGATGGGTTGGTGTTGATCGACCAGCATGCCGCCGACGAGCGCGTCAACTACGAACGCCTCCAAGCTACCCTTGGCGAGTCGCCGGCGACCCAGACGCTTGCCGAGCCAGTGTCGTTGGAACTCACCGCCCGCGAGGCAGCCCTCTTCGAGTCGGTCGCCGACCACCTCGCTGCGATCGGCTTCCGCGCCGAACGCGTGGGCGACCGCGAGGTCGCCGTTACCGGTGTGCCGGCGATCTTCGAGACGACGCTGGAACCCGAGTTCCTGCGTGACGCGCTGCTCGGTGTCGTCGAATCGGCCGACGGCGACGCAACTGTCGAGGCGGCTATCGACGAGCTGCTCGCCGATCTGGCCTGCCATCCCTCCGTGACCGGCAACACCTCTCTCACCGAGGGCTCGGTTGTCGACCTGTTGTCGGCCCTCGACGACTGCGAGAACCCGTATGCCTGCCCGCATGGTCGCCCGGTGCTCATCGAGATCAGCCGCGAGGAGATCACCGACCGTTTCGAGCGCGACTACCCTGGTCACGGTCGGCGAGCGGAGTGACAACGGCTGGAATTAAGAGCCACACCACCCAACCACGCGGTATGCACGGCGGTCGATACCATGGCTGAGTTGGTAACCTTCGGCGAGACGATGCTCCGGCTTTCGCCGCCCCGCGGCACGCGACTCGAAACGGAGGGTGAGTTGGACGCACAGGTCGGCGGCGCCGAAAGCAACGTCGCCGCCGCCGCAAGCTGTCTCGGCGTCGACGCGGCGTGGTGCTCGAAGCTCCCGGCGAACCCACTCGGGCGGCGTGTCGTTCGCGCCCTCCGTGGCCACGACGTGACGCCCGCGGTCGCGTGGGACGACAGTGATACCGCCCGGCTCGGCACCTACTATCTCGAATACGGGGCCGATCCACGAGAGACAACTGTCGTCTACGACCGCGCCAACGCGTCGATCACGACGGTCAGCACCGACGAGCTCGACACCGAGCGGGTGGCCGACGCCGAGGTGTTCCATACGACGGGGATCACCCCCGCGCTCAGCGATGCCACCGCCGAGACGACACGCGAGCTCTTGGATATCGCTGCCGACGCCGACACGCTGTGTTCGTTCGATCTCAACTATCGCTCGAAGCTCTGGTCACAGGAAGCCGCCGCCGTCGTCTACGACAATCTCCTGCCGCGGGTTGATCTCCTGTTTGCCCCCCACCGCGACGGGCGTGCGATCCTCGGCTACGAGGGCGACGCGGCGGCGGTCGCCCGCGGGCTGGCCGACGACTACGATCTCGACGCCGTCGTCGTCACCCGCGGCGCGGAGGGGTCGCTTGCGCTCGTCGATGGCGACCTCATCGAAGAGGGCATCTACTCGGATGAAACGATCGACGCCATCGGCACCGGCGACGCCTTCGTCGGCGGCTTTCTCGGAGAGCTGCTCGCAAACGGCGACGGCATGTTGACGCCGGCTACCGTCGAGACCGCCCAGTCGTATGCGGCGGCCGCCGCCGCGGTGAAGCGGACGATCACCGGTGACGTGTTGGTGTCGACACGTGCAGAGATCGAATCAGTGCTCGCGGATGATGCGGATGGGATCGCTCGATAACAGACGCAGTATTTGACGCTCGGATGTTGCTCTCTCACAGCAAGATCGAGAAGGTAGAAGGGTTGAGATGCCTGCCCGGATACCGCATGACATCAGCCCGGATGTCGTCTGCCGCCTGCCCGGAGACGGCCACCGCCTGCCCGGAACGCGGTCAGACGGTATCCGAATCATCGGACACGATAGTAATAAACGATACGATTACATTATCAGATAAGATAATTTGAAGCCACAAACATACTACCGCTGATCCCTCGCTCTGCAACGGTTTGATCTGGCTGTTCATAGCAAATTATTTTATTTGATATCGTCGTCGCCACTTATTTATATTACACGTCGAAAGCAACACCCGTCGCCTCGTGTCAACGACGGCGACTGTCGAACACGCCTGCCCGGAACAGGTCGGGAAGCGCGAATGCTTCCCACATCTACGCCTTTCTCATTGCGTGTTGCGGTGTGTTTGCCACCAGTTTCAGCGACGCGCTTGTGACGACGCACTGGCCAGCCGCCATACGGTTTTGTAGCCCCGGGCTGACCGGCGACCATGCACGTTCTTGTGATCGGGGCCTACGGCAGCGCGGGTTCGGCGGCCGCCGCCGACCTCGCGCCGCACGTCGGCCGCGAGATCGACCGACTGACACTCGTCGACGACGGCGACCCCGGCGGCGGGCTCTGTATTCTCAACGGTTGTATGCCCTCGAAGGCGGTGTTGTCGGCGGCCGCCCATCGGTTTCAGGCCCGCGCCGACGATCGGCTTGTGGGCGACCCACCGACGATCGACCTCGACCGCGTCGTCGCGCGGAAAGACGACCACGTCGAGTCGTTTGCGGCCCACCGCCGCGAATCGGTTCACGAACTGACCAACACCGACGGCGTCGCGTTTATCGACGACACCGCCCGGTTTGTCGACGACCGCGTCGTCGCCATCGACGGCGACCGCTACGAGCCAGACTACGTCGTCATCGCCACGGGCTCCTCGGCGTCCATCCCCGACCTCCCCGGCATGGACGCTGTCGATCCCCTGACGAGCAAAGCTGTCCTCGCCGCGACCGATCTCCCAGACTCGGGTGTCGTCATGGGCTTCGGCTACATCGGCCTCGAACTCGTCCCCTATCTCGCGGAGGCCGGCGTCGACCTCACCGTGATCGAACACGACGACCGCCCGCTTGACGAGGCTGACCCCGAATTTGGCGACGAGCTCATCGGGCTCTACCGCGAGGAGTTCGGTGTCGACATCCTCCCCAACGCAACCGAACAGCGGATCGAGCCGACAGCCGACGGCGTTCGCTTGCATGTCGAACAGGCTGGCACCGAACACGCTGTCGACGCCGATGCCCTCTTTGCCTTTACCGGTCGCCAACCCACTCTCGACGGCCTCGGGCTTGGGGCCACCGCGCTCGATCCGGGCGAGGGGTGGGTCGACGACACCATGGCCGCTGTCGACGACGAGCAGGTCTTCGTTGTCGGCGATGCCAACGGGAAGGAGCCGATCCTGCATGTCGCCAAGGAACAGGGGTTTGCCGCCGCCGACAACATCCTCGCCCACCACGCCGGCGCGTCGATGACGCCCTACGAGAACGTCCACCATCACGTGGTCTTCTCGGGGGCGAGCGTCTACCCCTTTGCCCGCGTCGGCCACACGCCGGAGTCGGCCGAGGACGCCGGCCACACGGTCGTCACCGCAACCCGGCGAGCCGACGATGACGGCGTCTTCACAGTCAAAGACGTGCCCTATGGCCTCGCCCGACTAACGGTCGATGCCGATGCGGGAACGGTACTGGGCTATCAGGGACTGCACGCCCACGCCGACACGATGGCGAAAACACTGCAGGTGATCGTCGAGAACGACCTCGACGCACGCGAGGTGCCGGATCGCTCCTTTCATCCAACCTTGCCGGAGCTGCTCGATGGGTTGCTTCGGGAGACGGCGTCGCAACTCGACTGAGGCAACCGCTCGGCGACAGCGACGGCGAGCCGATTCCACACTCCAAGCGATCAGACGGCTGCGGTGTCGTCGCCCGGCTCCGGTGTGGAAATCTCCAGCGACACCTCGATCTGCTCGTAGGGCACAAACGGTCGTTTCGCCCGGCCGTCCTGCTCGAAGCTGACGATATCGTAGTCGGCGAGCACCTGGAGATCGTCATGGACGCTTTTTACATCCCGGTCAACGCGGTCGGCCAACTGTCGGATGCTGCCGGCCGTTTCCGACATCACGCTCTGCAGCAGTTCGACCCGCCGATCGGTGAGTAATGCGCGCAGGTCACTCGGGTTCTGGAAGTTGATGACGCGGGGTACCTCCTCGCCGGCTTCCCAGCGTTCGGCGCGCTCGATCGCGTCTTGCTTGTGGGCCTCGCTCGATCGGGCGGTGATCCTGAGCGTCGACGGATGGTCGGCGGCTGATACGTCCTCAAGGAACCCAGCCTCGGTTTCGGTGTCGATCTCAGCTGTCGTCTCGTCGTGGTTGTTGGATGGTGTGGACATGCTGTATCACCGCTTGGCGGCGTCCATTTCGGCGTGAAACTGTCGGATGTGGTCTGTGAGTCCGGTGTACTCGATATCATCGGCCACGCCATCGGGCGTGTGGTAGTGATGGCGATCCACGGTTGGATGATTCGGGAAGTTGTCGAACCGGAGGCGTGTTCGACCGTCCTCGCTCATATACTGGAATCGGTATTTGACGCCCTCGGGGTAGTCGTCGCTTTCCGGAACCGACGTGGCGATCATCTCATACCGCGACCCATCGGCGAAGGTTTCCTCATCCTCGTAGATGACCGTCGAACCCATCTCACAGTATGTTGGTATACTACACCAACATACAAAAATCTTGGTCGGCTGTCAGCCGATATCCTGTTTTAGTTAGATAGCCCCTCTGGCGATACTGTGTCGCTCACCCTCATCGTGGAACCGGACTGTGGGTGAGCCGGTCTCAGAGATCGGCGTCACTGTGACTTTCTCGCCACCGTGCGCTTTTTATTCTCTGCGTGAGCATCCCATAGCCAATGAGCACACCTTGGGCGGAGTGGGATCACATCCTCAAGATCGACCCCGACAAGCCGCTTGTCGACGGCGAGACGTTCGCGGATGTCTGTCAGACCGGCACCGACGCCATCGAGATCGGTGGCACCCTCGGGATGACCGAGGACAAGATGCAGCGCGTCGTCGATGCCTGCGCCGAGTACGATGTCCCGCTCTACCAGGAGCCATCAAATCCGAGCGTCGTTATCGACTCGCCGGATCTCGATGGCTACCTCATCCCGACGGTGTTCAACTCGACGGATCCGTTCTGGATGGTCGGCGCCCACAAGGAGTGGGTTCGTATCGAGGACGGCCTTGACTGGGATCGCACGACGACCGAGGCCTACATCGTGATGAACCCCGAGGCTTCCGTCGCCGAGTACACCGAGGCCGACTGCGAGCAGTCCGCCGAGGATGTCGGTGCGTTCGCCCGCGTCGCCGAGAAGATGTTCGGCCAGGAGATCGTCTACGTCGAATACTCCGGTACCTTCGGCGATCCCGAGATCGTCCAGGCTGCCGCCGACGGCCTCGATGACGCGACGCTGTTCTACGGCGGCGGGATCGGCGACTACGACAGTGCCTACGAGATGGGCCAGCACGCCGATGTGATCGTCGTCGGCGACCTCCTCCACGAGGAGGGCTGTGATGCTGTTCGAGAGACTGTTGAGGGGGCGACCGACGCCCACGCCGCGTCGACACCGAACTAATCGTCGGGCGTGTCCGCCGACCCGTCGTTTCGCAACGGTGGTCGCTCGCCGTAGGTTACGGCGCGCCACACCCACTCCATCGGCCCAAACCGGAAGTACCGCAGCCACACCACCGACAGGACGATCTGGATCGCCCAGATTGCGACGACGATGCCGGCCTGTTCGACACGAGTCACACTCCCGAACAGTCCGAGCCCGTGGCCGTAGAAGATCGAGGTCGCAAGCAGCGTCTGTAGCAGGTAGTTACTGAAGGCGGTTCGCCCGACGGCCGACAGCGCGGTCGTCACCCTCCCCCCGCCGAACCGCCGGCAGAACAGCATGATCCCGGCGATATACGCGCCGGCCAGAAACAGGCTGCCCCAGTAGTTGAACTGGGTGCCGAAAAACAGGGCCTCCGGGGCCGCCCAGTCGACAGCCTCCGTGTACCAGACGCCGGTGCCGATCAGCAGCAGGCCGATCCCGCCGCCACCGGCAAGCAGGTGGCGATAGAACCGCGTGGATCGCTCATTCGAGAGGACACCCCATTTGAACAGGGCCATCCCCCACAGCATGAGCCCGCTGGTTCGCCAGACGGTCGCGCCGAGGAAGCCGCTGGTCTGTTGGGTAAACGCCGTCTGGGCGCGGTGGTCGAACTGGGCCAGCCAGCCGCTCCGGTAGGTTTCGACCTCCTGGAGGAGCGCAGACTCGGAGGGCGTCCAGACGGCAAGCGTCTGGGTTGCATCTATCGAGACACCGGCGGCGAGATACGACAGCGTTGGAACCACGATCAACAGCAACCCGATTCTGGCGAGGCTGGTCGGCTTCCAATCTCTGGCGGCGACGACGGCCAGCGAACACAACGCGTAGGGAACGAGGATGTCACCGTACCACAGCAGGTAGGCGTGGGCAAGCCCAACCAACAGCAGAAACGCCGTCCGGCGGTAGTGAAGCCTGATGGCTCTGCTGTCGGGTTTGCTCCGCGTGAAAAGGACGATCCCCGCACCAAACATGATCGTAAACAGTGTGATGAACTTCCGCTGGGCGAAGATGTGGCCGAGCAGCCAGACGAGGTAGTTCGCGCCGGCAAACTCGCCGTACGGGGTTGCCGAGGCGTACACTGTCGGGTTGTTGAGCGTCGCAAACGGCATCGAAAACACCCAGATGTTGATGACGAGAATCCCCAACAGCGCGAAGCCACGGAGGACGTCGAGCCCGAGAATCCGGTCTTCGGGTGGCGTCGGCGAGGGTGTGGAACTCACTGTCTACCCGTCAGACGAGAAGTCAAATAAACACACCGACCGCGTCAGTCCGCGACCGCTTCGACCTCATCGGTATCGCTGTCGACCGTCTCGTCGCTGTTGGTCTCGTTGTTGTCGACCGCATCGCTGTCAGTCTCGTCGGTCTCGCTGATCTGCTCGGGATCCTGAATCCAGAGGTCGCCGAAGAGATCGGTCTGTTGGAGCCGCACCTCGCCGCGATTCGAGAGGAACAACAGCGCGAGGTAGGTCATAAACGGCCGGCCTCCGGCGGTTTTGATCTCAGCGTACAGCACCTCCTTTCGGCCGTTGTCGAACTCGGTGGCGAGCGCGGCGGTCACGTCCGCGATCACGTCGTCGATCTCTTCGGTGTGGGTGTTGTCTGTCACGTCGCCCTCGGTCGGTTCGTCGTCCTCGCGGAAATCGTCGGCCGCGCGGTAGTCGACGGTTTGGGTGCCGTACCCCCCGCCGCCGGTGTCGCTGGTGTCGTACTCCCGGCGTCGTTTCCACCAGTTGTCGCGTTCGGCCTCCCGGAGTTCCCGGACGAGTTCGTCCAGCGTTTCGGGGTTGCCACGGGTGCTTTTCCGGTCGAGGCGGCGATCCATCTCGGCTTCGAGCTCGTCGACCGGGTCGAAGCCGGGCGCGCCGCCCGCCTCGTCGGCGGCTCGGTTGCCCTCGAAGGCCTGCTCCCACGGTTCGGGCTCGTCGTCGGGTTCGTCCTCTGTGGGATCGAGCAGCTCGTCGCCTTTCATCCGTAGGAGGACGCTGGCGTAAAACAGTGCTCGCGCGCTCGTGCGTAGATCGGTCGCTTCGAGCTTCGAGAGGAAGGCGTCGGTCACCTCGACGATGTCGATATCCCACGGCTCGATCTCGCCTTCCTCGGCCAACTGCACCAACAGCTCGACGGGCTCGACTTCGTCGTCGTCGGCGGTCGGCTCGGGTGGTCGCTCGTGGTCGTCGCTGTATTCGCCGCTGATCCCGTCGAGGCCGACAGCGTCAGGCAGATCAGTCATCGGCCGGCACCTCCGCGTCCGGGTCGCTGTCGCCGTCGAACTGGATGCCGGTCACCGCGCTGTAGTTGTCGTCCTGCATCGTCACGCCGATGGCGCGCTCGGAGCGTTCCAGCAGCGCGGAGCGATGGGAGACGACGACGAACTGGGCGTCGCCAGCGAGGTCGTCGACCATCTCGCCGACCCGCTCGGCGTTGACCGCATCGAGGAAGGCGTCGATCTCGTCGAGCGCGTAGAACGGCGCGGGGTTGTGTCGCTGGATGGCGAAGATGAAGGCGAGCGCGGTCAGCGATTTCTCGCCGCCGGACATCGCCGCCAGCCGCTGGATCGGTTTGTCCGCTGGTTGGGCTTTCATCGTCAGCCCGCCATCGAATGGGTCGTCGGGATCTTCTAAGACGAGTTCGCCCGTCCCATCGGAGAGCCGCGAGAAGATGTCCGTAAAGTGGTCGTTGATCGAGTCGAAGGCGTCCATGAACGTTGCCTTCTTCTGGGATTCGTACTGGTCGATCCGATCGCGGATGCCGTCGCGCTCCTCCTCAAGCGTGTCGCGGCCGTCGACAAGTTCGTCGAGGTCGGCTTCGACCTCCTCGTACTCCTCGATGGCGAGCATGTTGACCGGCTCCAGTTTTTCCATCTCTGTTTCGAGGCGGTCGATGTTGGATTCGACCTCGTCGTGGTCGGGGATCTCGTCGGGATCGTAGTCGCCGACAGCCTGCTCTAATTCGTCGATCTCCCACTCAAGCCGGTCGCGCTCTTCGCGGGCCGACTGGAGTTTTGACTCGATTTCGCCGACGGCCTCCTTGGCCTCGTCGCGGTCGGCCTGGGCCTCTTTGACCGTGGCTTTCAGATCCTTGCGGTCGTCTTTGAGATCGACCAATTCGGCTTCGAGTTCCTCGATGGCCGCGCGTTTCTCGTCGAGTTTGTCCTCCTTGTCCTCGATTTCGCCTTCTAACTCCTTGATCTCGTCTTGGGCGTCGGCCTTCCGATCCTGGGCGTCTTCGACGGTGTCGTGGAGGTCGTCGATGGCCTCCTCGGTGTACTGCTGTTCGAGCTGCTGTTCGTTGAGCCGGCCCTCAAGATCGTCCATCCGATCCTCGTGATCGCGGATCTCCTCGCGGATCTCATCGGCCTCGTCGGTCAGTTCGGGGATCTTCGACTCCGCGAGTTCGGCCTCCAGCTCCTCGATTTCGTCGTCGATCTCCTCGCGTTCGGCCTCGATCTCCTCGATCTCGTCGTCGACCTCGGCCATCTCCGCTTCGACCTCCTCGCGTTCAGCCTCGATCTCTTCGAGGCGGGTTTCGAGCTCGTCGATCTCGCGTTCGGCGTCGTCGATGGCCTCGTGTTTGCGCTCGATGTCAGCCTCGATGGACTGGACTTTCTCGACGGCGTCGGATTTGCGGTCGCGGGCGGCGTCGATCCCCGCTTCGAGGTCGCGGATCTCCTCCTCGTGCTGTCGACGTTTGTCTTCGAGCTGGTCGATCTCCTCGGCCAGCCGTTCGAGCTTGCCGCCGCCTGACGCCGAGAAGGCGTATCTGGAGCCGCCGCCGGAGCCGCCGGTCATCGCGCCCGATTTCTCGACAAGATCGCCGTCGAGGGTGACCATCCGGAACTGGCCCATGAACTCGCGGGCAGTGTCCATATCCTCGACGACGAGTGTCGAGCCGAGCACATAGGAAAAGATGCCCTCGTATTTGCTGTCGTATTCGACGAGGTTGCGCGCGAAGTCGACGACGCCCGGATGCGATGGGAGGTTCGGCAGCCCACGGTTATCCATCTCCGTGATGGGGAGGAAGGTCGCTCGCCCGGCGTTGCGGGATTTGAGGTAGTCGATACACTCCGAGCCGACGCCGTCGTCGTCGACAACAACGTTTGCGAGGCGGCCGCCCGCTGCCGTCTCACAGGCGGTCGCGTACTCGCTGTCGACGCTGCCGAGATCGCCGACCGCGCCGTGAACGCCGCGCTTGCCGGCGTTGAGGATCGTCGTCACCGAGCGGGGCCAGGAGCTGTCGTCGTTGCTGCGGGCTTCGAGGTCGGCGTACTCCGATTGCTTCTCGCGGAGTTCCGCCTCGATCTCCTCCAGTTCGGCTTTCGCCTCCTCGCGTTGTTCGCGGAGGGTGTCGATCTTCTCTTCGATGGTCGCCTTGTTCTTTTGGGCTTTGTCGAGCTCGCTCTGGAGGTTCGACAGCTCGGCTTTGAGATCCGGCAGCTCCTCGCGGGCGGTTTCGAGATCGTTTTTGGCCTCTTCGACCTCGCTGGAGCGGCGGCGGGCGTCGTCGAGCAGGCGATCCTTCTTCCGCTGGGCGTCGTTGGCCTGCGTTTTCAGCTCCTCGCGTCGCTCCTTCGCGTCGGCCAGCTCGGCTTTCAGCTCGTCGAACTCGGTGTCGGCGTTGTCGATCTCGGCTTCGATCTCGGCGAGATCTGCCTCCTTGCTCTGGATCGTGCTTTTGACCGACGCCTGCTCGACTTTGAGCTCCTTGATCGTTGATTCGATCTCCTCAAGCTGTTCCTGTTTGCGGTCGATCTGGACGAACGCTTGCCGGCGTTCGTCCTCGGCGTCCTCGATGCGGCCTTCGGCGGTCTCGATGCGGCCCTCAAGCCGGTCGATCTCGCCTTTGATCGACTCCATCTCGCGTTTGAGTTCGAGCTGTTCGTCCTCACCTTTGCGCTCGATCTCGCGGTTGAGCTCCTCCAGCTCGTCTTCCAGTCGGGTGAGTCGCCCCTGCGCGCTGTCGAGGGTATCTTGCCGCTCAGCGAGGGTCTCCTCGTGGCTGTCGATCTGGGCTTCGATCTCGTCGAGTTCGGCGCGTTTGTCCTCCAGCTCGGCGGCCTTCAGATACCCCTCGTACTCCTGTTTTTCATCGCGCAGGGATTGGTATTCGAGGGCCGTGTCGCGTTCGTCGGCGAGCTGTTCGAGCCGTTCTTCCTTCTCCTCGATCTTCAGCGTCGCCTCGTTGATCCGCTCTTCGACGGCATCGAGCTCCTCGAAGGCCGACTCCTTCTTGGCGTCGAACTCGGCGACGCCGGCGATCTCGTCGATGATGCCGCGCCGCTGGCCGGCGGACATGTTGATGATCTCGGTCACGTCGCCCTGCATGACGACGTTGTACCCCTCGGGGGCGATGCCGGCCTGCGAAAGCAGGTCTTGGATGTCGCCGAGGTTGACGGATCGCTCGTTGAGATAGTAGTACGAGTAGTAGTTGTCGTCGGTCTGTTTGACCCGGCGTTTGATCGTGATTTCGTCAACGTCGCCGACGCGGTCGGTGCCGGCGGCGGTGACGACCTGCTCGCGGGTGAGCGTCCCCTCGCTGTTATCGAGGATGACCTCGACGCTGGCCTCGCGTGGCCCGTCGGCGGTCGACTCCTCGCCGTCGTGGCCGGGATTGTAGATCAGGTCGGTCAGCTTCTCGGCGCGGATGCCACGGGTTTTGGCGAGGCCGAGGGCGAACAGAATCCCGTCGATGATGTTCGATTTCCCCGAGCCGTTGGGGCCCGTAATAACAGTAAAATCCTCGTACAGCGGGATGCGCGTCGGCCGCCCGAAGCTCTTGAAACCGTCCAACACGAGGGCTTTGATGTGCATAGATGATGAACTCGGGCAGGGTCGCCTCGCGGGTCAGGTCGAACCCTGATCAGGCGACGATGATGTCGTCTGTCGATTCGTTTGCGTCTTCCTCAGTTGGCTCTTCCGGTTCGACAGCCGCCTCGCTTGACTCGGCTTCCGAGGTGGCGTCGGCGCCCACCGAGTCGGTGGCGACATCGACATCATCCTGTTCGTGTTCGACGACAACGACGTGGTCGTCGCTTTTTGTCTCCCGCTCGGCTGGCGGTTCCGCCTCGCTGGCCGCCTCAGCCTCAAGCTTGCGAACCCGATCTTTCGTCTCGACGAGCTCCTCGGTGAGGCCGTTGACCGCAGCACGGAGCTCTGCCACCTGTCCTTCGAGTTCATCGACGCGGTTACTCATACCATGACAACCAGTCTGTATCCGGATAAAACTGTGTCAGACACATGTGTGCGTGCTGAGTGATCGCTCCCGGCGTGATCGATCACTGCCTGCATTGGTTATTTATATGAAAACTCCTGATAGTATAGTACGGATGGCGTACCATGGGCCGCTGGGGGACGGCACCATACTCCCAACTCGACGCACAGTCTTGAAATCAGCACTCAGCGTAGGGGTTGTTGGCGGCATTGGCGTGTCGTGGGCGACCGCGGAGGAAAGCGAGCGACAGCGGTGGGCGTTCGAAACTGACAACGCCGTCGCCTCCTCGCCGACGGTCGTCGACGACACGGTCGTTGTTGGCAGCGGGGATGGCACCGTCTACGCGCTGTCGGCATCGACCGGCGAAACGCGGTGGACGTTCGACACCGATGACTACATCTTTTCCTCGCCAACAGTCGCCGGCGACACGGTCTTTGTCGGCAGCGACGACGCGACGCTCTACGCGCTCGATGTCGCCACCGGCGAGGAGCGGTGGACGGTCGAGACCGGCGACAGCATCGGGTCGTCGCCGACCGTTGTTGACGGCACTGTCTACGTCGGCAGCAACGACGCGACGCTCTATGCGCTCGATGTCGCCACCGGCGAGGAGCGGTGGACGGCCGAAACCGGCGACTACGTCACGTCATCGCCAACCATTGCCGACGGGACGGTCTTTGTCGGCAGCAACGACGCGACGCTCTACGCACTCGATGCCGAAACCGGCGAGGAGCGGTGGACGTTCGAGACTAACGGCAAGATCGAGTCGTCGCCGACGGTCGCTAACGGAACGGTGTTTGTCGGCGGATGGGAGTCATTTTACGCCCTTGATGCTGACACCGGCGAGCAGCAGTGGACACATGATGCCACCGTTGTCTCCTCGCCGACGGTCGCCGACGGCACCGTCTTTGTCACCGGGGCTGGCGGCTCGCTGTACGCGCTGTCGGCGGCGAACGGCGACCAACAGTGGGCGTTTGAAACGAAGAGTTCGCTGCACTCCTCGCCGACCGTTGTCGGTGAAATCGTGGTCTTCGAATCCCTGCGGAACGTGTACGCCCTCGATACGGCCACCGGTGCCCAGCAGTGGGCCTTTGCCAGCGGCGGCCGCTCTTCGCCGACGGTCGTCGACGGAACGGTGTTTGTCGGCAGCGACGACACCAACATCTACGCGCTGCGGGCCGGGGTCGATGGCTCCAGCGATGGCTCGCGGGTTCGGCTGGGCACGCTGGGCCACCACGGCGATCGACGCGTTGAGTGACGCTGCTGGCCACCGAGCGGTCGACCTTCGTGGCTCCGTTAGGCTTTAGCCAGCCCGCGCCGAATCCGGCCCAATGACAGCGCAGGCCGTCCAAACCGACGAACACGCGGTCGTCATCGGGCTGGAGGTGCACGTCCAGCTTGAGACGGCCACCAAGATCTTCTGTGGCTGCTCGACTGCGGCCGATGATGACGAGGAACCGAACAGCCGAACCTGCCCGGTCTGTCTCGGCTTACCCGGCGCGCTGCCGGTGCTCAACGAGGGCGCGGTCGAGGCCGCCGTCAAGATCGGGAAGGCACTCTCCGCAGAGATCCCCGAGCGAACGGCGTTCCACCGGAAGAACTACTACTACCCTGATCTCCCCAAAAACTTCCAGCTCACGCAGTACGACGCGCCAATTTGCCAGCAGGGCGCACTCGAAATCAGCGTTGAGGGCGATCGCCGCGAGATCGGCATCACGCGGGCCCACCTCGAAGAGGATCCCGGTAGCCTCCAGCATAAGGGCGGCAGCATCGACACCGCCGAAGCAACGCTGATCAACTACAACCGCGCGGGCACACCACTCGTGGAGATCGTCACCGAGCCGGATTTCCGCTCGCCGGCCGAAACGCGGGCCTTCCTCGCCAAACTGGAAGAGGTACTCGAATATCTCGGCGTCTTCGATGCGACCCGGGACGGCAGCCTCCGCGTCGACGCCAACATCTCGCTTGTCGACGCCGAGGAAGTCGACGACGCGGGCGAGATCGACGACAGCGTCCTCGAAGATGCGAACCGAACCGAAGTGAAGAATATCTCCAGTCACAAGGCTGCCGAGAAGGCACTGGCCTACGAGGTTAGTCGCCAGAAAAACGCCGTCAAGCGCGGCCGCGCGCTCGAAACCGAGACCCGCCACTGGGACGAATCCCGCGGGATCACCGTCTCGATGCGTTCGAAGGAGTCAGAAGCCGACTACCGCTACTTCCGGGAGGCCGACCTCCCACCGCTCGAAGTCGCCGACTGGAAGAACAAAATCGAAATCCCGGAACTCCCCGATGCCCGACGGGAACGGTTCGTCGCCGACTACGGCCTCGACAGCGAGTCCGCCTCGAAGCTCACCTCGACCAAAGAGGTCGCCGATTTCTTCGAGGCCGTCGCCGAGGAGTTCGATCCCGACGTGGCCGCGACGTGGGTCGCCGACAACCTACTCGGCGAACTCAACTACCGGGATATGCAGATCACCGACATCGAGGGTCGCCTCGATGAGTTCTCCCGGCTGATCGAACTCGTCGAAAACGACGAGCTCACGGTCAAAAACGCCGAGGAGGTCGTCCTCCGGTCGATGCTCGACGACGGCGACGACCCCGAGACGATCATCGACCGCGAGGGGCTCGGCAAGGCCGACGACGACGCCATCGCCGACTTCGTTACGGAAGCGATCGATGAAAACCCCGACGCGGTCGACGACTACCACAGCGGCGAGGATGGTGCGCTGAACTTCCTCGTCGGTCAGGTCATGCAGAAATCCGGCGGCTCGGCCGATCCCGGCAGCGTCAACCAACTACTGCGCGAGGAACTCGACGCCTGAACCCCAGCCGACGCGGTCGTCTCCCGCTTTCTTCGCGCGTGTAAAATTCTTACTCACAGAAGAGTAACGCTATTGGCCCGTGGAACCGACCACCACGGTATGAAGGCTATCGCGGTCTACGAGGGCGAATCAGAGCCCGCGCTCATCGACCTCCCGAAGCCCGATCCCGAGGCGGGTGAGGCGTTAGTTCGCACGCTCCGGGTCGGCGTCGACGGCACCGACCACGAAGTCATCAGCGGCGGCCACGGCGGCTATCCGGCCGACACCGACCACATGGTGTTGGGCCACGAGGCCGTCGGCGTCGTCGAAGACGCAAACGGGACTGACCTCTCGGCAGGCGATATCGTCGTTCCGACCGTCCGGCGACGACCCAACGGCAGCAACGCCTACTTCGAGCGCGGCGAGCCGGATATGGCACCTGACGGCCAGTACCACGAGCGCGGCATCGTCGGCGCACACGGCTTCATGGCCGAATACTTCACTAGCCCGGCGGAGTCGCTCGTGCCGATTTCGCCTGATCTCGCCGAGCATGGCTTCCTCGTTGAGCCGATCTCAATAACGGAGAAGGCGGTCGAACACGCCGACGCCAGCCGGTCGGCCTTCGAGTGGACGCCCGAATCCGCGCTCGTGTTGGGCAACGGCAGTCTGGGCCTGATCACGCTGGCCATGTTTGAACAGCGATTTGAGCGCACCTACTGTCTGGGCCGTCGGGAGCGACCTGACCCAACCATCGACATCATCGAATCGCTGGGTAGCACCTACGTCAACAGCAACGAGACGCCGGTACCCGAGATCCCTGACACCCACGAGGCTCCGGATCTGATCTACGAATCGACAGGGTATGCGAAACACCCCTTCGAGTCGATCGAGGCCCTCGCGCCAAACGGCGTCCTCGCCGCCCTTGGGATTCCGGGCGACTGGGAGTTCGAGATCGAGGGCGGCAAACTCCACCGCGAACTGGTACTCCATAACAAGGCCATCGTCGGCAGCGTCAACTCCAACGTCGGCCATTTCGAGGCCGCCGCCGAGACACTCGCGTCGCTATCGGCGTCGTTCCTCGACGACCTCGTGACCGGGATCTACGGGCTCGACGACTACGAGGACGCCTTCGTTGACGACGACAGTACTATCAAAAACGCGATTCAATTCAGCGAGTATGAAAAACGTCGATAACCTCATCGAGAGCGCGGCGGAGCTGGCCGGCCGCGGCCTCTCCCGCGGCGAGATCGCCGACGAACTCAACGTGTCTCGGGAGACCGCAAGCTGGCTGGTCGAGCGCGGCGGGGTCGAACACGAAGCCGACCAGGAGCCACGAGCGACCGCCAGCCCCCAGGATATCCACGTCGACTGGAGCGCGATCGGCCGCGACAGCAGCCGGCTCACCCATGTCAGCCACGCGATGGCCGACATCATCTCGAAGGAAGACGATGACGTGGGGCTGACAGTCGGCATCGAGAAAGCCGGCGTCCCGCTGGCGACGGTCATCGCCAACGAACTCGACACCGATATCGCCGCCTACGGCCCCGCAAAACACCAGTGGGAGGAAGGCGACATCGAGGATTTCGACGGCGGCTTCTCCCAGAACTTCTCGGCTGTCTCCGATCAGGACTGCTACATCATTGACGACATCATTACCTCGGGGACGACGATGCGGGAGACGATCACGGCCGTCCGCGAGCAGGGTGGCACCCCGGTCGGCTGTGTCGTCCTCGTCGACAAACAGGGCGTCGACGAGATCGATGGCGTCCCCGTCTCCTCGCTGATGAACGTCGTCAGCGTTGCCCCCGAGGAATGACGCCGCCGCCAGCGACCGCCCCAACCCGGATCGGCGTCGACGTGGGCGGGACGTTCACCGATGTTGTCCTCGTCGTCGACGGCGACCGCTACACCGCAAAAGTGCCGACGACCGCCGATCAGAGCGTCGGCGTTCTCGACGGAATTGAAAAGGCCTGCGACGCCGCCGGGGTCGATCCCGCCGACATCGACGCGTTCGCACACGCGATGACCGTCTCGGTCAATGCCCTCCTTGAGCGCAACGGGGCGAAAACCGCACTGGTCACGACCGCGGGCTTCCGCGATGTGCTGGAGATCGCCCGACAGGATCGCCCGGATCTCTACGATCTCAACGTCACCAAAGCCGACCCGCTTGTCCCCCGCAATCGTCGCTTCGAGATCGACGAACGCGCGACCACGGAGGGTATCGAACAGCGGGTCGATCCAGACGAGGTGCGCGACCTCGCAAGCGACATCGCGGCTACCGACGCCGAAAGCGTCGCTGTCTGTCTGCTCCATGCCTACGCTCATCCCGAAAACGAACAGCGCGTCGCCGAGATTCTCCGCGAGGAACTCGCGGTGCCCGTGTCAGCCTCCCACGAAGTGCTCCCGGAGTTCCGGGAGTTCGAACGAACCGCCACAACCGCTGTCGACGCCTACGTCACCCCCGCCATCGAAGGCTACCTCACCCGGCTCACCGACCAGGCGACCGACGTCGGCGTCCCCGACCCACGCGTCATGCAGGCCAACGGCGGGATCGCCGACAGCGAGACCGTCAGCGACCACGCCGTCTCGACGACGCTGTCCGGCCCCGCGGCTGGCGTCGTCGGCGCGGCGGCGACGGCGGCGGACGCTGACGCGACCACCGACGCGGCCGCCCCGAGCGTCGTCACCTTCGATATGGGTGGCACCTCAAGCGACGTGAGCCTCGTCCGCGACGGCCAAGCCGAACGCACGACCGAGGCTGAGATCGACGGTATCCCGATCTGGACGCCGATGGTCGACGTGACGACCGTCGGCGCGGGCGGCGGCTCGATCGCGTGGGTCGACAGCGGCGGCGCGCTCCGGGTCGGCCCCGAGTCGGCGGGCGCGGATCCTGGCCCGGCCTGCTACGGCCGCGGCGGCGACCGCCCGACGGTCACCGACGCCAACGTCGTCCTCGGTTACATCGGCGACGACACCGCCCTCGGCGGCGAACTCACGCTGGATGTCGAGGCCGCCCACGCTGTGCTCGGCGATCTCGCCCGCGAGGCCGACCTCCCGGATGCCGCAGCCGCGGCTCGCGGCGTCGTCAGGGTCGCCAACGCAACGATGACGCGAGCGATCCGCTCGGCGACGGTCGAACGCGGTCACGACCCCCGCGAGTTCGACCTCGTGGCCTTCGGAGGCGCGGGGCCGATGCACGCCGCCGCGCTCGCCGCCGACCTCGATATGGATCGCGTGGTCGTCCCCGCGCCGGCCGGCGTCCTCTCGGCGTACGGCCTGCTCGCGGCCGACGAAACCCACGACGCCGTTCGAACAGTAACGCAGCCGCTCGCCGACAGCGATCCCGAAGCAATCGATGCGATCTACGACGAGTTGATTGAGTCCGTGCTGGCCGACACATCCGAACCGGCGGCCGCCACTATCAAGCGCGCCGCCGACTGCCGGTACGACGGCCAGAGCTTCGAACTCACCGTCGCTGTCGACGATTTTTTGCCGGAATCGGTTGCCGAGGCCTTCGATGCAGCCCACGAGCGCGCCTACGGCTATACCCTCTCCGCGCCGGTCGAACTCGTGAACCTCCGCGTGACCGCGACCATCGAGGGGTCGCCACCCGAAATCGACCATGACGGCGGGGGCAACGCCGTCGTCGGCAGCCGCGAGGCGGTCTTTCCGACGGCCGACGGCGACACCGGAGCGCGCATGTCAGCCACCATCTACGACCGGTCGAAACTCGCTGCCGAGGCGACGGTAGACGGGCCGGCGATCCTCAAACAGGCCGAAAGCACCACCGTCGTCCCGCCCGACTGGCGGGGCCGGATTCGCGGCGACGGCGCGCTCGTGATGCGGCGGGACGAGAAGGTGAGAGACCAATGAAGGGTGAAAACGACATCGACCCGGTCACGCTCGAAGTCCTGCGGAACCAGTTCGAGAGTGTCGCCGACGAGATGGGCCAGGTGCTCATCCGCGGCGCGTACTCGCCGAACATCACCGAACGCCAGGACTGCTCGACGGCGGTCTTCGACGCCGACGGCCGGATGGTCGCCCAGGCCGAACACATCCCCGTCCACCTCGGCGCGATGCCCGAAGCCGTCGATGCCGTCCTCGATCACGACCCCGCACCCGGCGACGTGTTCATTCTCAACGACCCCTTCGCCGGCGGGACGCACCTGCCGGACGTGACGCTGGTCGCGCCCATCGCGCCGCGCGAGGAGATCATCGGCTACGCCGTCTCGCGGGCCCACCACGCCGACGTTGGCGGGATGACCCCCGGCAGTATGCCCGCCGGCGCGGAGGAGATCTATCAGGAGGGGCTGCGGCTCCCGCCGACGCGGCTCGTCGACGCCGGCGAGCGCAACGAGGAACTGTTCTCGCTGGTTCTCGCCAACGTCCGCAACCCCGACCAGCGACGGGCCGACTTCCGCGCCCAGCTTGCGGCCACCGAACGCGCCGAAGCGCGACTCGCTGACCTGATCGACGACCACGGCTACGACCGCGTTCTCGATGGGTTCGACGCCGTCATCGACTACTCGCGTGAGCGGATTCAGGAGTCGATCAGCGACCTGCCGGACGGTACCTACCGCGCCAGCGACGTGCTGGAGGGCGACGGCGTCACGGACGACGATATCGAGATTCAGGCGGCCGTCATCGTCGACGGCGCGACGATCACGGTCGATTTCGCGGGAACGGCCGCACAGGTTGCCGGCAACTGCAACGCGCCGCTGTCGGTCGCAAAGAGCGCGGTCTACTTCGTGATCCGCTGTATCACCGACCCGGAAATCCCGCCGAACCACGGCTGCTACGAGCCGGTGAGCGTCGACGCGCCGGAGGGCAGTCTGTTGAACCCGGAGCCGCCCGCCGCCGTCGTCGGTGGCAACGTCGAGACCAGCCAGCGCGTGACCGATGTGGTCTTTCTCGCGCTCGCCGAGGCCGCGCCCGACCGCGTGCCGGCGCAGGGCCAGGGGACGATGAACAACCTCATCATCGGCGGCCGCGGCGGCGAGTTCGCCTACTACGAGACTATCGGCGGCGGCTTCGGCGGCCGCGCGAGCGCCGACGGGATGGACGGCGTGCAGGTCGGGATGACGAACACCCTGAACACGCCGGTCGAGGCCCTAGAGGCCGAGTATCCGCTGCGAGTCGAACGCTACGCGCTGCGGCCTGGTTCGGGCGGCGACGGCACGCATCGGGGCGGCCTCGGGCTCGAACGTCGCCTGCGCGTCCAGCAGGCCGCGACCGTCTCGCTGCTCACGGAGCGACGCCGCCACGCGCCGCAAGGTGTTGATGGCGGCGAGCCGGGAGCTACGGGTGAGAATCTGCTACAGCTGCCGGGCGAGGAAGAGAAATCAGTGGCCGCGAAGACGACTGTTGACGTGCCGGCCGATACCGTGGTTACGGTGCGAACGCCTGGCGGTGGCGGCCACGGTGATCCGAGCGAGCGAGACGTTGCGAAGCGAGAGCAAGACCGAATCGACGGCAAGATAGGTGACGAAGGCGAGCGCGACAAGTGGGATGGATTCGGCGCGCTCTCCGATTCGGCTGACAATATCCGCGAGGGGATGGAGCAAATCCGTGAGGAGATGCGTGAGGAAATGGGGCCTGATAGTAGCGACCAACCGAACCGTCGTCAGGAGTAGCCGTAGCGACGGAGTCTAACTCGACCCCTCGCAGATATCCCGGAAGTTCTCGAAGACCTCCTCGCCGCGTTCGGTGTGGATGACTTCGGGGTGCCACTGGACGCCGTAGAGGTCGCGGTCGGTGTCGCTCATCGCTTCGATCCCACACACGTCGGAGGTTCCCGTCCGGCTGAAGCCCTCGGGGAGCGTCTTCACCTCGTCGGCGTGGCTCGCCCAGACGCGCGTGTCGGGGGCGAGTGAGCCGATCAGCGGGTCGTCGTCGTCGGTGATCTCGACGGTCACGTCGGCGTAGCCGCCGTACTCGCCGCCGCCGACGCTACCGCCGAGTTCCTCGGCGATGAGTTGCATCCCGAGACAGATGCCGAGAACGGGTTCCTCGCGGTCGAGGTATTCTGCTGATCGGCCGGCGCGATCCATGTCGGGGCCACCGGAGAGGACGAAGCCGTCAGCCTCGACCTCCGCTGGGTCAACATCGTTGTCGACGAGGTCGGCGTCGACGCCGAGATCGCGGAGCGCGCGCTGCTCCAGATGGGTAAACTGCCCGTGGTTGTCGATAACCGCAATGCGAGTCATGGATACTGTTGATGGGTAGGGGCCAAAAGCAAACCGGAACTGGATCGCTGGCTGGTCGTTCGGTCACATTCCCCGTTAAACGGTGAGCGAAGCCTCAGTCGGCAGCAACACGGTCGCTTCGAACCTCGGCGACGAAGGCCAGAAAGTTGTCGAACAGCTGTTTGGCCTCACAGGCCGCCGCGTAGTTCGATTCGGTGATGCCGTCGAGCACCTCCTGGATCCGTTCTTCCGAGAGTTCGTCTTTGCTTTTTGTTACCGTTTCAGCGGTCTGCATGTCGTACTCGGGATGAAACTGGACGCCGATGGCGCGATCCTTTCGGAAGCCGTGGATGCCGTAGTCGTTTTCGGCGAAGACGGTCGCCCCCGGCGGCGGCTCGGAAACACGATCCGAGTGGGTGGTAAAGACGGTCATCGATTCGTCGATCCCCGCCAGCAGTCGGTTCTCGCCGTCGTGGTCGACAGTCCGATAGCCGATCTCGTATTCGCCCATATCCTCGACGCGGCCGCCGAGCACGTCGGCCAGCAGTTGGTGGCCGTAACAGACACCGAGGGCCGGCAGGCCGGCTTCGACCGCGCCGCCGACCCACGTTTTCAGCCGGCCGATCCACTCCTTGTCCCAGTAGACTGACGCGCTGGAGCCGGTGACGACAACCCCATCGAAGGCGAAGTCGTCGGGGAGTTCGCCGTCCGGACACCGAAATTCGACAACGTCAGCGTCGAGTTCGCGGACGAAGTTCCGCTCGGTGTCGTCGGCCGCGTGTGCCGCATTCAACAGCGCGATCTTTGGCCGACTCATGCAACTTTTTCACACACGCCGCGATGAAAAGCTGTTGTGTTGCTTCGATTCTGTTGACGCACGTTTGGTTTCCTCCGGAATTGGATTAATCCGCTGTCATCGCCGGCGACTGCCGGACATCCTCGCGGAGCCGCGTCGCATACTCTAAGCGGAGCTTGCGGGCCGTTTCGTGGTTGATCGACCCCTCGTGGTCGAAGGTATCCGCGATCGGATCGAAGGCGTCCGGCTCAAAGCCCATCTGCGAGAGATACGCCGCCAGCGACTCGGTCAGCCCGTCTTCGATTGCGGTATCGACGTAGTCGGTGACAGTCTCGAACTCCGGGAGGACGATCCGCTCGTCGTCGACGTGTGGTGTGTCGCCGCCAATGTCGACAGTGCGGCCGTCCAGTTCACCGGCAACCGTGGCGAGGGTATCAGCCAGTTGGACTGTTCGACTCGGGAGCGTCGTATCCGGCGACCGCCACTCGACGGTGCCGAACGCCTCACGCAGCTGTACCGGCGTCCACACCGCGCTTTCGGGATCGAAACACGACTCGAAGGTCGACTCGTTGATGCCGGCGTTGAGGGCTTGCTTGCGAAAACGGTCGTAACACGCCTGGAGGCGTCGATTCCAGTCTGCGCGATCATCGACGTAGGGCCACAGCTCGCCTTGATTCCGCAGGTCGTCGTATGCGAGCCATCGGTAACATTTCGAGCGCGCCCCTGGGGCCATCGCCTTCCCGCGGAAGTGTCGTGCCGAATTGACCAAGGCCAAGGCCGGATCGAGCGCGATCAGCGTGTTGAGCTGGTCGACCGCCCGGCCGGGCTGCTGTTCGATGTGGATATGCGTGCCGGCGCAGTGGCGGACGTACTGGAAGTCCTCGCCGACGACCTCGTTTTGGATCCGCGTTCGGTCGCAGGGGATCTCACGGATCTCCTCGTGGTTCAGCGGTGTTGCCAGCGGAACGAGTTGTTTGCCGATCTCGTCGCCGCGATCCAGCGCGGCTCTGATCCGTTCAAACAGCTCGCCACGGAGCTCGGCGGTCGACGTACAGGGCGTCGTCTTGATCTCAAGCATCGGCTCGACGAACTCCCGTTCGGCACCCGGAAGATCGATCAGCGAACCCGGCTGGGTGAGATCCCCCGCCTCGTCGACGACCCAGTATTCGACCTCGATACTCCGCTTGAGTGGTGCGTTCGATGTCATTGGAGATGATCAGCACTTATTTTCAGTCCGCCGGCCAGTCCGTGTGACAAAGTCACATACTGCACTACGCAGTTGGCACCAACAAAACACTTTGGACAATCAAATAAATATATCCTTAAATACTATTCATACTCACTGCTGTCGCCCTCTTTTTTGATATATGCGCCTCCAAACCGGGGATAATCTTTTCTATATTCAATAATGGGTGGCTTCCAACGAGCTAAAACGACAGATGCTCACTACACAGCGTCTCACGGCGGTTCTGTGTCGTTACCGAGCATATCCCTGTGATACGGCCACCGGTTGATCGGTCGCCGACTACAACGCCGTCGGATCGAACCGGCTGTTGTGGCCGTTCCACTGTTCGCTGTCGTCGTCGCGGGTATCGAGATAGCATTCGACGCCGTTGCCATCCGGATCGTCGAAGTACAGCGATTTGCTGATCCCGTGATCGACCGACTGGACGCTGATATCTCGCTCCTGAAGCCACTCGTAACACGCCCGGAGCTCCGCCGGCGTGTCGAGTTCGAAGGCGACGTGGTAGAGCCCGCGGCTGTTCGGCGGTTGCGACGACGCGTCGGGGCGAGCCTGCAGTGCGAGGTCGTGGTGATGCTCGCCAAACGAGAGGAATACGTAGTTGCCCTGTCGTTCGGTGACCGACAGCGAACAGAGGTCGGTGTAGAACGCGACTGCCCGGTCGAGATCGCTGACGACCAAATGCATGTGGCCGAGATGCGAGCCCATACGCGCCGCAGAGCCGGGCGCGTCATAGAACTACTGCTGGCGGATTATCTCTCGAATCTATCGCGGGCCGACTGGAACTCTAACTCCTCGGCTTCGGCTGCTCGCCGTTGCTCCCGTTCGGCGATCGCTTCGGGATCGGGGTCGACATCGTCGTCGATGCGGGCAAACGACTGGTGCACCTTCGCGTGACACCACCGACACAGCGCGACCGTGAGTTCGTGGCTGGCGTTGACAGTCTCCGGCTCGTCGGCGTCGCCGTAGGAGAGATGGTGTTCCTCGATCAGCGGGCGGCTCTCGTCGTGAGCGAGCCGCACCTCTTCGAGCCCGCACCGCCGACACGCGTCGTCGGTGGTCGTCCACCGATAGTGCGGGCAGGCCCGCCAGTCGCCCGTCTCGCCGACGTGGCAGGCGTAGTCGTCGGCCGCCCGCTCGCTGGCGAACTCGGGATCGACGCCGGCGTGATCGAGCGCGAACCGACACCGGCCGTCGTCGGTGAGGTGGTCGCAGAGCCCCGCCACGTCGTAGGGGTCGTCAACGCCGACGGGCGTGCCCTCGGGCGTCTCCTCCATGGCGGGCGTCGGCCCCCCAGAGCTAAATATCGCCCGGCCGACCCCCCTGTGTGCAACTCGCTCACTGGCCGGAATCGGGTGGCGGCAGGCGGGATATCGCCAGCGACATCGAAACCGCGGATTCGTTTCTCGCACAGGCCCGTGGGCTGATGTTCCGACGGTCGCTAGCCGACGACGCGGCCCTCGTCTTTCAGTTCGACAGCGCGGCCAAGCGGGACGTTCACATGCTTTTCGTCCCGTTCGCTATCGACGCGCTGTGGCTCGTTGACAACGAGGTCGTGGCGAAAAAGCGGCTGAAGCCGTGGCTCGGGCTTGGTCGGGCGGCGGCGGATACGCTGATCGAATTGCCCGCCGGCGCAGCCGAGGAAGTCGCTGTCGGTGATCGGGTGGCACTGGTCGAATAAGCGGCCGTCTGTGTGCTCGTCTGTCCACTGCGGCGCAGACGGCAGCTTTATTTCCCTGTACGTGTGAAGAACTATGCACAATGGAGCCTACAGACTCCAGCGAGGATAGAGGAAGTCGGGGCAACCCGGCTGGCCGTGAAATCGCCCGGTGAATGGTATTTATCCGTGAATTCAGACACAACAGATGAGTTGAGTAGTGGCAACTCGGCTCGCTCGGCGTTCCCCGACGACGTACAGCTCTTAGACACCACGCTACGGGATGGCGAACAGGCCCCCGGCGTCTCGCTGACCCCCGATGAAAAGGTCGAGATCGCCGAGGCACTGGAGGCTGCTGACATCGATGTGATCGAGGCCGGCAGTGCCTGTACCTCCGAAGGCGAACGCGACTGTATCCGTCGGGTGACCGATCTCAACCTCGACGCGACAGTCACCAGCTTTGCCCGCGGCATCAAATCCGACATCGACCACGCACTCGACTGCAACGTCGATGGCATCACGCTCGTCGTCCCGTCGTCGGACAAACACATCGAGACGAAGGTCGGCTCGACACGCGAGGCAGTCATCGAGAGCTCGGTCGAACTCGTCGAGTACGCAACCGACCACGGACTGTGGGTCGAACTGCTCGGCGAGGACGGCTCCCGCGCCGATCCGGAGTTCCTCGTTGACCTCGCGGACGCCGGCCACGAGGCAGGGGCCGACCGGTTCTGTTACGCCGACACCGTCGGCCACGCGAGCCCGGAGCACACCCACGATGTCGTCGCCCAACTCGCCGAACTGGGCCCGACGAGCGTCCACACCCACGACGACCTCGGCTTCGGGATGACGAACGTCCACGCCGGCCTGCGGGCCGGAGCCGACTTCGTCCACGGCACCGTCAACGGCATCGGCGAGCGCGCCGGCAACGTCGCCATCGAGGAGGTCGCTATCGCGCTGTCACACAGCTACGACATCGAGACGCTCAATCTCCCGGCGGTCTACGAGTTGGCGACGACCGTCAGCCAGAACACCGGGGTTCCGCTCGCGCCGAACAAGGCCGTCATCGGCGAGAACACCTTTACTCATGAGAGCGGCATTCACACCGACGGCACGCTCAAAGACGGCGCGATGTACGAGCCGTACCCACCCGAAACGGTGGGTCGGGAACGCCGGCTCGTCCTCGGTAAACACGCCGGCCGCGCCGGTGTCGAAGCCGCGCTGAAGGAACACAACATCGACGTGACCGACGACGAACTCGCCGCCATCGTCGAGCGCGTCAAGACCCTCGGCGAGCGGGACAAACGCGTCACCGACGCCGATCTGCTGGCGATCGCCGAGGACGTACAGGGACGGGAGCGTGACCGCTACGTCGAACTCCTGACGCTGACGACCGCCAGCGGCACCGACGTGCCGACCGCCAGCGTCAAACTCCGCGTCGGCGACGAGGAGCGCACCGCCGCCGGCACCGGTTCCGGCCCGGTCGATGCCGCGGTCAAGGCTGTCCGCGAAGCCCTCGGCCCGGCGGCCGACGCCGAACTCGACTCCTTCCACGTCGACGCCATCACCGGCGGCACCGATGCCGTCGTCACCGTCGAAGTCGAGATGACCCGCGGTGACCATACCGTAACCGTCGCTGCCTCCGATTCCGATATCACGCGTGCCTCCGTCGACGCGATGGTCGACGCCCTCGACCGCCTGCTGGCGGCGTCGCCGCCGGAACAGCCGGTCGCCGACGACTGATCTGTCTCCGTTTTTGCGGTTCAATCTGGGTAGGCAAGCAGGTGAGCCGCCCAGCCAACCGCTATTCCTGGTGGACTGAAAGGGCGAGGCTCTCTCGGCGAACCCCGGCGACGTAAGCACTGCAGGAGCGAGCGTAGCGAGCGACGAAGCGCGCAGCGAGCCGCGGGAGTCGAGAGAGCCGAGGGCTTTCCATACTTATACTCCTCACTCAATTCTTCAGTACTATTTTCGAACCCGTACGTCTAAGAGCGATGCCGCTGAAACGCCGCTGTGGCGTACGTCGTCGAGATCAAACCCTCCGCGCGCAAGCGAAACCCCGAGGTCGGGCGGACGATCAACACCGAGGGGGCAACCCACCGCTTTGCGGATCGGGACGCCGCCGAGGGGTGGGCCGAGGAGCTAACCGGCGGGGGCCGGGATCACGTCTGGATTCAGTCCGCCCACCCACAGGACAGTTCGGCGGTCGACGCCTATCTCGTTTCGCGGAACACGCGCGGCGAATTAGAGCGGGCCTTCGACAAGCGACGACGCCGACTTCGCGGCGGCGACAGCAGCCAACAGCAGGGGTTGGCTGAGCAGTTTTCCGAGTGAGATCCGTTATCGCCGACAATGCCGCATCAGGCCTGTTCAAGGTGGATGCGCGCGGTCGTTCCCTGTTTGGTCTCGAATTCGATTGTCGCTTCCGAGTACTCGACAACCCGGTCGACCAGCCACAGGCCGACCCCGCTCCCGTGTTCGAGGGCAGATTCACCGTGTCGATCCAACACCGACAGCTCGTCTTTCGGGATCCCGGGGCCGTCGTCTTCAACTTCGATGACTGTCTTGCCGTCGTCCTCGTATGTGGTGACGCGAACCTGTTCTGCGCTTGGATTCTCTTGGACGCCGTGTTCGAGCCCATTCTCGACAAGATGGTAGACCGCAGTCGAGAGCTTCGGGTGGGCGAGGACGTTACCGCTGGTCTCGCGGTCGACGACGATCTCAGCGGTCGTCGACTGCTCCTCGCGGGCTTGTTCGACGGCGTCGTCGACGATGCTGTCGACGGCAACCGGCTTGCGTGAATCCCGGCTCTGAACCACGCGCTGCATGTCGCGGGCGTTGTTGGCAGTCTGTTCGAGGCTGTTGCAGGTCTCAAGGATATGCTCGGCGAACGTGGCCTGCTCGTCGTCGGCCTCATCGATCAACACCTGAGCGTATCCTCTCATCACGTTGAGTTCGTTGCGGATATTGTGTCTGAGCACCCGGCCAACCACCTGGTCGAGAAGATCGAGCTCCTGCCGGTTGTTGATGAGTTGCAGCGAGGTTTCCAGCGTTGAGGCAAGCGTCGTTGCGATACTGCGGTCGATCTCGGTGACGGTATGCGATCTGACCGAGCCGGCCATCAGCACCCCATACTCGCCGATGGGGGCGATGACCTCAGATCGGATCGGGCTCCCCTTGTTGTAGGCGTCGCTGCGGTCGCCAACATCGGAGATAAACTTTGTCTCTCCAGTGGTAAATGCCTCCCAGGCGATGCTGCTGCCCGGGCCGAACGTCGGCGGTTGCTCGAACAACTCGGCTGCGGTATCGGTCATCGCAAGCGGTTCGAGCCGGTTTCGCGCCCGATTGTACTGCCAGAAACCCGTAATCGGGAGGTTGAGTGCATCCGGGAGGCGTTCGAGCACCAGTTCGACCATCTCTTCTGGGGAGTCAGTTCGGAGTGTCTCCTGTGTGAGTTCCTGAACCGATTCGAGACTCTGTTGTCGTTGGGCACGATCAAGCGTGATCTCGACGAGCGCGGCCAGCAACTGCGCGAACTGAAAATCCATCCCATCGAAGGCGGCCTGCTGGCTGTCGCCGATCGCGATCACGCCGTGTTCGCCAAGCGGAAACAGCAGCGCGCTTTGGATCTGCCGACCGCTGTGGGGTAACTGGCCGTCGGCAGTTTTGAGATCATCAATACGGCGTGGTGATCCCTCGTATGTCACCCACAGCAGGTTGCCCACCGCGACCCGGCCGACCTCGAAAACCGGGGATCCACGCGTTGAAGCCGCCGACACAAGGCTGTCTTCGGCGCGGTCGTAAAGACAGATCTCGGCCACGTCGGCATCGATAATGGAGAGTGCCGTCGAAACGGCCCGGTTGCAGGCGGTCTGTCGATCCTGACTCGTGAGGACTTCCTGTGCCTCATCGTACAGTGATTCGAGCGTGCGACGGCGGTGTTTCTCGTCGGTGATGTCGATATACATCGCAAAGAACTCCTCGCCGTCACCGACCGGCACCGCCCGCAACAGAAAGTCACCGACGCCGTCTGTCGTCTCCCGCCGTACCTCCTCGGTCACCGGCTCACCACGCACCAGACACGCGTCGATGAGTTTGGCCGTTTCCGCACTCTCCGTGTCAACCGGCGTTGTCGGCTCAAACCGTCCGGTTGAGGCCAGCGTATCGGTACCCACCTCGTGATCTCCAAACGTCTCTCTGAACTCCTCGTTTGCCCGTTTGATCCGCGGGGTGTCACCCTCCATGGAGACGTTGACGATCGGTTCCTGAATCGTGGTGAAGATCGCCTCGAAGCGGTCACGCTCCTCGCGGAGGTCGCCCTCAACCCGTTTTGTCGTGCAGGCGGTCGCAAGCTTGTCGTTGAGCGGATCCAGCGCAGCAACGATATCCGGGTTCAGCTCCGACCCGTACTGTCCAAGCAGGAGCACACCGAACTCGGGAAGTTCAAACAGGTAGTAGTGGGTATCAGGTTCGGGCTCACCGGTCAGTGGCAACGACGGGCGGTCTGCAGGCGGCTTCGCTGCCCACGAACAAAGCCGGTTCTTGCCGGCGGTATACAGGCTGTCGGTTCCGGAATCTGGTGGGCGGACGGCGACAGGATCGTACCCCTCGGAGTCAGTTGTCTCGGCG
This sequence comes from Halonotius sp. F2-221B, assembly GCF_046719765.1. Taxonomy (NCBI): domain Archaea; kingdom Methanobacteriati; phylum Methanobacteriota; class Halobacteria; order Halobacteriales; family Haloferacaceae; genus Halonotius; species Halonotius sp. F2-221B. Next base: position 91,481 of record NZ_JABEBY010000006.1, read on the forward strand.
AAGATGGCTCCAAGCGAGCAGTCCAGCTGCTGGAGGTAGGCGGCGATGGCCTGCTCTGCGGTCTCTTGGAGGGTCTCGGCAGGCCCCGTCGCCAGTGCCAGTTCGTAGAGAACGCGGATGCGCTCGTGTTGGTTCGACATCGGATATCCCCTCTCGACTACACTACGACAGCGGTCGTCGTCGCGGCCGACTCCTGATCACACCGACAGCCACCGGCGGTGGCCGTGGGTTCCTCCCGTCCGGTGGCCGCTGGGCCGGACGAGCGACCGTTAGCGTGAGACCGGCTGTCCATACACAATGCCATTCATATCGACCAATATAAATCTCGGTTTGCAGTTTATCATTCATTCTCTCTGATACGGATACCCCAGTCCACCTCCTCCGTGGCTGCTGGGCTGTCTCAACAGCGTGGGCAACTAGAAAACATTTAATTATTAAGATCTCAGAGATGCGATGTACAGGAACTTGCTGTATCCAACGCACACGTGTGAGTTCAGATGACGGAGTCAACGTTCACCTTTGATGAGGAAACCGCGCATTTCTGTAGCAGCCTAGATGTCGGTATTACGATCCACGATTCCGAGACAGGCGATATACACTATACCAACGAGCACGCCGAAGATATCTATGGATATTCGAAACGCGACCTGAATAAGTCAAATATCGTTGATATAAGCCCGGGTTCTATCTCTCAATCAGAGTTCATCAAGCGGTTACGCGCTGCGGCAAACGGCCACTCCCAACAGTTTGAATGGCGAATCAGACGACCCTCGGGTGAAATAATCTGGATCGAGATGCGTCTTTCTGAACTCACCGTCAACGAGCACTCGTATGTGATCGCGGCGATACGTGATATCAGCGACCACAAGATGAATCTCCGCTATCTCCGCCTCATGAACCGCATCGTCAACCACAATTTCCGTAACAAACTGCAGATAATTCAGGGGTCGTTCAATCAGATGAATACACAGACAAACGACAAACTGTTTAACGGCATTCGACGGGCCATCGCCGAGTTGGTTGATTTGACTAATTGGGTCAACGCCATCACATCCCTACATCGCGGACAGAAGGATCACAAAATCAATGTGAGACAGCTTCTCGGTAATATCGTAACCGAATACGAAAACAAATACCCTGAAATCAGTTGGGAAGTTGACTGTGAGAACGTGTTTATTATGGGTGATACGTCGCTACGAAGAGCATTTGAGGAGCTTATCGATAATGCCGTGCGACACAATTCACACGATGATCTGGATATCGTTGTTTCGGCGAGTGAGAACGTGGCCGACCAGCAAATCGACATCAAGGTTATTGATACGGGCGAACCGATCCCGGATGTTGACGCGCAACCGCTTATACACAGCTATGATCCTGATCCATTAGAAGACGCCGAGAAAGTCGGCCTGTGGGAGGTTCAAACGATTATTAACACTCATCAGGGCATGCTCACGCTGGAAGAAAACAGTCCAGAGCTAACGATACTGAAGGTTTCATTACCACTGGCAGACCCGCAGTAAGTGCCTCTACAACGAGTGTTACGCCTCGTTCTGTGACCACCCAACCGAACTGCTGCAGCCACGGGGTGAACCGATACCATACAGCGTTCTTTTCGACCATTTCCCGCTACACTGGCGGAGCACCACGCTGTTGCAAACGCGCCGCTTGTTGGTTGTGTCCGCGCAGCAACGCCGAGGGAGAGATTTGAACGACGGTCACTCCCGGTGGTCGCTCCCTGCTTCAAATCTCCCGTCACGGGTACACCCGCTCGCGGCAACCGAGAGCCACAGCGGGCTCTCGGCGTGTTGCTCGCGGTAGAAACGCCGAGGGAGAGATTTGAACGACGGTCGCTCCCGGTGGTCGCTCCCTCGTTCAAACTCTCGACTGTCGTTTCCGCCGACACAGTGTCTCGCGGCGCGATGAAACGCGCCGCTACGTAGTTTGTGTCGGCTACAACGCCGAGGGAGAGATTTGAACTCCCGAGTCCGAATGGACAGTAGATTTCGAATCTACCGCCTTGGCCAGGCTAGGCTACCTCGGCTCAACGTATGTTCGCCCGTGCCGCAAGTAAAAGATTCCGATCTCACCGCCCTCGGTCGATTCATCCCTCCTCTGCGGCACGGAGCGTGATCCGCGCGGTCGTCCCGCCGTCGGTGTCAAACGAGAGCACGCCATCCGAGTAGTCGACGATCCGGTCGATCAGCCAGAGCCCAACCCCGCTGCCGTGTTCGAGCTCTGACTCGCCGTGTTGGTCGATGACGGCGAGTTCGTTCGGCGGGATGCCGGGGCCGTCATCGATGACCGCGATCACAACGTCGTCACCGTCGTCGACAGCTGTTACCCGAATTTCGCCGTCGGCATCGACGCCGTGTTCCACGCTGTTCTCGATGAGTTGGGCGATCGCAACCGGGAGCTTTGGGTGGGCGATGACCGCCCTTGTCGTCGCGATATCGGTAGTTACCGTGACCGTCGCCGGCGGGTCGGGCGCGAGGTCGATCGCGTCCTTGATGGCGGTGGTGATGTCGACGGCGCGTCGCTGCTCGCGCGTCTGGACGACCTCCCGCATCGTCCGCGCGTTGGTGGCCGTCCGTTCGAGGTTCTCACAGTGGTCGATGATCTCGGCTGTGTGTGGCGACGCCTCGCAGTCTTCGGCCACGGCGTTGGCATACCCCTTGATCACCGTCAGATCGTTGCGAAGATTGTGTCTGAGCACGCGATCAAACACCGCCTCAAGCAGCTGCAACTCCTCCCGGTTGTCGACGAGTTCGATCGCGGTCGCCAGATTCGATGTCAGCGTCTCAACGATGCTCCGATCGGTGTCGGTGAGGTTCTGTGGTCGCACCGCCCCGGCCATCAGCACGCCGAACTCATCGATCGGGGCGATGACCTCCGACCGGATCACGCTATCCTCGTTGTAGGCGTCGGGCCGGCTGGCAACATCGGACACAAGCTCCGTGTCGCCGCGTTTGAACGCCTCCCAGGCGATCCCATCCGTGCGCCCGAACGTCGGTAGTGTGGGAAATAGCTCGACGGCCGGCTCGGTCATTCCGATCGGTTCAAGCTGGTCGGCGACCGCATTATACTCCCACAGCCCCGTGATCGGGAAGTTGAGGGCTGTCGGTAGCCGATCGAGCACCGCATCGATCATCGCCGACCGGGTGTCGGCGGTGACGGCCTCCTGGGTGATCGCCTGGACGGCTTCGAGGCTCTGAATCCGCTGGGCGCGGGTGAGCGCGATTGTGCCGAGTGTGGTCAACAGCCCACCGAGCTGGCCGTCGGTCTCGTCGAACGCCGCCGCCTGTTCGTCGCCGAGGATGAGCACCCCATGGTCGCCGAGGGGGTAGAGCAGCACGCTCTCGATCGCCATCCCGCTGTGGGCGATCGAGACATCGGCCGCCGACAGCGCGTCGAACCGCCGGAAGGATCCGCCGTAAACCTCCCACAGTGGTGTCGCAGCCTCCTCGCTGGGTGCGGTAAACACCGGCTCTTCGGCCGTCGTCGCTGCCGGGGTGAGCGTGTCGGTCGCCCGGTCGTAGAGATGTACCTCCGCGACCGACGCGTCGATGACCGCCATCGCCGTTTCGACCGTTCGCTCGCAGGCGGTCTGTCGATCCTCGCTTGTCAACACCGCCTGTGCGTCCTCGTACAGCGACGCCAGCGTCCGGCGGCGGCGTTTCTCGTCGGTGATATCGACGTACAGAAAGAACCACTCCCGGCCGGTCGCGGTCGTCACCGGGACGGCCCGCAACAGAAAGTCGCCGGTGCCACCCACGGTCTGTCGGCTGCTCTCCGTGGTTACCGGCTGGCCGTCGGCAAGTTGGGTGTCGATCTCGGCTGCGGTCGCCGCGTCGCTCGGTGCTGCCGGGATCGTCGGTTCGAGCCGGCTTCCCTCGGTCATCGCGGTGGCGTCGCCGAAGGTGGTTTCAAAGGCCTCGTTTCTGCGGGTGATCGTCGCCGTCCCATCGGTGACCGAGACGGTGGCCATCGGCTCCTGGATCGTCGTAAACAGGGCCTCGAACCGCCGTCGCTCGTTTCTGAGCGTCGATTCGGCTGCCTTGGCCGTACACGCGGTTGCAAGCTTCTCGTTGAGTGGCCCGAGCTCGTCGATGATCGACTCGGAAAATGGCTCCCCGTGTGTGCCGAGCACCAACGCGCCGAAATCGGGGAGTTCGAAGAGATAGTAGTGGCCGTCGTCACCACCCTCGCCGACGATCGGGAACGACTCGCCTGCGGCGTCGCCATCGGCCCGCTCGGCGAGACGGGTTCTCGCGGCGGCGTACACCGGATCGTCGACAGCCGCCGCGGGTCGGGCGATGATCTGCTCGTAGCCGCCGTCCTCCCGCTGCCTGAACACACCGCCGACCGTACAGTTCAGCTTCCCCAGATAGGCGTCGAGGGCGGTTTCGGCGGTTGCCGCCAGCGTTTCTCCCGGGCTGATCGCCAATGAGATCTCGTGGAGCAGCTGGATTCGTTGTCGGCGATCGGGCATCGTCACTCACCTCCGCGCAGGTCGCTCATAGGCCATCGACGGCCCCGACGACCGCGGTTTTGTTGTAGTATTCGAGATGGCCCCGCCCGTCGTTGGCGACCTCGCCGATGGTCAGCGCGCCGATCGTCGACCCCCGTTGGCTGAGTGCCGCCAGTTCCCGGTCGAATGCGCTCTCGAGATACTGGGCCCGCGAGACACAGTCGAAGGTTATCAGCGCGCTGTCGGTGCTTGCCCCCTCGCTGGCGGCCGCATGCGCGCGGTCGGCCGCCGCCACGAGGCTTTCGGGGTCGCCCTGCAGGACGTGGACGAACTCGCCTTCGGGGAGCGCGCCGAAACACCGCAAGGAGCCATCGTCGTCGACCTCGAAGGGGTCGCGGACGATCCGCTCGGCACCCAATCGGCTGATCCCGAAGGGATGGGATTTCGCCACCTCGAAGAAGTTTGTTTTCGTGACGGTGCGATCGGTTTCGGCGTCGATGATGCCGGCATAGCGGTCGTAGGCCGGCTGGCCGTCAAGCGTTTCGAGTCGCCGGCCGTCGGCGGCGGTGATCTCGAAGGGGCCGCCGATGTCTGTCCAGCCGTGCTCGACACCGATCGTGCTTTCGGCGGTGATCCTCGCCACCACGGCCGCGTCGCCGACGAGCCCGTCGTTGGTGAACAAACAGTGCCGCCTGTCGCCGTCAAGGGTGCCGGCCCCACCGCCGATGTAGGTGTACTCGACGCCGTAGGCGTTGAACAGCTGCTGGACGAACCGGTCGCCGTCGTCGGCGAAGGCGTCGACGAAGACGAACGCTGTCTCGTAGTCGTTGGCGTCGGTGGTGGTGATCGGGTCGGCGTCGGTAGAGATCGGCTCGTCGGCATCGGTGATCGTCTCGACGGCCGGGCGAACCGCGAGGCCGGCGACGATCGCGCCGTCGGCGTGGGCCTCGCCCTCGTGGATGACATTCGGGAACAGCCCGCCGAACACCGGCGTCGACAGCTCCCGGAGCGTCTCGTCGATGGTTGCCGGCGTAAATGCGTCGTCGGGTGTCGCCAACACGAGCAACCCCTCGACTGCGGGGTCGGCATCGAACTCCTGCAGCGTCGACCGGAACTCGCTGCCGGTCGTCCGACAGTACGCAGCCTCCATGACCGCTATCCACGCTGGCCGTCGTAAAAAGCCCACCGTCGCGGTGGCTGTGGTGTTGGTGGTTTGGTCTCGGGGGTTGTGTCGCTGTCGTCACCGATTAGCTGCTGCGCGTACTCAACCAGACCCAGATCGTGGCGAACACGATCAGCAGGGTGATGACGGCGACGGCGACGTAGAACCCGGTTGCGGCATCGAACTCACCCATTCCGATGGTGATGAGGATATCTTCAACGCCAACTATGGTCGTATCGATCATCGTTGCGAGAAATCAGAAAGTGGGTTTGGGCAGATTTGAACTGCCGGCCTCCTCCATGTCAAGGAGGTGTCATAACCAGACTAGACCACAAACCCGTGCTGGTCGTGCGTTTGACGCACTTGCCAGTACCCGGGGGACGTAATTGAAGCTTTCGAAGCGCGGCCCGGCTGGTGGTTTGGGAACCGCCCGCCTGTTGTCGGTCAATACGGATTCGTGGTGTTGTTCAAATCCGAAGTCGCTGTGAGGAAATCGGTGTAGAAAGCCCTCGGCTCTCTCGGCTCCCGGGACTCGCTGCGCTCCTCGTCACTCGCTTCGCTCGTTCCTGCGGTGCTTGCGTCGTCCGGGTTCGCCGAGAGAGCCTCGCCCTTTCAGTCCGCCAGGAATGCGGTTGGACGGCCGGCCGACCCGCCTGCTTGCTGGTTGTTTCTAAACACTGTTGCTGCGGCCGCTGTCGCGGTGTGTCGTGATCCCACGCGCTTCGTCGTCGGTCGATAGCCTTTTAGCGATGTACAGACGTGTACATCATAAGACGAACTCATACACTGGTGACTAACAATGCAGGATTATATCGAACGTGTGGCCGACGGCGAGGATTTGGGACTCGACGAGGCACGGGACGCCGCCCGCCTCGTCTTCGAGGAGGCAACCGAGGCGCAGATCGGCGCGCTGCTGTCTGCGTTGCGAGCCAAGGGCGAAACTGAAACCGAGATCGCCGGCTTCGCACAGGGGATGCGCGATGCCGCCCGGACGATCGAGCCCGACCGCTCGCCGCTGGTCGATACCTGCGGCACCGGCGGCGATGATTACGATACGATCAACGTCTCGACGACGAGCGCGATCGTCGCCGCGGGCGCGGGCGTCCCGATCGCCAAACACGGCAACTACTCGGTGTCCTCCTCCTCTGGCAGCGCGGACGTGCTCGAAGTCGCCGGCGTCACCGTTGATGCCGAACCGCCTGCTGTCGAAGACGCCATCGATGAGGAGGGGATCGGCTTCATGCTGGCGACCGTCTTCCACCCCGCGATGAAGGCCGTCATCGGCCCGCGAAAGGAACTCGGGATGCGGACGATCTTCAACGTCCTCGGCCCCCTCACAAATCCCGCCGCCGCGGACGCCCAACTGCTCGGCGTCTACGATCCTGACCTCGTGCCCACAATCGCCCGCGCGCTCACCGAGATGGAGGTCGACCGCGCGCTCGTCGTCCACGGCGCGGGGATGGACGAGATCGCCCTCCACGACGCAACCACCGTCGCCGAAGTCGACGGCGACGATGTCACTGAGTTCACGCTCACGCCCGAAGACCTCGGTCTCGATTCGGCTCCAATCGAGGCTGTCGCCGGTGGCACACCCGAGGAAAACGCCGCCGACCTCGAAGCCATCGTCACCGGCGAGGAAACCGGCGCGAAACGCGACCTCATCCTCGCCAACGCGGGCGCGGCGATCTATGTCGCTGGCGAAGCCGAGTCGCTGGAAGCCGGGGTCGACGCCGCTGCCGCCGCTATCGACTCCGGCGACGCGGCGGCGAAACTCGACGCGTTGCGCGAGGCGACGCCCAAACCGGAGGCTGGAGACGCCTGATGGCACGCACCAAGATCTGCGGCATCACGAACCGCGCCGATTTGCAGGCCGCTGTCGAGGCCGGCACCGACGCCGTCGGGATCATCTCGGCGGTCGACGTGGCGACGACCCGGGAGGTCGATCGCAGCACCGCCGCGGAGTTGGTCGCCGTCGTCCCGCCGTTCGTGACCGCGACGCTTGTCTCGATGCCCGACGATGCCGACCACGCGGTCGAACTCGTCGAAGCGATCCAGCCCGACGCGCTCCAACTCCACGGCGAGTTCGACGCCGACGACCTCGGCTACATCCGCGCCGAAACGGGCGTCAAGATCATCGCCGCCGTCGACCACGAGAACACCGACCGTGCCACCGCGCTTGACGGCGTCGCCGATGCCCTCCTCATCGATTCGACGACCGAGGCGGGCGCGGGCGGCACCGGCGAACCCCACGACTGGGAGGCGACCGCCGACCTTGTCGAGTCCCTGACGACGCCGGTGATCCTCGCTGGCGGGCTCACCCCTGACAACGTCGCCGAGGCGATCCGCGTGGCCGCGCCGTTCGGCGTCGACGTTGCCTCCGGCGTCGAGCGATCCGAGGGCAGCAAGGATCACACCGCCGTCGCCACCTTCGTCCGGAACGCGGGCCGCGAGATCGAGGTGCCAGCATGACGACCGGCGAGACAGCAGCCAGCGGTGACAGTTCGGCCGATACCGACCTGTTCACTTTCGACCGCGACCGCGCCGAATTTATCGACCTCGTTGACGACGACCGCGAGGAGCCGGTCGTCGCCCGCGCGGCCGCGACGCTCGAACTCGACACCTCCCCGCTCGCCGCCTACGCCGCCCTCGCCGGTCGCAGCGCGTACAATTTCCTCTTGGAGAGTGCGGAAAAGGTCGCCTCCTCCGATCCCGACGGCGCGTTCACCGCCGCGACCGACGCCGAACGCCACGCTCGCTACTCGTTTGTCGGCTACGACCCCGAAGCCGTCATCTCGGTGTACCCTGACCGCACTGAAGTTGACCGCCTCGGCGATGCCGGCGACCTCGTTGTCGACGCCTACCGCGGCGACGCGGCGACCAACGGCGACGTACTCGACCGTCTCCGCGGCGGCCTCCCGAGCCTCGACCAGCGCGGCTTCCCCGCCAGCGACCGCCGGACGCTTTCGGGCGGCCTCGTCGGCTTTCTCGCTCACGAAGCCGTCTACGATCTCGTCCTCGAAGAGGTCGGCCGCGAACGACCCGACACCGAGGTACCGGACGCCCAGTTCGCGCTGACGACCCGGACGCTCGTCTTCGACGACGCCGAGGGAACGGTCGAACTCGTCTTTACCCCTGTCGTCGGCCCCGACGATGACCCCGGCGATATCTACGACGATCTCACGGCGGAAGCCGCCGACGTTGCCGCGACACTGGCCGACGCCGACGAACCACCGACCACCGGCTTCCACCGAACGGGCGAGACCGCTGGCTCGCAGAGCGACTACGAGGACGCCGTCCGCACGGCCAAACAGCACGTCCTCGACGGCGACATCTATCAGGGCGTCATCTCGCGTCGCCGCCAACTCACCGGCGACGTCGACCCGGTCAGCCTCTACGAATCCCTGCGATCGGTCAACCCCTCGCCGTACATGTACCTCATGCGCCACGGCGACCGCTCGATTGTCGGTGCGAGTCCCGAAACGCTGGTGTCTGTCGAGGGCGACCGGATCGTCTCGAACCCCATCGCGGGCACCTGTCCGCGCGGCTCCAGCCCCGTCGAGGATCGCCGCCTCGCCGGCGAGATGCTGGCCGACGGCAAGGAGCGAGCCGAGCACACGATGCTCGTCGACCTCGCGCGCAACGACGTGCGCCGGGTCGCCGACCCCGGCAGCGTCGAGGTCGAGGAGTTCATGAGCGTCCTCAAATACAGCCACGTCCAGCATATCGAATCGACGGTCACCGCCCGCGTCGCCGACGAGTACGACGCGTTCGACGCCGCCCGGGTGACGTTCCCGGCGGGCACGCTGACCGGCGCGCCGAAAGTCCGCGCCATGGAGATCATCGACGACCTCGAAGCCGCACCGCGCGGCGTTTACGGCGGCGGCGTCGGTTACTTCTCCTGGAGCGGCGACGCCGATTTCGCGATCGTGATCCGCACGGCGACCGTCGACCACGGCGGCGTGACTGGCGACGGCGAAATCATCGCTGACGCGGCCGGCGACGACGCGGATCGCCGGATCGACGGCGCGCGCGCAGGCGACGACCTGATTACGGTGCAGGCGGGTGCGGGCCTCGTTGCCGACAGCGACCCGACGGCCGAATACGAGGAAACTGAACAAAAGATGGACGGCGTGTTGACCGCCATCGAGCAGCTTGAAGCACGGGAGGGCGAGCAATGAACGTCCTCGTCGTCGACAACTACGATTCGTTCACCTACAATCTCGTCGAGTACGTCTCCGAAACCCGTATCTCCGACGGCGATGGTGGGTTCGAGGCAATCGACGTGACGGTGTTGAAAAACACCGCGTCGCTCGACGAGATCCGGGCTGTCGATCCCGACGCGATCCTCATCAGTCCCGGCCCGGGGCATCCGAAAAACAGCCGTGACGTGGGGGTGACGATGGACGTGCTTCGGGAGGTGAGTCCCGAAACCCCGACACTTGGCGTCTGTCTCGGCCTCGAAGCGGCGGCCTACGAGTACGGCGGCCACGTCGGCCACGCGCCCGCGCCGATCCACGGCAAGGCCTACCCGATGGATCACGATGGCGAGGGTGTCTTTGCCGGCATCGAACAGGGGTTTCAGGCCGGGCGGTATCACTCGCTGATTGCGACCGATATTCCCGATTGTTTCGAGGTGTCGGCGACGACCGACCACGACGGCGAGGAGTTGGTGATGGGGATTCGCCACCGCGAACATCCCATCGAGTGCGTCCAGTTCCACCCCGAAAGCGTGCTGACCGCTGTTGGTCACGATCTGATCGACAACTTTCTGCGGCAGACGGCTGGTGAGTCGGCGGCGTCCTCACCGCGCTCGGACGCCTAACTCTGCTGTTCTGGGAGCGGTGTTCACCCACCAAACACGCCAAAGGAGAGACTTTCGAGGAGGCCACCGCCGCTTTCGTTGTCGCCGCCGTCGCTATCGCTGCCGCCGTCGTCGCTGGTCTCACCGTCGTCACCACCGGCCGAAACCACGTCCTCCGGGTTGCTGACATCAACGCCGGTTTGATTCGCGGGATCAACCTCGTTGGGACTGGCTGTGTCCGCCCCCGTCTCGTCGTCGGGTGTGGTCTCGCCGCTTGCTTCGGTTTCGTCGCTCTCCTCGGTTGTCTCGTCGCTTTCGTCGTCGGCTGACGGTTCGGTGTCGCCGGCTGTGGCGTCGCCAGTCTCGCCTTCCTGTTGTACCTCGACAGCGGCGTCGGTGCCGCCGTCGGGTTCGGTTGGGCCACCGCTTTCGATCCCCTTCCGAAATCTGCTGCCGGAAAACGCCGCGATCACATCGGTTTCGCCGTCGGGTACCCGGCCGCGGATCACGAGTTCCGTGACGTTGTCGACCGCGTTGTAGAGGTCAAACACGTTGTCGATGCGGAGCTTAACCGTTCGCTCAAATGTCGAAGGGATATCTTCCCACGTTCCGTCGGTGCCGAGGGTCTCATTCGGCCCACGGGCATCCGCCTCCAGGCGAACGCGCTCCTCGTTGTCCTCGTGTTCGTTTTCGAGTTCGACAAACGTTGTGATCCCGACGTGTTCCTCGTAGCGGAGATATATCTGGCCGACCGTGTATCCGGGGAGCCCCGTTGGGTCGCCATCGCCGGACGCGTCGCTATCCGACGCCGTCTCGTTTGCTTGGGCGTCGGCGGGTGCGACGAGGCCGCCCCAGCGGAGCCCTCCGAACACGGAAAGGGTGCCGGCAACCCCACGAAGGAGTTGACGGCGGCTCGTCATAGCCGCTGGCTACCTCGGTTCGCAGTGTTGAACATGGATGCCTACGGGCGATCCCGTAGGTGGTGTCTAACGGTTCCTTTTCCTATGCTCTTAAATCACGGCCTGAAATTATCAGCAAAGATAATCAATCGCTGCCACCTGACCGACAGTGGCTGCGGTCACGCCCTCGGGGGGTTCAGCTACAACAGCCCAAACTGGACGAGAATGAGCAGCGCGCCGACGACAACGACGCCGATGGTGACGAGTCGCCACGCGATCTTAAGGACGATCCGCCCCACGATGAGCACGACAAGCATCCCGACGAGGGCGATCAGCAGCTGTGGGAGGCTCAGCCCGGCGATCCCGCCGCTTGCGAGTCCGCCGATAAGTGCGAGCGATGACATATCCCGAGCGAGACACCGAATCGGAATAAGCTTGTGGGGACTACTTTCGGTTCCCAACTGTCGATGTTGACAGCGGTAGTCGCCACCTCTGGGCCGACCAGCTGCCCTCCGACCGGGTTTCACTTTCAGTCCGGTTTGGGCACGCTTATACCGGATCAGTCCCATCACACAATAGCTACCGGACGCGGACAGAACCGACCCTCTTCAGATCGCAGCCCAGCGAGCGGCAGTACTTTCCAGTGCAACCCTGGTTGTGCTACCGCAACCGTAGCTGTTATGAGGGTGCCATCGGTACCACAGTCCCGTCTTTCGCTACGGAGTACACAGATGCGCCACCAGAACAAAACCACCATCCGACACGCCGACGCACCGCAGGGGGCCGACGAATGAGCCGCGCGGAGCTCTCCGCCGACGAACTCGAACTGCCCATCAAACGCACCACCGGCGACACGCTCGAAGACCGACTGACGAGCAACGCCTACAACAACATCCTCCCCGCCCGGTATCTCCGGAAGGATGCCGACGGCAACGTCGACGAAAGCCAAGAGGAGCTGTTCGAACGCGTCGCCCAAAACGTTGCGCTCGCCGAGGCCGTCTTCGAGGCCGACAAACAGGACACCGAGATCACGGTCACCCCCGACCAGATCAAGCCCGATCACCCACGGCGCGACGAACTCGCCGCGGAAGTCTTCGGCACAGGCACGACCGCTGACGACGACGCTGAAACGACGCTGTCGGTGTACAACGTCAACAAGTTCTCGTACAAAACGATCGTTCCCGAACTCCCTGACGATATCCAAAGCCACGTTGAGAGTGTTGCCGACGAGTTCGAGGAGCTGATGACCCAGCTCTCGTTCATGCCGAACTCGCCGACGCTGATGAACGCTGGCGACGAACTCCAGCAGCTGTCGGCCTGTTTCGTCGACTCGCCCGGCGACGATATCACGGATATTCACCAGACCGCAAAGGAGGCCGCGGAGGTCTTCCAGTCCGGTGGTGGGATGGGGTACGCGTTCTGGAAGCTCCGCCCGTACGGCGACTCGGTCGGCTCAACCGGCGGCATCGCGTCGGGGCCGATCACGTTCATGCGCACCTACGACCAGATGTGTGAGACCATCGCCCAAGGTGGCGCGCGCCGCGGCGCGCAGATGGGCGTCATGCGTGTCTCCCACCCTGACGTGATCCAGTTCATCCACGCCAAGAACAAGGACGTCTCGCTGGCGCACTCGCTGCGGCTCAACGACCCCGACGACTTCACGCACAACTCCTTCGCCGACGCGCTCGAAGAGGCCCGCGAGCTGATCGATGAGGAGGGTCGCGTCCCCGAACACCTCCGCAACGCTGTCGAGGGCCACCTGTCGAACTTCAACATCTCCGTCGGCGTCACCGACGACTTCATGGAGGCGCTGTTCAACGGCGAGGAGTTCACCTTCACCAATCCCCGCACCGAGGAACCCCACATTGCTACCCCCGAGACGAAGGAACTCTACGAGCTTCACGGCCTCGGCGAGCACGTCGAGGTCGGTGAGGAGCTGTCGGTTCCCGCCGAGGAACTCTGGGAGCACATGGTCAACGGGGCCTACGAGAACGGCGAACCCGGCGTGATCTATCTCGAACGCGTCAACAAACAGCACTCATTCGACGTTGAGGAACATCCCGACCACGAGATCCTCGCCACCAACCCGTGTGTCACCGGCGAGACGCTGATTAGCACCGACAGCGGACTGATCCCGGCCGAGGAGCTGTACGAACAGGGAACGGCGACTGATGTAGTCGTCGACGGTCGTCTGAGCGACGCGTCGGTCAAGGAGGCCAGCAGCGTCTACAAAACAGGCGAGAAGGACGTGTACGAACTCACGACCGAGGAGGGGTACGAACTCCGGCTCACGGCTGACCACCGCGTGATGACCGCCGACGGCTGGGTCGAAGCGCAATATCTCTCGGCCGGCGATGCGGTACACATCCAGAACCGAAAGGGATCGTTCGGCCAGCACGGCAGCGCGGCGGAAGGTCGCGTCTTCGGCTGGCTGGTCGGCGACGGTCATCTGAAAACCGGCGAAGAGCGTGCCGTGTTGAACTTCTACGACGAGGACGCCGAGATATCGGCGTCGCTTGCAGAGGACGTCAACGAGGTCGTCCGCGAACCACTCGGCAACGGCGACTACGGGATCAGTGCCAACGAGGTCAGCCGGGATGCGGACTACCGGGGCGCGCAGGCCATCGAACAGCGGATTCGGTCGACCCGCCTCTACGAACTCGCGAAGTCGGTCGGGCTCACCGACACCAAACACCAAGTTCCCGACTCGGTGATGCGCGGCAGCGAGGAGATGGCTCGCAGCTTCCTTCGTGCGCTGTTCACCGCTGATGGTGGCGTACAGGGTAATCTCGAAAAGGGCGTCTCGGTTCGGCTGTCGAGTACGGATATCGGCCTGCTCAAAGAGACGCAGCAACTGCTGACGAACTTCGGGATCTTCAGCAAAATCTACGAGGAGCGACACGAGGCCGGCAGTCAAGAGATGCCGGACGGGAACGGCGGCACGGCCGAATACGAGCGACAGGCCGACCACGATCTGGTCATCTCGAAGGACAACCTGCTGCGGTTCCGCGAGGAGATCGGGTTCCTGCTCGACTCGAAGAACGAAGCCCTCGACGAGCTACTCGCGGGCTACGACCGTGGCCCCTACAGCGAGACCTTCGAGGCGACGGTCAAATCCGTCAGTCACGACGGCCACGAGGCCGTCTACGATCTGACCGAGCCGGACACGGAGTCGTTCGTCGCCAACGGCATCGTCGTTCACAACTGCGGCGAGCAGCCGCTTGAGGAGTACGAGGCCTGCAACCTCGGCCACATCAACCTCTCGACACTGGCCGACAAGGACGCCCCCGACTGGCGCGTCTGGTACGACAACAACGGCGACGCCTACGACACTCTCGACGCCGCTGCCGAGGCGTTCATCCAGGAAGCTATCGACATGGACGCGTTCAACCGCCGGATCGAGTCCGGGACGCGCTTCCTCGAAAACGTCGTCACGATGTCGGATTTCCCGGTCGACGAGATCGAACAGAAAGTCCGAGAAATGAGAAAAATCGGCCTCGGCATCATGGGCCTCGCACAGCTGTACATCCAGATCGGCGTTCGCTACGGCTCCGATGAGGCCAACGCCATCGCCGAGCAGTTGATGACCCACATCAACCACGAGTCCAAGTGGGCCTCCCACGAACTCGCCGCAGAACGCGGCCCCTTCGCCGACTACGAGGACTCGAAGTACGCAAACCCGACGGAGTACCGCGAGTGGTTCGAACACCACACCGGCGAGGACGCCGACGAATGGGCCGACGGCTTCCCGATCCGCAACCACAACACGACGACCATCGCGCCGACCGGCACCACCTCGATGATCGGCAACACCACCGGCGGCTGTGAGCCGATCTACAACGTCGCCTACTACAAGAACGTCTCCGACGACGTCCAGGGCGACGAGATGCTGGTCGAATTTGACGACTACTTCCTTCGCGTCCTGGAGGAAAACGACATCGACGTCGACGCCGTCAAACAGGAAGCCCAAGAGCAGATGGCCGAAAACGAGTTCGACGGCGTCGAAGGGCTCGACACCGTCCCGAAAGCCATCGGTGAACTGTTCGTCGTTACTTCCGACCTCTCCGGGAAGGAACACGCCGGCGTCCAGTGTGCCTGTCAGGCCGGCGTCGACTCCGCGATCTCGAAGACCTGTAACTTCCCGAACTCGGCGACCGCCGAGGACATGGACGAGGTCTACCGCTACATCTACGAGAACGGCGGGAAAGGCGTCACCGTCTACCGCGACGGTACCCGCTCGAAGCAGGTGCTCACCACCCGCGCGAAGAACACCGAGTTCGCCGACGACGGCGAGGCTGCCGAGCAGATCACCACCCAGATCGAGGAGGTCTTCGGCGGCATCGAGGACTTCCTCGACAACGACGAGGTGCGTGCCGAACTCGGCGAAGAACTCGACGAGCTGTTCACCCAACCCGAGACGACCGAGGAAGGCCTCGGCAAGAAACGTCCGCGGCCGGACGTGCTCTACGGCGTCACCCAGCGCGTCGACACCGGTTACGGGAAGGTCTACGTCAACATCAACGAGGACGAACAGGGCCGACCGTTCGAGCTGTTCGCCAACATCGGCAACTCCGGCGGCTTCACGGCCTCCTTCACCGAGGCCCTCGCCAAGACGATCTCGACCGCCCTGCGCTCGGGCGTCGATCCCGAGGAGATCGCCAACGAACTGAACGGGATTCGATCCCCGAAAGTCGCCTGGGACAAAGGCGAGCAGATCAACTCTATCCCCGATGCCATCGGCACCGCGCTGCGCCGCTACCTTGACGGCGACATCGAGGAGCCGTACCCGAAACAGCAGAACCTCTCGGAGCTCAACGAGGAAGAGACTGAAGAACGACAGCCGACTGCGCCTGAAACCGACGGCGGCGCGGCCGTCTCAGCGGGTGCGAGCAGCGGCGCGACGACGGATTCGATGACCGAGCCGCCGGCCGACGAGGCGGCCACCGACGACGCGACCGACGAGCTACTCGCGGCCGGCGAATCGCCGGAGTGCCCTGAGTGTGGCAGCATGTCGCTGTACTTCTCGGAAGGCTGCAAGACCTGCGAGTCCTGCGGCTGGTCGGAGTGTTAGCCTAACGGCACGGGTTCGGTTCGACCCGTCTTACAACCGCACTTTTTCACCTCGTGGCACCCCGCCGATATCGCGTCTCCTAGTAGTCGGTTACAATGTCGGGGTAGCTCCGCCCTGCTAACTTATTTTGCTGCAAGCCGATGTAGTAGTAATGATAGGTAGCAGCTTTCGCCGAACCCCTGCGACTGGCGGCACATCACCGCCAGTAGTGGTGCCGGCCGACGCATCGACGGACGCGCCACCAGCCGATCCTGCCGTCCCCACGTCCACGCCCCGTGTCACCGGACGCGGCTCAGCAGACCGTAGCGAGGGGGTACTCTCGGGGACCGATGTCGCTGCAGCCCCAGCGATGGCGGTGTCCACCGCGGTTCGGTGGTGGGCTGGCGTATGATCTCCGCGGACGGCTCACAGGAGGCAACAATCGGCGTTGTCTGCAGTGGTTCTCAGGCGGATCCAGCAGCGACTGAGCTGTTTGCGGCGTATGACCTGATCGATTGTGACGACACCGTGCCGGCTACTGTGGATCTGTGTCTCGTTGATGCGGCGACGCTCCGGACACAGCCAGCGCTCGTCACCGACTGGCGAGCACAGCAATCGCCGGTTTTTGCTCCCGTTGTGTTGCTCGCCGATGCCTCGTCGCAGCGAGACCAGGGCGTCGACATTGAGTTCTCCGTTCGATACGATAGCGTCATTGAACCATCGACGACGACGGCGGCACTCACCCGCCGGATTGATAACCTCCTCCAGCGGCGGGCGATTTCTCAGGAGCTCGCCGACACGAAACAGCTCACCGCGTCGATCTTCGAGTCAAGCCCGCTGGCGAAGCTCATCGTGGGGGCTGATGGGACGATTGAACGGGCGAACGCGCGTGCCGGCGAGTTGTTTGCGACGCCACACACGGAACTCGTTGGGGGGTCGTACAGCGCGGATGGCTGGATCACACTCGACGACGGGACAAAACGGATCGTTGAAAACGGATTTCCGGTAGCCGACGTGATCGACACAGCCGAACCGATCTCCGAGCATGAATGTACGATCACACGGCCGCATGCTGACGATGTCTTGGTGTCAGTGAACGCCGTGCCGATCCATACTGACGACGCTGCGGTCGGCCGAGTCCTACTGACACTTACCGATATCACGGCCCGCCGCGAGCATGCCAATGAACGTGACCGACAGGTCGATCTTTTCACAAAAGCCCAGGATATCGCCAACGTCGGCGCTTGGGAGTATGACCTGCGGACGGACGACTTCTATTGGACTGACGAGGTGTACCAGATATACGGGCTCTCGACGGATACCGAAATCACCAGCGAGCGCGGTATCGCGGCCTATCACCCAGCTGATCGCCCCGCAATCAAAGACGCCTTTGAGCGGGCGGTTGACGCCGGCGACGCCTACGATCTCGAACTGCGGCTGATTGACGACACCGACACGGTTCGCTGGGTGCGGACGCGCGGCGAACCACAGTTCGACGACGATGGCGACGTGATTCGCGTTCGCGGCACGATTCAGGATATTACCGAGCGAAAAGCCCGGGAGGGCGAACTCCAACAGATGCGCAACGCCGTTGACGCGGCTCCAATCGGCATCGTGGTCAGTGACCCAACACAGGAAGACAACCCACTCGTCTATGTGAACGATGGATTCGTCGAGCAGACGGGCTATACGCGTCAGGAGACGCTCGGTCGAAACTGTCGATTCTTACAGGGCGAGGAGACTGACGAGGAAACGGTTGCAGAACTCCGAGCGGCGATTGATGCCGCGGAGCCGGCGTCAGTAACGATCCGCAACTATCGCGCCGACGGCTCGGCGTTCTGGAACCACCTTGAGATCGCCCCTGTCACCGACGAATCGGGAACCCTGGTCAACTACATCGGTTTCCAGCAGGATGTCACCGAACGAAAAGAACGACAGGAAGCACTCAAACAAACACGGCAACGGCTTGGATTGGTACTTTCGGAGACAGATACCGGTGTGTGGACATTTCACCCCGCGTCGGATACGATCACCCCGATTGAGTTTCCGGAGGGACTCGGGCTTGCCGAGGACGCGAGCGGTGTCGACGCCTATCTGGAACAGATTCACCCAGCAGATCGGGACACTGTCAAAGCGCACATCCGATCGGCGATCGATTCACACGAGAGCTTTGACGTTGAGTTTCGGCTTGATACCGACGAGTACGAACGGTGGCTGCGCTCACACGGCACCGTCATCACCGACCCCGATGGCACCGACCGGGTTGTCGGGATTACGACGGAGATCACCGAACGTGTCCATCGGACGACCGCACTTGAGAAACGGGAGCGGTTGCTTCGTGAACTCCACACCGCGACTCGTCAGTACTACCCGCTTGAGTCGAAGCAGGCACTCGCCGAATTCGTCATTGAGTTTCTGGAAACCGCGTTAGATCTCACCTACGCGAGTATGAAGCTGTTTGACGACGACACCGGTGTGCTTCGATCGGTTTGTGACTCAGCCGCCTTTGGGGAGCTTCCAGACTCGCTTGCGACCGTTGCGCCGGGCGACAATCCTGTGTGGGAGGCATACCGGAGCGGAGAATCACACCGTATCAACACACCACGGTTTGATAGCGTAGCCGAGGGACTACCCGTCAGTTTCAGTCAACTCGTTGCTGTTCCCGTCGGCGATTTCGGTGTTGTCGCCGTCTACCTTCCTGCGGAGGCGGAACTCACCAACGTCGATATCGATATCGTTGAGGTCGTTGCGACAAACGCCGAAGCCGTGCTTCGTGGGTTCGAAAGTGCCGAAAGTCAGGCCCAACTCGCTGACCAACTTTCGACCCAACGGGCACACGTCGATACGTTACAGGCTGTCGTTGACACAACCCAGGCGATACAAGATCGCGTTTCACAGGCTGACAGCCGGTCTGAACTCGATGCTGCCGTCTGTGAGGAGCTCGCGACACCAGCCCCAGTTGATTTTGTGTGGATCGGCCGGCCACGCGCGACCGAGACCACACTGACAGTAACAGCGTCAGCCGGTGACGGAGAGCAGTATCTTGATACCGTCCGCTCGGCGCATGCGTGTTCGCTTCCGGCACATATCGCGGCAACGGAACGTGACCCGTTCAGCAGCAACGCCATCTCCCAGCACGTCCAGGACACGGACTGGGCAAAAGAAGCACTGTCATATGGGTACCGTGCCGTGTTGAGCGTCCCGCTTGTTCATGACGATGTGCTGTACGGCGTGCTCACCGCCTACTCCGCAGACGACGATGCGTTCGACGAGATGTATACGAATCTGCTCACCGACGCGTCGTCGCTGCTGGTGAACTACACCCGCGTGCTTGATCAACGGTCGCTTGGATCGAATCACACGCCGACGACGGTGACGTTTGAACTTACTGATGACTCTCATCCGCTGCAACGACTTGCCGCGGCGACAACAAGCGAGATTCGGCTCAAAACGATCGTCCGTGCTACCGATGACACGGTGACAGTGATGGCAGCGGTCACCGACGGCGACCGCCAGGCGGTGTGTGAGTATGCGTCGACGGCAACAGGGATCAACTCGGCCACCCCCTTTGGCACCGATGATTCCCAACAACTTCTGCTTGAACTGCCGAGGCCATTCTTCGCAACAGCAGTCGAACAGTACGGCGGGCAACTGCTCACCGCAACCGTGACACCGGCGTCAACCCGGATTCAGCTCCGGATCACGAACGGTGTCCCACGGCGGCCACTCTTCGAGTTCATCACCACACAGTTCGAGGACGCCGAGTTGATCGCCCAAGAGGAGCGACCGGCTGCAGCAATGGATGACACGGACACACTCGATGAACTGACCGAGCGACAGCGGGAGATATTGAACGCAGCCTACTACGGCGGCTACTATGAAACCCCACGAGATATAACGGGTGAGGAGCTCGCAGCAAGCTTCGACATCTCAAGTCCAGCGGTGTACAACCATCTCCAGGCTGCCCATAAAAAGCTCCTCCGGCAGACGCTTGACGACGAGCCAGCCGCTCAGCCTATGGGGTTAGACAGTTAACAATCGCACACAGCGAGAGGTTAACCGATTAGCTAGCAGCTTGAACCCATGTCTCACCGTTTGTCTGTGCTATGGGTCTGACACACTTCCTTCGGCTTGATCGGTTGAATCTCCGTGCCAAGTTGATCGCGACATTTGTCGTCGTCGCACTCCTTGTCGGTGTGACAGGAGCGGTTGGCTACCAGGGCGCGTCAGCTCTTGATCACGAGGCACATCTCATCGCACAGAACGGCGAAAACATGGATCATGCCGCCGAGATGCTCGTTGGCATCGAAAAGCAACAGGTCGCTGTTCAGGCAACTGAGCTCGGTGAGCCCGGCGCGCAGGCCGAGTTCGAGGCGGGAGACACGCTGTTCTCTGAACACGCGGCCGCGATGGATACATCGGCCGCGATGGGCACTTCCGGTGAGTTGGAGACCCAACTCGCCGAGATCCAGACAACACACG
The DNA here is from genome assembly GCF_046719765.1 of Halonotius sp. F2-221B. Lineage (NCBI taxonomy): Archaea > Methanobacteriati > Methanobacteriota > Halobacteria > Halobacteriales > Haloferacaceae > Halonotius > Halonotius sp. F2-221B. The sequence continues at coordinate 112,343 of NZ_JABEBY010000006.1, forward strand.
ACGAGTACAACGCGCTTGCAGCCACATACTTCGAGGCGAAAGCAAACGGCAACGAGGAGCGTGCCGCCGAGACGCTGGCGGAGATGGGCACACTCCGCACTGAACTAGAGGAGCAGGCACACACGCTTGAATCGCTGTCGGGTGACGCGATGACCGCTCAGGTTGCGGCCGCCGACAGCACGACACAAACCGTCCACATGGAGATCATCGGGCTGACGCTTGTGGCGTTTCTGCTTGCGATCGGGCTCGGCGTCATCCTGAGTCGACACATGACACCGCCGATCAAACGGCTCGCTGCGTCTGCCACCGACATCAGCGACGGGAAGTTGGATACGGAGCTACCGACGCATTCGATGGACGACGAGATCGGGAAGATGGTGGATGCATTCGGCGACATGCAGCGAAACTTAGAGAATATGTTCGGCGAGCTACACGACGTGAGCCAGAACCTCAAGACGGGCGATCTCGATCAGGAGATCAGCACCGACTACCCGGGCACCTACGGCGACATCATGACCGGTGTCGACGAGGGCACTGACCAGTTGACAACCAGTTTCGCGGATATCGAAGACGCCAGTGAGGCACTCCGAACCGGGCAGCTTGAGCAATCGATCAACACGGATCGCCCGGGACAGTACGGGGCTGTCCTGACGGATTTCAAACGCGGTAGCGACCAACTCGCCGACAGCTTTGGCCAGATCTCGACGGCCAGCCAGCAGCTCAAACGCGGCAACCTCGATCAGTCGATCGATGACGACTACCCTGGCGAGTACGGGACTGTGCTGACGAATCTCGATGACGGGATCGCCCAATTACGTTCAAGTATCCGGGAGGTACAGACCGTGGCCGACGATGTTGCCGTCGCTGCAGAAGAGGTGTCGGCCAGCACCGAGGAGATCCAAACCGCAAGCACCGATGTCGCGGAGTCGGTCGAAGAGATCTCACGCGGTGCTGACGATCAAAGCGAGGATCTCGCCACCGTCTCAAATGAGATGAACGATATGTCCGCGACCGTCGAGGAGATCGCCTCCTCGGCCGAAGAGGTCGCTGCAACCGCTCATACGGCGGTTGAACGGAGCGAAACCGGCAGCGACAACGCCGGGGCCGCGAAAACCGAGATCGCCGCGATCGAATCGCAGGCCCAAGCCGCCTCCTCGCAGGTTCGGTCACTTGACGACGAGATGGAGGCAATCGGCGACATCGTCGATATGATCTCGGATATCGCCGAACAGACCAACATCCTCGCACTGAACGCCTCGATCGAAGCCGCGAAAGCCGATGGTGCTGGCGACGGCTTCGCGGTCGTAGCCAGAGAGGTCAAAACGCTCGCCGAGGAGGCTGGCGAGGCCACCGCGGATATCGAAGCCCGGATCGAAGAGATCCAGTCGATGACCGGCGAGACCGTCGACGATATCGAGTCGATGAACGAACGGGTGCAGTCAGGGGCCGACACGATCGAGAGCGCGATCGAGATGTTCGATGAGATCGCCGATGCCGTCGACGAAGCCGAACGCGGTATCGACGAGATCAGCCGGGCGACAGACGACCAGGCCGCCTCAACCGAGGAGGTCGTCTCCATGGTTGAGGAGGTCTCTGCCGTCAGCCAACAGACCGCGGCTGAGGCGACCGATGTCTCCGCGGCAACGGAGGAAACGGCTTCCTCACTGTCGGAGGCGGCGACAAACGTCCAACAGCTCTCCCAACTCGCCGACAATCTGCACGACAACGTCGCGGACTTCAACGTCGGCGGTCAGGCGGCAGCGACCAGCGACACCACAGCCGCGACCGACACACAACCAGCGGCGCAGAAGCCACAGCCAGCCGAGTCAGCGTCGACACCACCGTCAACCAGTCCCTCGGCAGATCACGCGCCACCAACCGATACCTCCACACGCTCAGCGGCGGCCGAGACCGCCACCAACGCGGACACAGGCGGCACAACACAACTGACAGCACAGGACTCGGAGCCAGCCGAACCGGAGGCCAACGGGCATGTTGCATGGGCGGATGTCAGTGATTCGTCTTCTGATGAATTCGCTCACAGCAACGGCTCAGGGGACGACGAGTCTGACATCGAGGAGCTGTAGTGCCGGTTGCGATGCACCAGACAAATGAGGCACCCGACGCTGCCACACCCAGCCGACCATCTCGCCGGCATGTCCGCATCGGCGAGTACGCGGTCACCGAGACGGGCTGTGAGCTGGCCACCTATGGGCTGGGGTCGTGTCTGGGTGTTGCACTCTCCGACACGCAGGCCGGCGTCGCCGGCTTAGCACATATCAAACGCCCGCGTGCAACGGAGCAGCAGGCCACACTCGATGCTGTGTTTGCGGATACCGGGATCGAGCTGCTGTACAGGGAGCTGCAATCCGCCGGTGCGACACGTCGTTACACGGTGGCGACACTCGCTGGCGGCGTCGACATGCGAAACAACTCGGCCGCTGTCGGGCGGGGGATCGGTGACCGAAATATCGAACAGGCAGTCGCAACGCTTCGCACTCTCGATATCACGGTTGCAGCCACGGATGTCGGTGGAGAGGTCGTTCGCTCGGTGTACCTCGATGGTGCTACCGGAGCGGTGACTATCGAAACGACGTGCGGTGACCGATATCGTCTCTGAGGCACTTCTCACCGGTTCCTCTACCACTTTTTACAGTGATTTGGTCACTCTGTGTGTCGTGTACGAGCAACTGCCTCGCAGACAGCCGACCGAGCTCACGCGGCACCGCCGACATATCGAGGTTACCCGAAGAGGCTCCCTCGTGGCCCAGTATCCTGCTGGTTGAGTGCGCCCGCATGCGGGAGTTGTGTTGCACAGCCACCACAGTAGCGGTAGTCGGCATCGTTGGCGGTACCGCACTCGGGGCAGTCGATGACGCCGTTCTCGACTGTCGCCGCGTCGGCGTCGGTGGTGGCAGCGGCCTGCTGGCGGCGGTAGGTGCCGTAAAGCACCACGAGGTGGGCCGCGACGCCGGCGAGCAGCACGCCGAGATACCACTGGCTGTCGAGCATGGTTGCCTCCATCAGTAACTATGACCGCGACACACAAACGAGTAGCTGTTTCTTTCAACTGGCGACGCGGCTCAAGATTCGAACGCGAGCCCGTCGACAGCGGCCGCGAGATCGCTGGCGGTGATGTCGCCGTGTCGGAGGACCGCCGGCGTCGGGCCGGTGAGATCGACGATGGTACTCGATTGGGTCGTTCCTCGCGCCTCGCCGTCGAGGATGTAGTCGACGCAGTCGCCGACCTGCTCGATGGCGAGGTCGAGATCAACGAGTTGGCCGTCGGCCTCTCCCGTGAGATTCGCCGAGGTCATACACAGCGGCTGGTCGACCGCCGCCGAGAGCTCACGCCACGTTGGATTCCCCAGACAGCCCAGCGCGACCGTCTCGCCGCCGGCAACGACGCGGTCGGGGACGGCGTCGGTCTTCGACAGAACGATATTGAGCGGCCCGGGCCAGAAGGCGTCGACGAGGTCGTCGACAACATCGGGCTGGTCGGCTGTTGCCCACGCCCGCCAGTCGGCTGGCTCGCGGATGAACAGCGTCAACGGGTCGGTCGGCGCGCGGTTTTTGATCCGGAAGGCGCGCTCGATAGCCGCCTCGTTCCACGGATCGAGCGTGAGCGCGAGGTTGGTGTCACTGGGCGCGACGATCACGCCGCCGTCAAGAATGCAGTCGGCCGCGGTGGCGATTCCCGCCGCAGTCGGTTCGAGCCGTGTTGCGGTCATGGCTGGTCGTGCGTCCCGATCCTGTTTGGTGGTTGTGCTCGCGTTTCGCAACCCGATTGCGGTCTACTCCGCGTGCCGGACGATATGTACGTCGTACTCGGGGTCTTTCGACAGCGGGCTGCCGACGCTCGTCACCGGCGTCGAGATGCGGCCGGCGTTTTCGGTGCCGATAAAGACGATCGAGACATCCAGTTCGCCGGCGACACGGCGGACGGTGCGGGTGATATCGTCGATGGCAGTTGCGGTCAGGGCATCGTTTTCGGTCGGGGTTTCACACCGGAACCGCGCCTCAGGGGCCAACTCGGCGACGCGCTGTTCGAAGTTCGCACAGAGTTGGTCGATATCGAACGGCTCGCCGGCGTTGATCCAGCCGCGTTCGACCGCGAAGGAGCTGTCGTCGGGGACGACCGTCAGGACGACGACCGCCTCATCGCGGGTCTCGCCGAACTCGGTGGCGCGCCTGAGCGCGGTTGCTGCGAGGTCGGAGCCATCGAATGGAACGAGCAGTGTCATAGCTCGCGGTTTCGCATGCAGTCGGTTATAGCTCGTGTTGATCCCCGGCGTGTGAGAATCGCCTTACCGAACCGGGAGTCGGTCGACGAGCTTCCCGCCGCGGGTGAACATCCCGCCGCCGCTGTCGCCGGTGACCGCCCAGAAGACGGCTTCGGGATCCTTGTTCCAGATCCACTGCCACCGCGTTTTCGCCAGCAGATAGAGCTTGCGGGCGGTGCCCAGCTGTGGCGTCGCCGACAACACGTCGTAGTCGCGCTTGCGGATCAGCCGATGGTGGTCGGCATACAGCACCGCCGCCAGCAACACCGCCAGCTGGCAGTCCTCGGGGAGGTATTTGATCCCCGCAACACCTTTCTCGTAGAGCTCTTCGGCGCGGTGGAGTTCGGTCTGCATGACCGCCGCGAAGTTTTCATCCATCTCGAAGTTCCGGATCTGCTCGTTGGTGACGCCGTGTTGGGCCAGCGTCGACTGGGGGAGGTAGATCCGGTCGCGCTCGACGATATCCTCTCGGACATCCCGCAGAAAGTTGGTGAGTTGGAAGGCTTCGCCCAACGCTGTCGCATGCGGGAGGGCCTTCTCGGGGTCGTCGGGGTTCATCACGTCGGTCATCATCCGACCGACCGCCGAGGCTGAGCCGTCCATGTAGGCCTCCAACTCGTCGTAGGTGGCGTACTCGTCGGTATCGATATCCGACACCATCGCATCGATGAAGACCTCGATGTCCTCGTCAGTGAGGTCGTACTCCTCGCGGAGTTCCGAAAAGGCCGCGAGGACGGGGTCATCAGTCGCCTGCTCGCCGAGGGCGGCCGCCCGAATCGCTTCGAGTTCGGCGCGCTGCTCGGCGGGGGCGACCCCGTCGGCGTCGTCGACGACCTCGTCGGCAACGCGGAAGAAGGCATACAGGACGTAGGTCGCCTCGCGGACGCGCTCGGGCAGCAGCCGGGTCGCGAGGTGGAAGGTCTTGCCAGTCTGCTGTTGGATGGATTTGCTCCGGGCGATTTGGTCGTCGTCTACCATGTCAATGTAGGGGGTAGTCGGGGGCCAGTCGTCGGTCTCGTCGGCCGGTTCCGGCGGCACGGCACATATCGGCAGTAGGGCCGCAAGCGACATAACAGTTCGTGAACCGCCCCCGTTTTGTGCCGTTTGTCAGCCGCCTGTGGCAGGTGGTCGCAGACGAGCGACAGCACCTAGTAGAACGTATCCGCACAGTCGTAGACGACGCCGTGGGTCGGGCAGATGTACTTACAGTGGCGGTGGTGCATCGACTCGCCGCAGAGCGGACAGGGCCGGCCGGGCGGCGTCTCGCTGTCGGCCATACCGGTGCCAGGGCGGCCAGCCAATTAGGTTTCGCGGTCGCCACAACGAATCAGGTCTCACGCTCGGCGACCCGCGGGAGATAGACGCCTGTCGAGGGCCGGAGCAACCCCACGTCGAACCGCTTGGCCCGCAGAATCCCGAGCCCAAAGACGGTAGCCACGACCACCGGCAGCCAGTTGCCGAACCACGCGTTGATCGCCCCCCAGAGGATGACGAAGCTCACCATGTCATCGAGCATGAAGTCACAGGCGTCGAGGCGGTCGAACAGCCCCGACTGGTCGAGCGCGAAATCGAGGACGCCGACGGCGACCGTCGCGCTCACCACCCAGCCCGCGAAGTTCGACAGCGGCACGTCGTAGAAGACGCCGCCGGCGTCGTAGGCCCAGAACCCAAGCGAGACCGCGGCCGGATCGAGCACGAGATCCATCGTCACCACCGCCGGAATCACCACCGCCAGCCGCGCCAGCCGCGAGGCCGCCCGGTCGCCGAGCAACAGCAAACACAGCAGGTAGGCGTTCAACACGAGCGGGATGAAAAAGACAGGGAGTGCGGCGGGAACCCCGCTGACCATCGGCCCGAGGTCGATCCCGTACTCGAAGAAGCCGTACGGCCAGCCGGTCGTCACGCCGAGGTATTCGATCAGGTATGTGTAGGCCGTCAGCAGCCCCAGTCCGGTAACGCCCCGGCGGCCGAGCGTTGGGAGGACGCCGACGAGCATCGGCGCGGCCATCACGACCGTCCCGAAGACGATCAACGGCGGATTGAACCGCAGGAACGCGGGGATCACCGCCCAGCCTTCCGCGCTGCCGACGAGCATGAGCGCGCCGATCAGCGGGAAGAAGACCGCGATCGTGAATCGGTTCCCATCAACGAGGGCGTCAAGCCACGGTTCGACCTCGCGGCGGTTTTTCGGCACGCCGGCGACCGCGTCGGCAAGCCCCTCGGCTTCGGTGATCTGTGGTTGATCAGGGGGAGTCGATTCCGCTGCCGACGACTCCGCAACGTTGCTCACGGCAGCACCTCCGTCGGCGGGACGATCCGCCACAGCAACCCGAGGGTGAACAGCGTCCCAACCGCGGTGTTGAGCGCGGGAAACCACCAGTAGGCGCGGTCGACGGCGACCGAACTGGTCGCCACCCACGCGACAAAGACCGGGTAGACAGCCATGAGCGCGCCAAGCCGTGGATCGACGACCGCGAAGGCGACGGCGGCGGCCAGCCAGCAGACGGCGACGTAGCCGTAGGTACGTCGCTTCCCGAGCCACGTCGCAGTCGTTCGAATACCCGCCCGGCGGTCGGGTTCGATATCCGGAATTGCCGAAAAGGTGTGCATCCCCATCGTCCAGAGCCACGCGCCGACGACCGCCAGCGCGGGCGGCTGGGTTCCGGCGACGGCGGCGTAGGCGGCGATGCCGGGCAGGATGTAGAGGCCGTTGGAGAGTGAGTCGAGCAGCGGCGTCGTCTTGAATCGGGCTGGCGGCGCGCTGTACTCGACCGCAAGGAGGAGAAAGCCGCCGAGCCACGGCCACGCGGCTGCGGATGCGATGGCAAACAGCGGCACCGCCAGCAGCCCGCTGGCGACAACGCTGGCGACGACGGTGGGGCCGCCCTGCCAGCGCGCCTCGCGCTCGGTTTTCTTTGGGTTCTCGGTGTCAATCTCGGCGTCGAAGATGTCGTTGACGCCGTACAGCAGGACGTTTGCCGGCAACAGGAAGTAGCCGAACAAGGCGAAGCCGACGGGGAGAAAGAGGTCGGGCACCGTTTCGGCTGCGGCCGCGACGCCGACGACGACGGGGCCGGCGAGGTAAAACCAGAACCGTGGCCGCGAGAGGATCAGCAGGTAGCGCAGGCCATCGGTTGCCGTGCTGGTCGACTGATCGGTGCCCACGGCGGCCATCACTCCTCGATCGCTTCGGCGGTGTGTTGGCCGCTGATCAGACACATCGGGACGCCGATCCCCGGCGTCGTATACGAGCCGGTGAAATACAGCCCATCGACCTCCTCGGATTTGCGGTTCGGCCGAAGCAGGGCGGTCTGCTGGAGGGTGTGGGCCATCCCGAGGGCGGTGCCGTGCATCGAGTTGTAGCGGTCGCTGAAGTCGTTGACACAGAAGGATTTCTCGAAGACGATGCGGTCGCGGAGTTCGACGCCGGTGTTGTCGGCGATGTCGTCGAGGACGAGTTCGCGGAACTCCTCCCGAAGTTCGGGCGTGTCCTCAAGATTGGCGGCGATCGGGACGAGCGCAAAGAGATTGCTGTGGCCCTCCGGGGCGACAGTGTCGTCAGTTTTTGAGGGGACACAGAGGTAGTAGGCGGGGTCGTCGGGCCACTGTGGGTCGTCGAAGATGGTCTCAAAGTGGTCGTCCCAATCGGTCGGCAGAACGAGTGTGTGGTGTTCGAGTGGTTCCACGTCGCCCTCGACGCCGAGATAGAGGAGATAGGCGGAGGGTGCGTAGGTACGACTTTCCCAGTAGTCTTCGCTGTACTGCCGTTTTTCGGGCGGCAGGAGTTCCTGTTCGGTGTGGGCGTAGTCGGCGTTCGAGACGACGTAGTCGGCGAGGTATTCCTCGCCGTGTTCGGTTCTGACCGCAAAGCCGCCCTTGCGGCCGGCGATCTCATCGACCGGCTGGTCGGTGACGTACTCGACACCGAGTTCCTCCCCGAGGTCGACCATCGCATCGACCAGCGCGCGAAGCCCGCCCTCCGGATAGTAGACGCCCATATTGAAATCGACGTGGCTCATGAGGTTGTAGAGCGCGGGCGTGTTGCTGGGTGAGCCACCGAGGAAGACGAGGGTGTACTGCATGATCTGCTGGAGCTTTGGGTGGTCGAAGTAGTCCGCAACGTGGCCCTGCATCTTGCCAAGCAGCGACAGGCCCCACGAGTAGCGGAACACGTCAGTATCGATGTAATCCCGCAGGCGGGGGCGATCCTCGTAGACGAAGTGTTCCATCCCGACGTTGTAGGTGTACTCGGATTTGTCGAGATACCGGTCTAAGGCGTCGCCCGCGCCGGGTTCGTACCTCTCAAAGATCTCCTTGTTCGTTTCGAGATCGGGCACCATATCGACCTGATCGCCATCCTTGAAGAAGATCCGGTAGTGGGGATCGAGTTGTGTGAGCTCGTAGTAGTCACTTGGCTGTTTGCCGAAGTGGCCGAAAAACCGCTCGAAGACATCGGGCATGAGATACCACGAGGGCCCCATATCGAAGGTGAACCCCTCCGCGTTGAGTTGGCTGGCGCGGCCGCCAACCTGTTCGTTCTTTTCGACGACGGTTACGTTCGCCCCGGCGTCGGCAAGATAACAGGCTGTCGACAGCCCGCCAAAGCCGCTGCCGACGATTACGATATCGTCGCCGTCAACTGGGATCTCGCCGTCGTAGCGGCCCTCATCGCCGCCGTGTGTCACTGCTGTGTCGTCGTCGGTGGCGGTCGCCATACTACCTCTACAGAGGGTCGTCAGTCAAATAAAGGGACGGACTCGGCGGGCGCAGTAGTTTTAGCCGTGGCTTCGCCAAGGAGTATCCATGCAGCCACGCGGCGTCTTCTGGTCGATCTATCGGGAGGCGCTACCGGTGTTGGCGATCGCGCTGCTCGGCGGGCTCTGTTCCGGCCTTGTGTTGTCGGGGCTGCTCGATAGCGTCGCCGACTTTCCAGGGTTGCTTGTGATGGTGCCGGTGTTTCTGGCCACCCGTGGCAACGTGTATGGCTCGCTTGGCGGCCGGATCGCCACCGGGCTCCATCAGGGCCTCATTCAGCCCCGCTTCGCGTGGAACGACCGCCTGGTCAACGCGATCATCGCCTCGGTTGCCAACGCTGTTGGCATCTCGATCGTCATCGGCTCGCTCTCGTGGGGTGTGTTGACCCTGCTTGGTCGGGAGCCGGCACCACTGGGCGTGCTCGTTGGGATCGTGCTCATCGCCAGCCTGTTGACCGCAGCTGTGATGATCGGCGGGCTGCTCACGCTGTTGTTTGCCGGCTACAAGGCCGGCCGCGATCCGGACAATCTTGTCGGCCCGATCGTGACGACGCTGGGCGATGTCTTCGGGATGGCGTTTCTGTTTCTCGCGGTGCTGATCGTCGAGGTGCTCGTCTCGTGAACCGCAGCCGTCGACAGGGAGGTGGTCGTCGGTGGGGCTGCTGACCGACGCCGATCTCGGCAGTTGGGGCGCTGGCCACATCGTCCGGACGATGTTCCCGCTGTTGGTCGTCCTCTCGGCGATCGTTCTCTGGGCCGGGATCACCCTGGAGGACGCCGGCGACCTGCTGGATCGCTACGGGCTGTTGGCGGTGATGGTGCCGGCGATGATCGGGATGGGCGGCAATCTCGGCTCGATCCTCAGCGCGCGGCTCTCGACGCGGCTCCATCTCGGCACGACGACGTTTGATCCGACCGACCGGCTGCTGTGGGCGAATGTGGCGGCGATCTTCGCGCTGGCGGCGACGATCTTTACCGCGCTGGCGGTCGCCGTCTGGCTGGTTGGCATGCTCGTCGGCAGCAGCTTGACGCTCGGGCAACTGCTGGGGATCTCGCTTGCCAGCGGGCTGTCGATCGCCGCTATCGCCGTCGTTGCCAGCGTTGTCGCCACCTACGGCTCCTACCGGCTCGGGATCGACCCCGACGACACCACGATCCCGATCGTCACCAACGTCGTCGACGTCTTCGGGATGCTCGTCTTCCTTGCCGTCTCGCGGTGGGTGCTGGTGGGCTAATTTTCCCGATGCTGGTGGGCTGATCTCCCCATGTTGGTGGGCTGATCACTCCACGTCGGTATCGAGTTCGAACTGTTCGTGCTCTGTGACCGCGTTGAGCACGACGCTCGTGTTTGATTCGTTGATGTCAACGTCGGCCAGCAGGGCCTTGATCTGCTCGTTCATCCCGTCGGTATCCTCAAACTTGCCGATGGCGATGATGTCGTAATCGCCGGTTGTCTCGTAGACGCTGATCATCTGTTTCTGTTCCCGGAGCCGATCGGTTAACGCCGCCATCGCACTCCCTTCGACCTTCAGCTGGATTACCGCCGTCACGTCGTAGCCGAGCTCGTTGTAGTCGATGATCGGGGTGTAGCCGTCGATGATCCCCTCGGCTTCAAGCGTCTCAAGATGGTTCGAGACGGTTGTCACCGAGACATCGAGTTCCTCTCCGAGACTCCGGAGGCTCGCCCGTCCGTCGCCGAGGAGTTCGTTGAGCAGCTCCCTGTCAAGATTGTCATACGTCATCTTCGTTCGGTGATACTCTGCCAAAGTTAAAATACTGTGGTTTGACCATCATAAACGGCTTAAAACGGTTTGATCTTTATCTATATAGGTTTAATAAAACTGATACAGACGTTTAAGGCCAGAATATCTAACATACGTTGGGTTTGTCACTGCCGATATTTGCTGTCCCTTCTCACCTGTCGTCGATTACGGTGGTCGGTCGTTGTGTGACCGGATGTTCATATGGGTGGAGCCGGTTGTCCCCTATCGATGGTTCGGCAGCGTCTCGGATCGGGTCTTCGGCAGCGACGCTCGCTGGCGTTTCGGCTGGTGACCGCACCGGGGATCATCCTCCATGAGCTTGCCCACCGACTCGCCTGTCTGGTGGTGGGTGTGCCGGTACAGTCGGTCGCGTATTTCCAACTGACCGGCCCGCCGGGCTACGTCGAACATGCGACACCGAGCCGATGGTCGACGGCCGCGCTGATCGCGCTTGCGCCGCTGGCGGGTAACGTCGCCGTCGCGGCCGTGCTGATAGAATACTCGCTTGCGACCTACACCGGGAGCGGCATCGACGCCGTCGCCACCGGTGGGTTGTTGTGGTGGGTCGCTGTCGCCGCGCTCATCCATACCCTCCCGAGTTCGACCGATCTCGAAACGGTGTGGGCCGCCACCACCGCGCGGTGGTATCGGGTTCCGCTGGCGGTCGTCGTCGGGCCGCTGTACGCGCTTCGCCGGCTGGCCGGCGTCGTTGGCACCTACCGACTCACCGTCCCGCTGTCGCTTGTCGCACTCGGCGGCATGATCGCGCTTCACGACCTGTCGCCGACCGCGTTTCTCGACTGTGTTCTCGCCGGTCAGTGGGGGTGTTGGGACGGTTCTCCGCAACTGGGGTCGGTGCTCTCGATGGTACTCCTCGCTCTCCTTGATCGACTCCGATCGATGCGTCTCCTGGTATTCGTCTCATAACTCCCGGCGATCTGTGTGTCCCACGCCCTGATTTAACCGCCGAGCAGCCCCTCAAGCACCGGGCCGGCGGTTCGGCGCAGGTTCTCGCTGACCGGCAGGCTGTCGAGGAGGCCATCGAGCAGCGAGCCGCCACCGCTCCCACCGAGCTGCGACAGCAGAAACAACCCCCCGATCGGGACGGCGATCGTGGCGATCAGTGCCACTAAGAGGGTTATCGCCCCGCCGCCAAGATTCAGCCGCTCGAACACCATATACAGCGTGGCACTCACGACGAGTACCACTGTCGCCGCCACCAGCGTCGCCCCAATCAACAACACAACAGAGCCGGTGTCGCTGCCGCCAACATTGGTGAACACCAACAGCCCGAATGCGGCAAGCACCACGACCCACAGCCCGACGCCGATGATGGTGAGCCACCGGCTTGATCCGTAGCCGGAGGGCTGCTCCGGCGGGGCGGTATCAGGTGGTGACCGCGACCGTGCCATGGCTTTTTTCAGGGCTGACATCGCTAAAAGCGTTGCTGCCGCCGTCGGAAGGCAGTTGTCTCGTTGTCGACTCCGGATGCAGTCGGTCCCTTTCACAAGTATTAGGCGGCCACTCGGCGTACGCCCACCTATGAACGATCTCTTCCGGACGGCGATTCGTGGCGAGCCGGTCGACCGCCCGCCGGTCTGGATGATGCGCCAAGCCGGCCGGTATCTGCCGGAGTACCGCGAGATCCGGGAGTCACACTCGTTTCGGGAGGCGATCTCGACACCCGACATCGCCACGGAGATCTCCTTGCAGCCCTACGAGCGGTTCCAGCCCGACGGGGTCGTCATGTACTCCGATATCCTCACCGTGCTCGAACCGCTGGGGTTCAGCTACCATATCGAATCCGGCGTCGGCCCGGTGATCGAAAATCCTGTCTCCTCGCCGTCCGACACCCACCGCGAGGTCGGCGACGTGCGGGAACAGCTCTGGTATGTCGGCGAACTCATCGAGCGACTGACCGCGACCCTCGGCGACGAGGCGGCCGTGCTGGGCTTTGCTGGCGGCCCATTTACGCTGGCGGCCTACGCCTGTGAGGGCAGCACCTCCCGGTCGTTCATGGCCGTCCGGCGGCTCCGGGCGGAGGCCCCGGCAGCCTTCGAGCGGCTGCTTGATGCGTTTACCGACGTGTTGATCGAGTACTGTCAGTATCAGGAGGACGCCGGTGCCGACGTGATCCAGCTGTTCGACACCTACGCCGGCCTGCTGTCGCCGACCGACTACGCCGAGTATATCGTTCCCCGCCATCAGCGCATCCTCGATGCGGTCGACGTGCCGACGATCGTCTTCGTTCGCAACATGAGCGGCAACCTTGAACTCCTGGCCGACAGCGGCGCGGACGTGGTCTCCCTGGACTGGACGGTCGACATCGACACCGCCCGCCAGCAGCTCGGCGATGTGGCGATCCAAGGGAACCTCGATCCCGCGTTGCTCTACGGTGACCCCGAAACTGTCCGCGAACGAACCCGCGAGGTTATCGACGCCGCTGGCGACACCGGCCACATTCTCAATCTCGGCCACGGCGTCGACCGCAACACGCCGGTCGAAAACGTCGCGGCCTTTTTCGAGACCGCAAAAGAGACGCGTTAGGCGTCCTGTGGCGGCAGCTCGGCGTTGAAACAGTAGGTTCCTTCTTCATCGCGGCACTGACACTGCCGGAGCTGGTAGTACGACGGCGCGAACTGTGACAGGAACGGCTCGGTGATATCCGCCAACAGCCCCGGGAACCGTGGGTCGTCGTGTGGGACAGGCACCCGATAGAGGTCAAGGCCGACCTCAGCGGCATCCTCAGCGAGGTCGACATCGAGTTCAACGAGCGTCTCCGACTGCTCGTGCATGAAGCTCATCGGCTCGACGACCACGCGTTCGAAGTCCTCGCCGAGTCCCTCGACGACCTCTTCGGTTTCGGGGGCCGTCCACTCGATGCCGCGGTTGGCGTGGTTCTGGTAGCCGATCTCGTAGTCGTCGATGCCGACGATCCCGGCGACTGCCTCGGCGTGTTCCTCGACGTACTGGTCGTATCTGAACCCCTCGTCGAGATATTTCATCGGCGTGCCGTGCGCCGAGAAGACAAACGCCGTGTCGGGGTCGTTCGGATCGATGTCGTTCTCCTCAAGGAACGAGCCGATTGACTCCGCGCGGATTCGGTTGTAGGTCGGGGCCCGATGCCAGCCGGTCACCGCACTGAAAGCGGGGTCGTAGTCGTCGTGGTCGTCGATGGCCTCTTCGAGGGAATCGATCGACGAGACAGTTGTCGAGGGGCCACACAGCGGGTAGATCGGCAGGGCGATGACCTCGTCGATGCCGTCGTCGGCCAGCGTTGCGGGGATGTCGTCGATCAGCGGCTCCATGAACTGCATCGCGTGGTAGATCTCCACGTCGTGGCCGCGATCGGCCAGTGTTTCTTCCAGGGCGTCAGCTTGCTCGCCTGCCTGTCCTTGCAGCGGCGAGCCGCCGATCTCCTCGTACTCCTCCATCAGTCCAGGGAGGCGGCGCTGAGCGAGTTCGCGGGAGCGCTCCCAGGCTTCCTCTTCTGACTCTGCGTCCTCCAGGGAGGCGTTGTCGTAGAAGATCCGAGTCAGGTATTCGAGGACGGTTTCTCGGTCGGGGTCTGCCGGCTCACCGAAGTTCAACAGGACAATCGCAGTTGCCATACGAGCGGTTGGGGCGTCGGCGGTAAAGCAACTTCGCATGTGACGGTTGTACCACTGCTGTCACGGCGTTTGCCCTGCGTTTGTGGCACGAAAATAGGCGGTGTCAGCGTCGCGTTGCGGTCGGGACGCGTGGTGCTGATACTACTCAACGGGATGGCGAAACCGACCGCGCCTGCTATTCGAGTGATTTCGCGCGATTGGTGAACTGCCCACCACACTCACACGTATTCGGGTGTGCGTCCGACTCAACGATTGCACCACATTGGAGGCATTCATACGTGGATGCGCTTTCGGGGTCGTTCGCATGTTCAACGTCGTTTCCCTGAGGCATGCACCGGGGATACGCCGTGAAAGAATATAATATTAATTGTAATAGGAGATATATACGCGCCTCGATGCTGTCCGCGTCTGCGGAATGCGGAGCCACACTGCCGGTACTGCTCACTCACGCTCGTCGATCTCGCGGGCGATCCGTTTCGCGCTGCGGATTCGCCCGGGAATCCCGGGTCGACCGACAAAGTTCGCACAAAATCGCAGTCCGTCGGGCGGCTGGATGTCGTCCATCGCCGTCCAGGAGCCATCATACGCCGGCATCCCCGGTGTCCACGTATGCACCCCGATCGGGGTCGCCGCTGCACCGGTCAGCTCCTCGAAGGCGTCGGCGGCAAGCTCGCCGACTTCCTCGTCGGTGCGGTTCGGCAGCTCCGGATCGCTGTTCGGGTCGACATAGCAGGTGAACAGCCGGTCTCGATCCAGAAAGCTCGCGTTCCAGGTGGTGCCACTGATCGGCAGATCGCCGTCCGGCGGCACCAGCGCGCCGATCCCCTCCCGATCGAAGTCGGAGTCAAGAAACACCATCGTGATCTGGTTGTATCGGAATCGCTCCAGCGTTGCCGCAAGGTTGCTGTCGAGTGGCTCGACCAACTTCGCGCTCGTCGGTGCCGGTGTCGTCACCACCACCTCGTCGACGATCTCGCTGCCGGCCTCGGTGACGATCTCGAAGTCGCCGGGGTCGTTGCTGTCGACGCTGTTGCCATCATCGCTGTCGACGCCACCGCCGTGGGCCTTGATTTCGACTGCAGCGGTATCGAGATCGATCACGTCGCTGTGGGCTTCATACAGCGCGTCGGTTAGCGTTCCGAGCCCGTCGTCGAACGTACAGATCGGTGGGGCTGCTCGCCCCTCAACGATGCGCTTGGCAACCCACCACAGCAGACTGCGGCCAACGCCTGCGTTGTCGAGGGCCCGTCCCAGCGAGTACTCGTACAGCATCTCTCTGGGATCGGTGCCGTATAAGCCGCTGTACAGCGGGCCCATGTACCGCCGGGCGGCCTGTCGCCCAAACCGCCGGACGAGAAACTCGTCGACCGTCTCGTCGGGCTTGGCGGGGGCGGTCAGCGGCTCGGCGAGAATCCGGAGCTTGCCGAGTGGGCTCAACAGGCTCGTCGTCACCGCCTCCTGAGCCGACAGCGGCGCGACCCGGAGGGCGTCGTCGTGATAGATGTACAGCGGCTGGTCGTCGTCGCCGATGCGAAGCTGATCGCGGAGGCCGTGCTCGTCGACCAGCGATTCGATACTTGGGGTGAGCCGGAGCCGCTGGGGGCCGAGTTCGACGACCCGGCCATCCAGCCGCTTGCTGCGGACGATCCCGCCGGCCTCGGCGCGTGACTCGACGGCGACAACGTCGATCCCGCGGTCGACAAGCGCGTCAACGAGGGTGAGCCCGGAGATACCGGCACCGACAACGCCGACCCGCATCTTAGCTCCCTCGCGGCCGGCATCGGTCGGCGGTTTGGCCACCGCGACCGAGGCGTGTCCACGGCTGTCGATTCATTGTGGGAATCTTAGCCGCGCTCGGCGAATAACGCTTCCGCGTTGGGGCGATCACCCCTGTTCGATCTTGGCTTTGAGATTCGCCAGCGTCGACTCCAGTTCGCCTTTGTTGTACCGCCGGACGAACGGCTCGATGACCTTGGCGATCACCTGTCCGGGGATCGTGTACTCGGCGGTGTAGGTGACCCAACTGCCGTCGTCGGTGGCCTCGATATCGAAGGTTAGCTCCCCCGAGAGCCCGCCGTCCATCGCAAACCGGTGGCAGGTCGGTGGCTCGTGGACGGTCTGAACGAGATGGCCGTCGACCTCGACGGCGACCATCCGGTAGGTAAAATCGAGCTCCTTGCCGCCGTTGTCCAGCGGTTCGACATTGGTGATGCCGGTGATCGCCGGCGTGATCGTCTGGTGGTTGGCCGGCTCATCGAGGTACTCGAAGACTGTCTCTGGAGATGCGTCGATCGCGATCCCGTCGCTTACCGCTACCATAGCGACCCTACAACGAGGCGTGCCTTAGTGATTCCGTGCGTCTGTCGCCGTCGGCCGGCCGTTTTTGTCCCTCCCGGCTGTAGGCGTCGGTGGTGACCGCCACGACCGTCCACCAGCCGACCCACCGGGAAGCCCTCTGGGCGCTTGAGGACGCCTTCGAGCGCGGCGACCTCATTACAATCTTTGGCCGCTGTACCGTCGAGTACGACGGCCGGGCGGCCTCCTCGCTCGACCCCGGGCGTCGCCTCCTGATCCTCAAACCAGACGGCACAGCGTTGGTGCATACCGACGAGAACCAAAAGCCGGTCAACTGGCAGCCGCCGGGGTCGGAACACCACGCCGCGGTTCGAGACGGCCACCTCCGGGTTCGCAGCGTCCGCACCTCACCCGACGAAACGCTGGATGTCCATTTTGAAACCATCGAACAGCTGTCGGCGATGGCGGTTAGCGGCCGCCGCGACCTCTCCGTCACTGGCAGCGAGGCCGACCTCCGAAACGCCCTGCTTGATCGCCCCGCGCTCATTGAGGCCGGCTTCGAGCCGCTGGCGACCGAGCGGCCGACCGACGCCGGCCCGATCGATCTCTTTGGCCGCGACAGCAACGGCCGGCCCGTGGTCGTCGAACTCAAACGTCGTCGGGTCGGGCCAAGCGCGGCCAGCCAACTCCAGCGATACGTTGCGGCCATCAAGCGTGAAGACGGCGACAACGCCGCGGTGCGGGGGATTCTTGTCGCACCGTCGGTGACCGACCGGGCTCGGCGACTGCTTGCGGAACACGGGTTGGAATTTGTCGCTGTCGAGCCGCCGTCGTCGGATACTGACTCTGGTGGCGGTGATGCTGTCGATCCGACCGACGCCGGCGACGCTGCCGATGGCGACACCGACGACGACACGGCCGCGTCGTCGACCGCGGAGCCGTCGGGTGAGGGGTCAAACTGACGAATTTGGCCGTGTCAACGCCTCACAGGCGTCGCCTGTGGGCTGTATTCGAAGGCTTTATTCGGGCCAGCGGCGTTCGCCACGACAAGTAACCATGGGAGAGAAACCAGCCTCGATGTACAGGGATATCGACAAGCCCTCGTACACACGACGTGAGTACATCACCGGCATTCCGGGCTCGAAGATCGCCCAACACGACATGGGCGACCTGCAGGCCGACCCCGACGACTACCCGGTCAAGATCACCCTCGAAACCGAGGAGGAAGTCCAGCTCCGCCACGGATCGCTTGAGTCCTCGCGGCTCTCGGCGAACCGCCACCTGCTGAAGGAACTCGGCGAAGGCGAGTACAAGATGCAGCTCCGGAAGTTCCCCCACCAGGTCATCCGGGAGAACAAACAGGCAACCGGCGCGGGTGCCGACCGTGTCTCCGACGGGATGCGACAGTCCTTCGGGAAGATCGTCGGCACGGCCGCCCGCATCGGTGCCGACGAGCCGATCTTCACGGCCTACTGCACGGCTGAACAGGCTCCGGTTGTCAAGGAAGCCTTCCGGCGTGCGTACAACAAGATCTCCCCGCCCTGCCGCATCAACGTCGAACGCGGCGAGGAACTGCTGGTCTCCTAATCGGCGATCCGACCCCTTTTGTCGCTGCCGCTGTACCCACAGCGTATGCTCCGGCTGGCGGTCACGACCAACGCCGAGACGTTCGCCCGCGTGCGTGAGCCGCTGGCCGACCGTGGGATCGCTGTCGACCATCTTCAAGCGAAAGAGCGGTCGATCCCACTGACCGGCGACTCCCCTGCTTCCAGTCCCGACAGCGACGGCGATACTGACGACACCACCGTCGCCGATTTCGATGTCGGCCTCGTCTATCCCGGCCGTCTGATGGAGGGCGCGGCGATCACCGCCGGGCTCGACATTCCGTGGGTCAACGGCCGCGAGGCGGTGCTCACCTCCCGCAACAAAAGCGGCGTCCTCGCCGCCCTCGATGCCGCCGGCATCGACGTGCCTCGCTCGGTCATGCTCTCGAACCCGGTCGATGAGTCGGTCGTCGTCGACGCCGTCGCCGACCTCTCGTTTCCGGTCGTCGTCAAACCCAACTCGGCGACCCGCGGCGTCGGCGTCGCCAAAGCCGGCGACCTCGACTCGCTGCTCGGCGTCGTCGACTACCTCGATTTAGTTCACGATTTCCGCGCCACGGGCGACAAATCCTACATCGTCCAGGAGTTTCTCCCCGATGCCCGCGACTACCGGGTGATGGTTGTTGACGGCGACTGCGTCGGTGGCGTCGAGCGTCGCCTCCCTGACGGCCTCGCCGAGGGTAGCTGGAAACACAACGTCCACCGCGGAGCCGAGGCGACCGGCGTCGACCTTCCCGAGTCTCACCGCCAACTCGCCGAACGAACCGCCGCCGAACTCGGAATCCCGTATCTCGGTGTCGACCTGCTGGAGACCGACGACCGGCTCGTCGTCAACGAGACGAACGCCCGGCCAACTGTTGATACGGCCGAGAAATACGATAACGGCTTCTACGATCGGCTGGCCGATCTGATCCACGAGACGGCACGCGAGTAACTATTCCACGTCGATGGCGGCCGACTCCGCCTCCCGATCGAAGGTGACGTGGAGGACGCCGTTGTTGAACGTTGCCTCCGCGGAGTGTTCGTCGACCGTCGCCGGCAGGCGGACGCGGTCGTCGTACTCCTGTGTGGCGGTCTGGGCCCGGATCGTGAGCGTCGTCCCATCACACTGGAGGGTGAGATCGCTTTTCTCGACACCCGGGAGATCCGCGACGAGTCGAACGACATCGTCGTCCTCGTAGACATCGATGTGGGCGTCGCCCCCCGAGGCCTCGGGGCCGTTCATCTCGCCCATCATCCGCTCGATCTCATCGAAGATATCGCCGAACGGGTCGTCGCGGTCGTCACAATTCATACGCCATTGTATGGGTGTCTCCATCAAAAGAGTTCTGTCCATCCGCGTGGTGACACGACCGCATGGGCCGGTTTTGCCACACCTGCTCTGGTTTGCGGTTGGTTCTGTTTCGTGGGTTCGATGCGTGTACTTTGTGTTTTGTTCACATACGGAGCGACGATTCGGGCTATTTTAAGTAGCTGTAGAATCGCTATTCGCGTATGAGTAAATCATATTTAGACGCTGGTGAGGAGGTCGCTGACGAGGATGTTGTTCGCGTCGGCCTGAACGGCTTCGGTCGGATCGGTCGCAACACGTTCCGTGCGATCCTCGACAGCCCGCGCGTCGAGCTCGTCGGCATCAACGACGTGATGGACTTCGAGCAGATGCGCTACCTCGGCAAGTACGACACCATCATGGGCACCCTCGATGGCCTCGAACTCGACGGCGACGAGCTGACCATCGGCGGCACCTCGGTCTCGCTGCACAACGTCCAGAGCCCCTCAGACCTGCCGTGGGGCGAAAACGACGTCGACGTTGCCTTCGAGTGTACCGGCATCTTCCGGACGAAAGACGACGCCGCCCAGCATCTGGAGGCCGGCGCGGACAAGGTCGTCATCTCCGCGCCGCCGAAAGGTGACAAACCGGTGCCGCAGCTCGTCTACGGTGTCAACCACGCCGACGACTACGACGGCGAGGACATCGTCTCCAACGCCTCCTGTACGACCAACTCCGTCACGCCGGTCGCGAAGGTGCTCGACGAGGAGTTCGGCATCGAAACCGGGACGCTGACGACGATCCATGCCTACACCGGCAGCCAGACGCTGATCGACGCGCCGAAGGCCAAAACCCGCCGTGGCCGCGCCGCCGCCGAAAACATCGTCCCGACCTCGACGGGTGCCGCCCAGGCCGCGACCCAGGTGCTCCCACAGCTCGAAGGCAAACTCGACGGGATGGCGATCCGCGTCCCCGTGCCGACAGGCTCGATCACCGAACTCGTCGTCGACCTTGCGGCCGACGTGACCGCCGAGGAGGTCAACGACGCCTTCCGCGATGCCGCCGACAGCGGCCCGCTGGCGGGCGTGCTCGGCTACACCGACGACGAGGTCGTCTCCAGCGATATCGTGGGCCTGCCGTTCTCCTCGTACGCCGACCTCAACTCCACGAACGTCATCGGCGACAACGGCCTCGTGAAGATCCTGACGTGGTACGACAACGAGTACGGCTTCTCCAACCGCATGCTCGATATGGCTGAGTTCCTCGTCGACGAATCCTAAGCCGACTAGCGACCCCCGGCCGGCCGCCAGCCTATTGGCGACCCACGCACCTTTTCACCGACCCACCCGATTTCCGACATACCAATGGCATCCTTCAACACCATCGACGATCTCGACGACGCACAGCGCGTCCTCGTCCGTCTCGACCTCAACTCACCGGTCGAGGACGGCGAGGTACAGGACAACCGCCGGTTCCAGCGACACGCGAAAACAGTACGGGAGCTCGCCGAGGCGGGCCACCGCGTCGTGCTGATGGCCCACCAGGGCCGGCCCGGCAACGACACCTTCGTCTCCCTGGATCAGCACGCCGACATCCTCGGCGGCTACATCGACCGCGAGATCGGGTTCGTCGACGACATCTACGGCGACGACGCCCTCGACGCCATCGACGCCCTCGAAGCCGGCGAGGTGCTACTCCTCGAAAACACCCGGATGAGCGACGACGAGTTGCCCGAGGAAGCTCCCGAGGTCAAGGCCGAAACCGAGTTCGTTGAGACCTTGGCTCCGCACTTTGATGCGTACATCAACGACGCCTACTCGGCGGCCCACCGAAAACACGCCTCGCTGGTCGGCTTTCCGCTCGTCTTGCCCGCCGTCGCGGGTCGCGTGATGGAAACCGAGTACGAGGCCAACACCGCCATCGCCAACCGCGAGTTCGACGGCCAGGTGACGATGGTCGTCGGCGGCACCAAAGCGACCGACGTGATCGGCGTCATGGAGACGCTGGGCGACAAGATCGACACCTTCTGTATGGGCGGAATCGCCAGCCACCTCTTCCTCCGGGCGGCTGGCTACGATGTCGGCTACGACCGCCACGAGGATCTGGATCTCTACGACACCCAGTGGGCAAACAACGAGGACGTGATCCGGCGGCTCCTCGACGAGCGACGCGACCAGATCGCACTCCCTGAGGGGCTGGCCTACGAGGACGACACCGGCGAGCGCGCCGAACACACCCGCGAGGAACTCGACGCCGCCACCTACGACTACATGGATATCTCCGAGGAAACGGTCGAAAAGTACGATCCGACGATCCGAAACTCCGATGCCGTCTTCCTCAAAGGCGCGCTGGGCGTCTTCGAAGAGGAGAAGTTCTCCGCCGGGACCGTCGGCGCGGTGAAGGCCATCGCCGAAACCGACTGCTTCTCGGTGATCGGCGGCGGCGACACCTCCCGGTCGATCGAGATGTACGGGATGGACGAAGAGGCCTTCGACCACGTCTCGATCGCCGGCGGCGCGTACATCCGCGCGCTCACGGGCGACGACCTGCCGGGCGTGGAACTGCTGATCGACGCCGCGAACTAAGCCACGCCGGGGACGTACTTTCTTGAGGATTGCCTTCGGCCATTCAGCCATGCAGCTCGGCATTGTCTCCGACACCCACGACAACCTCGCACACGTCCAGCAAGCGGTCTCGCTGTTCGAACTCGAAGGCGTCGACCACGTCATCCACTGCGGCGACATCGTCGCGCCGTTTTCGGCGACGCCGTTCGACACGGACGCCTTCGACTTTTCGGCCGTCCGCGGCAACAACGACGGCGAGTGGGCACTGGGCAACGTTGTCGACGAGTTTGGCACGTATCTCGGTCAGTGCGGCGAACTCACCTTCGACGGCGTCGAGATCGCGGTCTACCACGGCACCAACCGGGTACTTCGGGACGCGCTGGCCGACGCGGGCACCTACGACTACGTTTTCCATGGCCACACCCACGAACGAACGATCACAACCCACGGCGACACCGTTCGCGTCAACCCCGGCGGCCTGCCGATCGAAGGGGCTGACGACACGTTCCATGTCGCCATCCTCGACACTGAGGGGTCGGGGACTGACGCGATTACGCATCACCAACTCGAATAGCGACAGCCGATGGTCGGCTGCTGTTCTGGTTCCCATTCGGACGTTGTCACAGACCGCGGGGCTTTTGCGCCGACCACGCCAACCGACGCCTGTGACGGAGCCAGTCTCAACCGGCTGTGGCGCGCTTGATACGCTGCTCGGCGGCGGGTTCGAACGCGGGGTCGTCTCCCAGCTGTACGGCCCGCCGGCAGCCGGGAAAACCAACATCGCGCTGTCGGCCGCCGTCGGTGTCGCAGCCGCCGGCGACAGCGCGCTGTATATCGACACCGAGGGGCTGTCGGTCGACCGCTTTCAGCAGTTGATCGAACACCGCACCGAGGAAGCCCTCGACACCGTCGCTTCACGGCTCATCATCACCGACGCCGTCGACTTCGACGACCAACAGGAGGCGGTTCGGGACGCCGCCGATTTCGCCGAGCGCGTCGAGCTGATCGTCCTCGACAGCGCGACCGGTTTCTACCGGCTCAACCGCGCCGGCGACGAGGAGGGCGGCGACTCCCTGCGGGCGGTTGCTCGCCAGATCACGGAGCTGCTGTCGATCGCGCGCAAACACGATATCGCGGTCGTGATCACAAACCAGGTGTACACCGATCCCGACGCCGACCGGGTGCGAGCGTTGGGCGGCCACACACTCGAACACTGGACCGGCGTCGTCCTGCGATTGGATCGGTTCCGCGGCGGAAAGCGACGCGCAACCTTAGAAAAACATCGGGCGAAAGCCGCCGGCGAGACGGCGACCTTCGAGATCACCGACAGCGGGATCGACGGCGTCGACGACTTTTGATCGACGGCGTCGACGACTTTTGATCGACGGCGTCGACGACTTTTGTTCGCCGCGACGTGACTACAACTCGAGGTTCTGGAGCAGCTGACCGCGCTGTTTGGCGTCGGCGTTGACGCCTTTTCGCTCTAAGACGTTGCGTTCGAGCTTATCGAGCGCGACGTGGAACGCGTGGTTCGCGCCGTACCCCTCACCCGAGCCCGCAAGCTGGCCGTGGCTCGTTCGGAGGCGGATCTGCGCCTGAATCAGCGGCGTCCCGCGCAGCTTCTCCTTGTGTTCGTGGAACCGGACGTGGGCGTGGATCACGTTCATCGCCTGGTATTTGTCGACGACCTGGGTGATCGAGTCGACGATCTCCGCCCGGTCGATGCTGTCGAGCAGTTTGACGTTCGTGATCTGGACATCCATCGACTCCTCCTCGGTGAACGTCAGCGCGCGCAACACGTCGGTTTTGGTGATGATCCCATCGACACTGTCGGTTTCGTCGGTGACGACAAGCCCGGAGATGTCGTTGTCGAACATGCGCTCGACGGTTGACTCGACGGATTCCGACAGCTCGGCGGTCAACACGGGATCGGTCATCAGGTTTTCGACCGGGAGATCGAGCATGCGGTCGCGGTCGCCGCTGCGGTCGCCTTTCTCCTGGCGGTTTTCGTCACGAACGACGAAGTCGACGATGTCGTGGGTTGTGATGATCCCCGTCAGCGCGTCGCGGTCGTCGACGATCGGGAGCCGGGAGACGCCGTGTTCCCGCAGCCGGTTGATCGCCTGGCCGACCGTCGCCGCCGTCGTTGCGGTGATAACCTCGTCGGTGTAGATCTGTCCAACGGTCAGCGCGTCGAGGTTGTCGAGGACGGCCGCTAGGATCGCGTCGGTCGTGATGATGCCGTCAAGCTGTTCGCCCCGGAACACCGGCGCGACGTTTACGTCGCCTTCGACCAGCAGCCGGGCGGTTTCGCGGATATCCTCGTGGTGGTCGACGCGTGGTGCGGAGGTCATCAGCACCGAGGCCTTTGTGTCGTCTTGGATCCGTGATTTCACCAACTCGGATTCGCCGATCACCCCGGCGTAGTCGCCGTCCTCGGTGACGATGACGCCCTTCGGGTTTGCTTCGTCGAACGCCGCACGCACCTTCGCCAGTCGTTCGTCGGCGTCGACCTCGACGAACTCCTCGACAACTATGTCAGTAATGTCCATGGTCTATCCTGAACCTACACCGGCGGGGGTATTTAAGGTTGTTACAGCGGAGCCGCCGCCGACCGCGTGTTGCTCGCCATCGTCGATCGTGTGTTGCTCGCCGCCGTCGACCGGCGTTGCTCGTCGGTTACGACCGCCAGAACGATGGGGTAAACAACACGAGCACCGGGATGATCTCGATCCGGCCGACATACATCAGGAGGATCATCACCGCTTTGGTGAGCTCCGAAAACGGGCTGTAGCTGTTAAATGGGCCGGCGAGACCGAACGCCGGGCCGATGTTGAAAAAGGTCGCGGCGGTCGCGCTCAGCCCTTCGAACTCCGACAGTTCCAGTCCGATCCGCGCGCCGTCGACGACGACGATGATCGTCCCGAGAAAGAAGATCACGAGGCTCAACATCGTATACGAGAACACGTCTCGGATCGTCTCCTCGTCGATGGCTTTGCCGCTGAGCCGCACCGGTTTGATCGCTTCGGGGTGGATCGTCGTAAACAGGTCGCGCCGGAAGGTTTTGAGGATGATCAGCCAGCGCAGCAGCTTGATCGAACAGGTCGTACTGCCGGCCATCCCGCCGAGAAACATACAGCTAAACAGCAGGTGTTTGGCCGCCGGCGACCACGCGTTGAAGTCGACGGTCGCAAACCCGGTCGTCGTCAGCAACGAGACCACCTGAAACGTCGCCAGCCGGGCGGTCTCCTCGATCCCGGTCGTCGTGAGCGTCGGATCGGTGACGAGCAACAGCCCCATCAACACCGAGGCGCCGACGACAAGGCCGAGATAGAACCGAAACTCCTCGTTGCGCAGTGGCCGGCCCCAGTCGCCGTTGATGAAGAAGTAGACGAGGATGAAGTTCGTCGCGCCGACAAACATGAACGGAACGATCAGCCACTGGGCGGCGGGCGCGAACGCGCCGACGCTATCCGGTTGGGGCGAAAAGCCGGCGGTCGCCACCGCCGTCATCGCATGCGAGACGGCGTTGAAGGCGTCCATGTTCGGCGCGATCCCGGCCAGCCCCAGCGCGAACAGCCCGCCGGCCGCAAGCAGGGTGATCCCCGCGTAGAGCCACCAGATCAGCCGCGCGGTTTCGCTGATCCGCGGGGTCAGCTTGTGGACATCCTGTGTCTGGGATTCGGTCTCCATCAACTGTGCGCCACCGACGGCGAGCTGTGAGAGGATCGAGATCGCCAACACGAGGATACCGAGCCCGCCGAGCCACTGGATCACCTGCCGCCACAGCAAAATCGACCGTGGGTGGGCGGCGAAGTCGTCGATGACGGTCGCGCCGGTCGTCGTGATCCCGCTCATGCTCTCGAAGACGGCGTTGATCGGCGTGGCTAACCCACCGTTGCCGGCGAGGACGAACGGCACCGCGCCGATCAGGCCGACACAGAGCCACGACAGCGCGACCATGAGGTAGGCCTCCCGGGTGTACAGCTGCTTGTCGGTCTCCAGTCGTTCGAGCCCGAGGCCGGCGGCCAGTGTGATCACGATCGGGACGAGAAACGGGGCGATCGGATCGCCGTCGATGGCCGCAAGAACGAGCGGTGCGGCAAGCGGGAGTGCCAGCCACTTCAACACGCCGCCGAGCAGTCGGAGGCTGACACGCCAGTTGACGCGGAGTGTGACCATTGTCAGAGCTTGCTGGTCGTCTCGTCGATCGCGCCGGCATCGACAAAGAGCACGACGTGGTCGCCCGGCTGGATCTCGGTGTCGCCGCGCGGCGTGACAAATGACGTATCCCGCGTGATCGCGCCGATGACGACGCCATCAGGCAGATCGGCGACCGATTCTTGGATCGGCCGCCCGGCGAGGACGCTGTCGGCGTCGATCTCGACCTCGATCACCTCGGCCTTGTCGCTCTCGATGAGCGCAACGTTTTCGGTCTTTTCGGACTGGGTGAGCCGCGTGATCTCCTCGGCGACGACGATCCGGGGGTTGATCGCCACGTCGACGCCGACGGCCTCGAACAGTTCGACGTAGGCGGGTGTGTCGATAACGGCGACGGTTCGGTCGACGCCGAGTCGCTTGGCGAGCAACGAGACCAGGAGATTCTTCTCGTCGCTTTCGAGGGCGGCGACGACGACATCGGCCTCGTCGACGCGTTCGCGTTCGAGAAACTCCATGTCGGTGGCGTCGGACTCCATGATCTGTGCCGCCGGCAGTTCCTCGGCGAGCTCGCGGGCGCGGTCGTGGTTCTGCTCGATCAGCCGCGGTGTGAAGCCGCGCTCGCCGAGCAGCCGGGTGACGTGGTAGCCGATCTCGCTGCCGCCGAAGACGGTGATCTCCTCGTCGGTTCCCGAGTGGTGTCCGGGTTCGAGCTCGTCGGCGAAGCTGTGGACGCTTTCGGGGCTGCCGATGACGACGACCCGGTCGCCGGCGGCGATGGTTGTCGCCCCATCGGGGATCACCACCTCGTCGTCGCGGATGACCGCGGCGAAGGTCAGCGAGTCATACCGGTCGGCCTCCGCGACGGTCTGATCGACGATGGGACAGGCGTCGCTGATCTCGAATTCAGCCATCTGGACGCGGCCGCCGGCGAAGGGATCGACATCGATGGCGGCTGGGAGGCCGACAACCCGGACGATCGACCGGGCGGTCAGCAGATTCGTACACACCATGTTGTCGATGCCGAAGGCGCGGTCGACACCCTCCCACGTCCGGAGATATTTGTTGTGTTTGATCCGGGCGATGGTGAACGCCTCGCTGTGGACGGCCGCCGTCGAGCAGGCAACGATGTTGGTCTCGTCGTCGTCGGTGCTGGCGATCAGCATGTCGCTGTCGGCGAGGTCGGCCTCCTGTAGCGTCGATAGTTCGGTGCCGTCGCCGGTGACGGTCAACACGTCGTAGCCGTAGGCGAGCTCCTCGGTACGCTCGCTTCGCTTGTCGACGATCGTCACATCGTGATCGGACGCGAGATCCCCCGCGATGCTTTCACCGACCTGTCCCGCGCCGACGATGAGTACCTTCACCGCACACCACCGGTCATACCCCTCCGTAGCGACGGCCGCCGTTTATCAGTTCCCCATCGACTCACGGCGACCCAGCGGGTTCGGCTGGCGGTAGAGCGGTCGTGTCGATCAGCGCGGTCATCCCGCCGACCGTGCTCACAGGTAGTCGGAGTCGGTTGTGATCGCGACCGTGACCTCGCGCTGTCGGCCTTCGAGGTCGACGACAGCGCGCTGGATGACGCGTTCGGCCTCGTTGCGGATCAGCGGAACTGCCTTCTCCACCACCCAGCCGATGGAGACGAGCGCGGGGAGGTTCAACACGCCGGCGTCGGCGGAGTCGGGATCGAAGTTGATCTCCAGCGATACCTCGCAGGCCGCGGTCGCGTCCTCGGGGGCGTCGGCCGGGGGTGAGTCGTGGGGGTCGATCCGCCACGCGCCGCCGGCGTCGATATCCTTGGTGATCTCCCAGTCGATGGTGGTTGGGGGGTCGACGCCGACGACCGCCGAGTGGGCGGTGTAGCTGAGCTTCCACCACGCAAACCGGAGGGCGTACTCGGTGCCGACGCCGCCGTCGCCGTGCCGCTGGCGCACGCTCCGCAGGTACTTCGAGTAGTCGGCATACCCCGGAAAATCGAGGAGGAACTCGTAGATCTCCTCGGCGTCGGCGTAGACGACGGTGCTCACGACGATAGTGTCCACAGCCGCGTTTGGGACGCCGGGGGCATAAGCGGGCAGGAAAGCAGTGACCGTGTTATCGCCCGTCCAGCCGTTTCCGAAGTCGTTCCATAACCTCCCACGTGAGTTCGGGTGCTGTCTCGCCGTCGAACCGAATCGGCTCATACCGGTACTCGTCGGTGCCGACCCGCTCCTGATAGTGGGCGTCGCCGTCGACGTGTGGGTTCGGTTCGCGGTGCCAGCCGCAGTCAAAGCTGTCCTCGCTGTAGTGGAACGCGAACTCGGGTGGAGCAAGCGGCTGCCACGTCACCCGCAGCGTCGCGTCCGCGGCATGGTAGCCCCAGCGATGGGGTGCGAGCGTCGCACTCACCTCGGTGAATGTGCTCGGCGGCTGGCCCCGCGCCGCGGTGACGACCGGATGTCGCCGGAGGGCGTCGATCACGGCCCGAAGTGCCCGGTGTCGGTCGCTGGAAAACGGGGTACCGCCGTCGACCCGCTGGCGGTACTCACGCCGGCACGTTCGATGCGGTGTACTCATCGTATCTGGTGATCGCGTCTTCCAGCAGGCTCAGCCGGTAGGCGTAGTGTTCCCAGTCGCCGGCCGCACGGGCCATTGCTCGTGCCTCCTCGGCGTCGACGCCCGGTTCGGCGGCCGCCGCCCGAAGGTCGGCCGGCGTGTCGGCGTCGTAGGCCTCGCGGAGTTCCGCAATCGACTCCTTGAGGTCGACGACGAACTCGCTCAACGCGTCGCTGTCGTACTCGGTCGTGAGTTCGCGGATCTCCCGGAACCGCACGTACGCCGGGTCGGGGCCGTAGGCTGTGCCGCCGTCGGTGGCATGGCTCGTCACGACACCCATGTCGGCGAGGCGGTCAAGATGATCGCGCGCGGTCGACTCGGCAACCCGCGCGTGGTCGGCGATCCACTCGGCTGGCTGTGGCTCGGGGACGGCCAGCACGACCGACCGCACGCGGTCGAACGCGCTCGCGTGCTCCTGCCACGTCGATTCCCAGTCCGACTCGTCCATACCACCAGTACGCACCGATGAATGATAATTCCTTCTCCCAGCCGAATTATCGAACTGATCGCCGATGCCGAGTTGAGAGACGACCGACTGCTCGGTATCCGTCTCACCGTCACCGGGCTCCGGAACCCACACCGACTTACGGCTGCGGGCGAACCAGTTGGTATGGTTGCAACCGACGCCTACACCATCGAAGCCCCGGACGGTTCCACTGAGACGATCGAGATCCCGGACGGCTTGGTCGAAACGCTGGCCGAAGCCGGCGAGGAGCCGACGACCGTCGTCAGCGACATCGTCGTTCAAGCTCTCGCCCAACACGCCCACGCGCTGGTACATCACTCCGAAGGCGAGACGCCCGACGACCTCGTCGAGATCAACGACGCGATGGAGGATGTCTTCGAGGATCGCTTCGGCATGAGCTTGCAGGATGCGATGGGCCACAGCCACTGATCAGTGGGTTGAGATCGCCGTCACACCGCTTTTCGAGAGGCCGATCGCGGCGAGATAGATCCCGATGGCGGCCATGACGATCGAGCCGCCGGCCGGGAGGCTCAGCGACACCGAAACCGCAAACCCCGCGAGCACCGCGGCCTGTCCGATAAGGATCGAGAGATAGACCGTCTCCCGGAACGAGCGGGCGACCTGCGAGGCCGCCGCCACCGGCACGACGAGCATCGCGGCGACGAGAATCACGCCCAGCACCTGCATCGCGCCGACGACGACGACCGCCGTCATGACGACCAACAGCGTGTTGTAGCGGTCGACCGGCAGTTGGGCGACGCGGGCGGCCTGCTCGTCAAACGTAATGAAGAGCAACTGCTTGTAGTTGACCGCGACCGCAAGGACGACTACCACGCTCAACAGCCCCATGAGCCGCGTGCCGTCGGGGGTGACGACCGCGATACTCCCATAGAGGAGGCTCTCGATGCTGAAGTTCGTCTGGCCGCGGCCGGCACTGATGAGCAGCGTCCCCAGCGCGAAACTCCCGCTGAGCATGATCGCGATCGGCACGTCGCCGTAGGTGTCGGTGCGGTCGGCAAGCCACTGGACGATCAGCGCGCCGAGGACGCCGATCACGAGCGCGCCGACGAGGATCGAGCCGTCCCACCCCGTCAGCGAGTTGAACACCAGGCTGATCGCCACGCCCGCGAAGGCAGCATGCGCCAGCGTCTCGCCGATCAGTGCCATCTGGCGGTGCACCAGAAACGAGCCGACCAAGGGGGCGACGATCCCGATCAACACGCCCGTCGACAGCGACTGCCACATGAAGGGGTGTTTGAACACGTTCGTCCCGAGGACGCCGTCGAGAAGCCGCCCCGCGATCCGGAACTCGGTGTAGAGAAGCTCCACGTAGGGGAACTCGCGAAACCAATAGAGGAGGATGAAGCCGAGCATGAACGCCGCAAGCAGACCCACGAGACCGATGCCGACGAGTTCGGCGGTTTCACGGGCCGTGTTTCGGGTGCGGAGCCGCCCGCTGAGCCCGGTTGAGCGTTGGTCGGTGGCGTTGGAAGCGTCTGCGGCACCGGAAGCATCGCCGGGGTCGGACGTATCAGACGGGTCGGTATCAGTGGCCATTAGTGATCGTGGTGGACGACACGGCCCGAGACGCCGTAGGCGTCGGCTAAGGCGTCGCTGTCGACGAAGGATTCGGTGTCGCCGTGGTGGAAGAGTTCGGTGTTGATACAGGCGATGCGGCTGGCGCGGTCGGTGACGACGCCGATGTCGTGTTCGATGAGGATGATCGTGATCCCCTCGGCGTTGAGATCATCGAGGAGTTGGTAGAAGGCATCGCGGGATTCGGCGTCGACGCCGACGGTCGGCTCGTCGAGGGCGAGCAGGTCGGCCTCAGACGCGATGGCACGGGCGATGTAGGCCCGCTGGCGTTGGCCGCCCGAGAGCGCGCTCATCCGGCGGTCGGCCAGCTCGGTGATACCCACGGTGTCGAGGGCGTCATCAACCGTCTCGTGGTCGTGGGCCGTCAGGCGGGCGTGGCCGACGTGGGCGAACCGTCCCATGGTGACGTTCTCGCGGACGGTGACCGGCATCGACCCCGCCTGGCTGGTCGACTCCTGGGAGACGTAGCCGATCCGGTGGCCGTCGTCGAACGCGTCGACCGGCTCGCCGAACAGTTCGACGCGCCCGCTGTCGGGGGTATGCAGGCCGAGCATGAGATGCAGCAGCGTCGTCTTGCCGGAGCCGTTGGGGCCGATCAGTCCCAGAAACTCCCCGGCCGCGACATCGAGGGTGATGTCTCTGACGGCAGGGGTCTCGCCGTAGGCGAAGGTGACTGCATCGAGACTGATGACCGGATTCACAGTGTGTACCGTAGGGGGTGGTCAGCGGCGTGTTTAGTCTGATCGGTTCCTACTCCGCGCCGAGTGCCCGACGGAACGCCGGGATCGTGACTTCCTGCATCTGCTCGATGAAGCCGACGCCCTCCTTGGCCCACTCGCTTGTCGTTCCTGCCCCGGCGGTGATCGGGACGGCCTCGCTCGCGGTGGTGTTGTCGACGATCGTGGTTGCGAGGCGGTCGGACTCGAAGCGGTCGTAGAGGATCACGTCGATCCCGTTGTCGTCGACGAGATCGAGCGTTCCGGCGATCTCGGATGGGGAGGGGGTCGCATCCGGGGAGATGCCGGCTACGGTGTGGATGTCGAAGTCGTAGCGATCTTCGACGTAGGCGAACGAGGAGTGGCTGGCGAGGACGACCGTTGAGCCGTCGGCGTCCTCGACGAGTTGCTGGTAGGCGGCATCGAGGGCGGCGAGTCGCTCCGTGTAGTCGGCCGCGTTGGCCTCGAATGTCTCGCTGTTCTCGGGGTCGATCTCGGCGAACCCCGCGGCGATGGTGTCGACCATCTCCTGGGCGAGGACTGGATCGACCCAGACGTGAGGATCAAGCTGGCTGGCTGATTCCGCTTCGTCGTTGTGTTCGTCGTCGTGATGCTCGTCCTCAGTTTCGTTGTGTTCTTGCTCGTCGTCGTGATGCTCGCCCTCAGTTTCGTTGTGCACCTCATCGTCCTCACTGTGTTCGCCCTCAGTTTCGTTGTGCTCGTGGTCGTGACCGCGCTCCAACATCTGCGATTTGAGGCCGTTGAGGGCGTCGATAGCCGCGACGTTCTCGTAGTCGCTGTCGAGCGTCTCCGCGAGGTCTTGGGCCCACGAGAACTCCGGCGTATCGAGGTAGACGAAGGCACTGGTTGAGGCGACCTCCCGCGGCAGATCACCATCCGGCTCCCAGCCGTGGCCCAACTGACCGTATTCGACCGGGTTTTCGATGTCGGCCTCCTCGCCGGCGATCGCCTGCGACCAGTCGGCGAGGGCAAAAAAGGCCGCATACCCCGAATCGAATCCCGTTTGGTCGCCACCCCCATCGGAGAGACAGCCGGCCAAGCTTCCGAGTGCGAGTGTGCCAGCACCGCTTGTGAGCGCGTTCCGCCGTGTCAGGTTCATACCGCTCCGAGTAGTCCCGCAGTCAAAAGCCCTATTATTTTATCCGTCTTAATTATTAACTTGGCGCAAATAGTCAGTGTAGGTTATTATTTTGGCTGTCTCGGTGCCGACTGTGGGTTGCCCAACCCCGGGCCGATGCTACCGCGACACCGCTCCACGGAGGGGTCTTGGCGGTCGATCCGCCGTGGCTCACCTGGCAGCACATCGAGTGGGAACGCCACCTACCGAGATCGGCCGGACGACCAGCATTCGGCACGGTCGGCGCTTCGACGCCGAACCTGCCGGGGATCAGACGCGCTGCCGATCGGGTCTCCGAGGCGGTCGACGATCTTGACTATGCGGAAAAGGAGACCGCCTCACCGATGTCGGCGACCGGATAGATCGAGTAGTCGACCTCAATGCTACACATATGTGGTTAAAGTAAATTCTTAAAATAATATTTCTTATGTTTTGTAGAGAAATATTAATAGAAATTGCGTGGGTCGTCCACCGGCGGCGTTATGGATTGCCCACCACACTGACTCTCTGCTCCAAACATCCCCTCGCGCACCGCGAAACCGATCAATTGCGCACACAAAACGTGTCGATACTCCGGCATTTTGCGTCTCCCGTTCGAAGCGCAGTCCACTGTGCTTTAAGCACGCCGGGACAAAGTAGAGACTGATGGGAACCCTAACCGAGCTATTCGCGCCAGACCGGATCGCCGTTGTCGGTGCGACCGCACGTGAGGGGTCGATCGGCCGCGCTGTCACCGACAACTTACTGTCGGCGTTCGACGGCGAGGTAGTGCCGGTTAACCCCAACTACGAGGAGGTGTTAGGCCTCTCCTGTGTCGACGAGATCGGGGAGGCGGCGGCCGATATGGCCGTGATCGTTGTCCCGCCGAAGATCGTCATTCCCGCGCTCGAACAGACGGGCGAGGCCGGCGTCGAAAACGTCGTCGTCATCACCGCCGGTTTCGGTGAGACCGGCGGCGACGGCGCAAGCCGGGAGCGGGAACTCAAGGAGATCGCCGCCGAGTACGACCTCAATCTGGTCGGCCCCAACAGTCTCGGTATCATGTCGACGGCCAACGGCATGAACGCCTCCTTCGGCCCCGACAGCCCCGAAGCCGGCAACATGTCGTTTATGAGCCAGTCCGGGGCGTTCATCACCGCCGTTCTCGATTGGGCCAACGATGAGGATGTCGGGTTCAAAGACGTTGCCTCGCTGGGTAACAAGGCGGTGCTCGATGAAACCGACTTTATCGACCACTGGGGTGACGATCCCGACACCGACGTGATCATCGGCTACCTGGAGGGGATCTCGCAGGGTCGAGAGTTCATCGACACCGCCCGCGAGGTGACCCAGGATACCCCGATCGTTCTCGTGAAATCCGGCCGTACCGACGCCGGCGCGCAGGCCGCCTCCTCGCATACGGGCACGATCGCTGGCTCCGAGCAGGCCTACGAGGCCGGCCTCGATCAGGCCGGCGTTCTCCGAGCGGAATCCGTCCAGGGGTTGTTCGACGCCGCCCAGATGCTGGCCAACCAGCCGGTGCCGGAGAACAACGATATCGCCGTCATCACCAACGCCGGCGGCCCCGGCGTGATGTCGACCGATGCCGTCGGCGACTCCGGCCTGGAGATGGCGTCCTTCGAGCAGGCAACGCTGGATACCTTCTCCGAGCAACTGCCGCCGGAGGGCAACATCTACAACCCTGTCGACATCGTCGGCGACGCGGATGTCGAGCGGTTCAGCGAGGCCCTCGATATCGCACTGGCCGACGACAACGTCGGCTCGGCGATGGTGTTGTCCTGTCCGACGGCCGTTCTCGACTACGAGCAGTTGGCCGAGGAGACGGTAAAAATGCGGGAAAAACACGGCAAGCCCGTCGCGGCCTGCTTTATGGGCGGCGAAAGCGTCGACGCCTCCGCGGGGATCCTCAACGAGGCGGGGATCCCGAACTACTTCGATCCCTCCCGGGCGATCGGCGCGCTCGACTCGCTGTGGGAGTATCGCGGGATTCAACAGCGCGAGTACGAGACCCCCGCCGACTTCGACGTGGATCAGGAAGCCGCCCGCGAGATCCTCGAACGCGTCGAGGAGCGCGGCGACAACCGTCTCGGCGTCGAGGCGATGGGGCTGCTCGATGCCTACGGCATCCCAACACCCGACGGCGATATCGTCGACTCCCCCGAGGACGCCCGCGCGGTCGCCGAGGAAATCGATGGCGACGTGGTCATGAAGATCGTCAGCCCCGACATCCTGCACAAATCCGATATCGGTGGCGTCGCGGTCGGCGTTGCCGACGACGAGGTTGCTGACACCTACGAGACACTGATCACACGCGCGCGAAACTACCAACCTGATGCGAATCTCCTCGGCGTCCAGGTACAGGAGATGGCCGATCTGGACGCGGGCACCGAAACGATCGTCGGGATGAACCGCGATCCGCAGTTCGGCCCGCTGTTGATGTTTGGGTTGGGTGGCATCTTCGTGGAGGTATTGGAGGACACCACCTTCCGTGTGGCCCCCGTTTCGGAGACCGAAGCCCGCGAGATGACAGAAGAAATCAAGACGGCACCGCTCCTACGTGGCGCACGAGGCCGTGATGCCGCCGACATCGATGGCATCGTCGAAACCATCCAGCGGCTCTCCCAGCTGGTCGCGGACTTCCCGGCGATCATGGAGTTCGACATCAACCCGCTGGTCGCAACGCCCGACGGCGTCGATGCCGTCGACATCAGACTCACCGTCGACCCCGAGAACCTATGAACACACTACTCATCACCGCAACGGAAGAAAGCACCGGCAAGACCGCTATCGCCCTGGCGTTGGCGACGATCGCCAACGACCGTGGCCACTCGGTCGGCTACATGAAGCCGAAAGGAACCCGCCTGCAGAGCAACGTCGGCAAAACGCTCGACGAGGATCCCATGTTGGCCCGGGAGCTGCTGGATCTCGACGCCGAGATGCATGAGCTCGAACCCGTCGTCTACTCGCCGACGTTTATCGATGGGGCGATCCGCGGCCAGGAGGATCCCGACGAGCTTCGCCAACAGGTCAAAACCCAGTTCGACGGGTTGGCGGCCGACCGCGATACGATGATCGTCGAGGGCGGCGGCTCGCTGTCGACCGGCGGGATCGTCGGGCTGACCGACCCCGAGGTCGCCGAGTTGCTGGACGCACAGGCGGTGTTGGTTGCCGACTACACACAGCCCGGCGACATCGACAGCCTGCTGGGCGCGATCGATCAGCTTGGCGACCGGCTGGCGGGTGTCGTCTTTAACCGCATCTCCGAGAGCGCCTTCGAGGAGCTCGACAGCGACGTGATCCCGTTTCTCGAAAGTCGCGGTGTCGAGGTCTTCGGCGCGGTGCCCCAAGAACAGCGGTTGGCCGGCGTCACCATCGCAGATCTCGCGGCGGAGCTCGGCGCGGACGTGCTGACCGACACGCCGACCGACGCCTACGTCGAACGCTTCCTTGTCGGCGCGATGGGCGGCGACGAAGCGCTCCGCTACTTCCGGCGGGCACGCAACGCGGCGGCGATCACCGGCGGCGATCGGTCGGATATCCACACCGCCGCCCTGGAAGCCTCCGGCGTGAAGTGTCTGATCCTGACCGGCGGCCACCGGCCGTCGTCGGCGATACTGGGCCGCGCCGAGGAGGCCAACACGCCGATCCTCCAGATCAACACCGACACCCTGACTGCTGTCGAGCGCGCCGAATCCGTCGTCCGCAGCGGTCGCACCCGCGATGCGGAGACCGTCGAGACGATGGCTGATCTGCTAACCGAGCGGGTCGATCTTGACGCGCTGTTGGGGACGGCCGGCGAGGACTGATCGCTGACCCCACGGCTCAGGGGTCGGCTACGGTGGGAGCCTGCCACAAACTCTTTATTGATGTCGACCGTTGGTGACGGTATCAGGCCAGCCGCGGTCGATGAGCCGATGGGCTCACGCCGAGTTAGCAATCCTTAACTGGCCTCGTTTGCTACCCGACTGTAGTATCTCGTGATCATTGTTTCTTCACCCCAAACACATCCATGGTAGACGTAAGCCAACACGAACTCGTACCCGAGCATATCCCCATCGAGGGAGCCGAACTCGATTCGGTTCTCGAGGAGTATGGGTTGGATCGTACCGATCTTCCGGAGATCACAGCTGACGACCCGGCACTGCCGGAGGAGGCTGAGACGGGCGATGTCATCAAGATCGTCCGTGACTCCCGGACAACAGACACATCGATTTCCTACCGGCTGGTGGTCGAATGAACCGACAAGATCGACGCGACGTATCCAGAGAGTACTTCTCGGAGGATCGCCTCGCCGAACACCACTTCCGCTCGTTCAACGCCTTCCTCGAACGCGGCATGCAGCAGGTCGCCGACGAGAAGGAAACCATCGAGACCGACATCGGCGACAAGGAGGGCCAAGAGCCCGTCTACGTCGAACTTGGTGACATCCGCATTCTGACGCCCCGAGTGCGGGAGGCCGACGGCAGTGAAGAACTGCTCTTCCCACAGGAAGCCCGTCTCCGCAACATCACCTACGCCGCGCCGGTGTTCATGGAGATGTCGATCGTCCGCGGCGGCGACGAGGAGCCCGAAACCGTCGTTGACTCCACGGAGACCAAGGTCGGCCGGATGCCGATCATGGTCGGCTCCGACAAATGCAACATCGCGGAGTTCTCCGACGAGGAACTCATCGAGATCGGCGAGGATCCCGCCGACCCCGGCGGCTACTTCATCGTCAACGGCTCCGAGCGGGTGCTGATGACCAGCGAGGATCTCGCGCCGAACAAGATCCTCGCCGAACACGACACCAAGTACGACGACGACATTCAGGTCGCCAAGACCTTCAGCCAGCGTCGTGGCTACCGCGCGCTCGTCCTCTGTGAGCGCAACCGTGAGGGGCTGCTTGAGGTCAGTTTCCCATCGGTCTCCGGCAGCGTCAACTTCGTCACGCTCGTTCGCGCACTTGGACTGGAATCCGACGAGGAGATCGTCCACCGCGTCAGCGACGACCCAGAGATCGTGAAGTTCATGCTGGAGAATCTGGAGGAAGCCGATGTCCAAACCACCGAGGCCGCGATCGAAACCCTCGGCCAGCGCGTCGCCAGCGGGCAGGGCAAAAACTACCAGCTCAAACGCGCCAACTACGTCATCGACCGCTACCTCCTGCCGCACCTCCACGAGGAGGGTGTCGACGAGGAGGAGGTTCGCACGAACAAGGCCTACTACCTCTGTCGGATGGCCGAGGCCTGCTTTGAGCTTGCGCTGGATCGCCGCGAAGCCGACGACAAGGATCATTACGCCAACAAACGCCTCAAAGTATCGGGCGATCTGATGACCGATCTGTTCCGCACCGCGCTAAACAAGCTGGCACGCGACGTGAAATACCAGCTCGAACGCGCCAACATGCGGAACCGGGATCTCTCGGTCAGCACGGTCGTTCGCTCGGATGTGCTCACCGAACGGCTCGAACACCCGATCGCCACCGGCAACTGGGTCGGCGGCCGCTCCGGCGTCTCCCAGCTGGTCGACCGCACCGACCACATGGGCGTGCTGTCGCACCTGCGCCGGCTTCGCTCGCCGCTCAGCCGAAGCCAGCCACACTTTGAGGCGCGGGATCTCCACGCGACCCAGTGGGGTCGCATCTGTCCCTCCGAGACGCCGGAGGGCCCGAACTGTGGCCTGGTCAAAAACTTCGCGCAAGCGATGGAGCTGAGCCAGGATATCGAGGACGAGAAGGGACTGAAACGCGAACTATCGTCGATGGGAGTCGAGGGGATCCCCGGTATCGACGGCGTCGAACGAACAACCCCCGCGGACGACTAACCAATGGCTCAATCACGAGAAGCGAAAGTCTACGTCAATGGGAGCCTCGTCGGCACCCACCCGAACCCGGAACAGCTTGCCGAACAGATACGAGACGCCCGCCGCCGCGGCGACGTGAGCGATATGGTCAACGTCTCCGTCCGGGGGCGCACCCAGGAGGTCATCATCAACGCCGACGCCGGCCGCGCGCGCCGCCCGCTGATCGTCGTCGAGGACGGCGAACCGCTGCTCGGCGACGAGGAGATCGAGGCGCTCAAACACGACGACCTCGAGTTCGAGGATCTCGTCGACCGCGGCTACATCGAGTTTATCGATGCCGAAGAGGAAGAGGACATCCTCGTCGGCGTCGACGAGGACGATCTCACCGAGCGACACACCCACCTTGAGATCGATCCCTCGCTGATCTTCGGGATCGGTGCGGGGATGATCCCCTACCCTGAGCACAACGCCAGCCCCCGGATTACGATGGGCGCGGGGATGATGAAACAGTCCCTTGGGCTGCCATCCGCCAACTATCGAATCCGGCCCGACACCCGCCAACACCTGCTGCATTACCCGCAGCTGTCGATGGTGAAAACCCAGACGACCGAACAGATCGGCTACGACGACCGCCCCGCGGCCCAAAATCTCGTCGTCGCCGTGATGAGCTACGAGGGGTTCAACATCGAGGACGCCCTCGTCATGAACAAGGGGTCGGTCGACCGCGCGCTGATGCGGTCGCACTTCTTCCGCACCTACGAGGGTGAGGAACGCCGCTACCCCGGCGGCCAGGAGGATCGCTTCGAGATCCCCGATCAGGACGTTCGCGGTGCCCGCGGCGAGGACGCCTACACCCACCTCGACGACGACGGCCTCGTCAACCCCGAGACCGTCGTCGACGAGAACTCGGTGCTGTTGGGGAAGACCAGCCCGCCGCGGTTCCTTGAGGAGCCCGACGACATGGGCGGGCTCTCCCCGCAGAAACGACGCGAAACCTCCGTGACGATGCGCTCCGGCGAGGACGGCGTCGTCGACACCGTCACCGTCATGGAAAACGAGGATGGCTCGATGCTCTCGAAGGTGAAGGTACGCGACGAGCGCATCCCCGAACTCGGCGACAAGTTCGCCTCCCGACACGGCCAGAAGGGCGTTGTCGGCCACCTCGCACCCCAGGAGGATATGCCGTTCACCGAGGAGGGGCTCGTCCCCGACCTCGTGCTCAATCCGCACGCGCTGCCCTCGCGGATGACTGTCGGCCACGTCCTGGAGATGCTTGGCGGGAAGGTCGGCGCGCTGGAAGGCCGCCGTGTCGACGGCACGCCGTTCCAAGGCGAGGACGAGGATGAGCTTCGCGGCGCGCTGGAGGAACACGGGTTCAAATCCTCCGGCAAGGAGGTCATGTACTCGGGTGTTTCCGGCGAGAAGATCGACGCCGAGATCTTCGTCGGGACGATCTTCTACCACAAGCTCTACCACATGGTCTCGAACAAGCTGCACGCCCGCTCCCGCGGGCCGGTGCAGGTGTTGACCCGACAGCCGACCGAGGGCCGTGCCCGCGAGGGTGGGCTCCGCGTCGGCGAGATGGAACGCGACACGATCATCGGCCACGGTGCGTCGATGGTGCTCAACGAACGCCTGCTTGAGTCCTCCGACAAGGAGACGGTGTACGTTTCTGAGGACACCGGGATGATCGCTGTTGAGGACAGAGAGCAACGCCGGGTGTACGATCCGGCAACCGGTAGCGAGGATAACATCCACGAGCTGGACGTGAGCTACGCGTTCAAGCTGCTGTTGGATGAGATGATGGCGCTCGGCATCCGACCAACCCTCGAACTCGAAGACGCGGTCTAAGATACAATGTCAACGCAAACACCAAAACAGCTCGGCGGGATCGATTTCGGACTGATGGATCCCGAGACGTACCGTGACATCTCGGCGACGAAAGTGATCACGGCCGACACCTACGACGACGACGGCTACCCCATCGACATGGGGCTGATGGATCCACGGCTCGGCGTGATCGACCCCGGTCTCGAATGCCGAACCTGTGGTCAACACTCCGGCTCGTGTCCCGGCCACTTCGGCCACATCGAGCTCGCCGCACCGGTCATCCACGTCGGCTTTACCACGCTCATTCGGCGGCTCCTGCGAGCAACCTGTCGGGAGTGCGGCCGGCTGACGCTCACCGAGATGGAGATGGAGGAGTTCCGCGATGAGCTCGACCGCGCCGAGGATCTCGGCAAGGATCCCGACACGGTGCTGAAGGCGGCTGTCCGGCAGGCCCGCAAGGCTGGCAGCTGCCCGCACTGTGGCGAACCCCAGGCCGACATCAAACACGAGAAGCCGACGACCTACTACGAGGTACAAAACGTCCTGTCGGGCGAGTACTCCGAGATCATCGCCGAGGCGATGCAGCCCGACGAGGAGGACGAAGACGACGAGGGGATGAGCCCGCAGGCACTCTCCGACGAGACGGGCATCCCGCTCGACCGGATCAACCAGATTCTCGGCGGCGAGTTCCGCCCACGCGATGAGGGCCGCCGCGCCCTTGAGAAGGCACTCGATGTCGACCTCACCGAGGAGGACATGAACAAGCTGATGCCGAGCGATATCCGGGACTGGTTCGAGCAGATCCCCGATGAGGATATCGCGGTGCTCGGCATCGACGCCGAGGACTCCCGGCCGGAGTGGATGATCATGACCGTTCTCCCCGTGCCGCCGGTGACCGCCCGGCCATCGATCACGCTGGACAACGGCCAGCGCAGCGAGGACGACCTCACCCACAAGCTGGTCGACATTATCCGGATCAACCAGCGGTTTATGGAGAACCGCGAGGCCGGCGCGCCCCAGCTGATCATCGAGGATCTTTGGGAGCTGCTGCAGTACCACGTTACCACCTTCG
The DNA here is from genome assembly GCF_046719765.1 of Halonotius sp. F2-221B. NCBI lineage: Archaea > Methanobacteriati > Methanobacteriota > Halobacteria > Halobacteriales > Haloferacaceae > Halonotius > Halonotius sp. F2-221B. The sequence goes on from NZ_JABEBY010000006.1 coordinate 153,839, forward strand.
TTGACAACGAGATCTCGGGGACGCCGCCGGCCCGACATCGCTCGGGGCGACCCCTCAAAACCCTCAGCCAGCGACTCAAGGGCAAGGAGGGCCGCTTCCGTGGCAGCCTTTCGGGCAAACGCGTCAACTTCTCGGCGCGAACCGTCATCTCGCCGGATCCGACGCTTTCGCTCAACGAGGTCGGCGTGCCCGACCGCGTCGCCAGCGAGATGACGATCACGATCAACGTCACCGACCGCACCATCGAGGAGGCCAAACAGTACGTCGCCAACGGGCCGGAAACCCACCCCGGCGCGAACTACGTCAAACGGCCCGACGGTCGCCGGCTGAAGGTGACCGAGAAGAACTGCGAAGAGTTGGCAACGAAGATCGATGCCGGCTGGGAGGTCAACCGCCATCTGATCGACGGCGACATCGTGATCTTCAACCGCCAGCCGTCGCTCCACCGGATGTCGATTATGGCCCACGAGGTCGTCGTGATGCCGTACAAGACGTTCCGGCTGAACACGACGGTCTGTCCGCCGTACAACGCCGACTTCGACGGCGACGAGATGAACATGCACGCCCTCCAGACCGAGGAGTCACGGGCTGAGGCGCGCGTGCTCATGCGCGTACAGGAACAGATTCTCTCGCCCCGATTTGGCGAGAACATCATCGGCGCGATCCAGGATCACATCTCGGGTACCTATCTGCTCACCCACGACAACCCCAACTTCACGGAGACCCAGGCACTCGACCTCCTGCGGGCGACACAGGTCGATGAGCTGCCGGAGCCTGACGGCGAGGACGAAAACGGCCCCTACTGGAGCGGTCGCACCGTCTTCTCGCTGCTGTTGCCCGATGAGCTGAACCTCGAATTCGACTCCTCGGCCGGCGATCAGGTTGTCATCGAGGACGGCCAGCTCCTCGAAGGCACGATCGACGAGGATGCAGTCGGCGCGTTCGGCGGCGAGATTGTCGACACCATTGTGAAAAAACACTCCGAGACACGGGCGCGGGTCTTCATCAACGAGGTCGCCGCGCTGGCGATGCGGTCGATCATGCATTTCGGCTTCTCGATCGGGATCGACGACGAGTCGATCCCGCCGGTCGCCGACGAGCAGGTCGACGAGGCCATCGACAACGCCTACGACCGGATCGAGGAGCTGATCGACACCTACCGGGCCGGCGATCTCGAATCGCTGCCCGGCCGGACAGTCGATGAGACTCTGGAGATGAAGATCATGCAAACCCTCGGCAAAGCCCGGGATTCCGCGGGTGAGATCGCCGAGGAACACTTCGACGACGACAACCCGGCGGTCGTGATGGCCCGCTCGGGGGCGCGTGGCTCAATGTTGAACCTCACGCAGATGGCCGGCTGTGTCGGCCAACAGGCTGTTCGCGGCGAGCGGATCAACCGCGGCTACGAGGATCGGACGCTGGCCCACTACGAGCCAAACGACCTCTCGGCGGAGGCCCACGGCTTCGTCGAAAACTCCTACCGCGGCGGGCTGACCCCGCGGGAGTTCTTCTTCCACGCCATGGGTGGCCGCGAAGGGCTGGTCGATACGGCCGTCCGTACCTCGAAATCCGGCTACCTGCAGCGACGCTTGATCAACGCTCTGTCGGAGCTTGAGGTGCAGTACGACGGCACGGTTCGGGACACCTCCGATCGCGTCGTCCAGTTCGAGTTCGGCGAGGACGGCACCTCGCCGGTGAAGGTCTCCTCCAGCGAGGACTTCGAGGTCGACGTTGAGGGGATCACCGACCGCGTCGTTGACGCCGAGTTCGACAGCGAAAGCGAGAAAGAGGCGTTCCTCAACCCATCGGAGCCGCCGACGAACCTCTCGGAGCACACTGACTCCGCGCTGACCTCGGAGGTGGAGTCCGATGACTGAGTACGACCACGTCACCGACGATATCAAAGCCGTCGTCGAGGACACCGAGCTTCCGCGTCGCCTCCGGCGGCGGGTGTACGACACCATCGAGGGCCGAGAAGGTGTTTCGACCGAACAGGCCGACGAGATCGCCCGCGCCGTCGAGGCGGAGTATCTCGACGCCCGGATCGAGCCGCTGGAGCCCGCCGGCACCGTCTCGGCCCAATCGATCGGGGAACCCGGCACCCAGATGAGCGTGCCGAGCGACGAGCGGATCGTCGTCCGCCGGGATGGAGAGACGGCCGTTACCGAGATCGGCCCGCTTGTCGATGAGCTACTGGCGGCCGACGACCGCGAGGTCAGAGCGATCGACGACCACGAGGTCGCCCGCGCACCCGGTGAGTTCGAAGTCCTCTCACTGAGAGACGACGAGCAGGTGCGTTGGAAACCGGTCGAGGAGATCAGTCGTCACGACGCGCCCGACGAACTCCTTGAGTTCACGCTGGAGTCTGGGCGACAGATTCGGGCGACGAAGGCTCACTCCTTCGTGACCCGGCGTGACAACGATGTTGTGCCGGTCGCTGGCGACGAGCTTTCGGAGGGCGATTGGCTCCCGGTCTCTCGCTCGTTCAGCATCGACGACGCGACAAGCGAGGTTGACCTCCGAGCGTACCTCCCGGCAGAGGACTACTGGTACACCTCGACGCTGACCGACGGCGGCGCGGCGACCCAGCCAGGCGGAGCCGACCAGCTCCGCAACAAGCGCGACGCGCTTGCGGCTGGCGAACTCGACGAGCATGCTGTCTACCCGAAAGGCGGCACCGTCTCGCTGCCTGAACGCTTCCCGCTCGATTCGGAGACCGGATTCTTCCTCGGTGCGTTTCTCGCGGAGGGTACTCTCACCGAGCATTACGTCTCGATCTCGAACGTCGATTCGACGTTCCAAGATCGTATCCGGGCGTTCGCCGACCGGTTCGATCTCTCGGTCAACGAGTACGCCAACGACAGCGGGTTCGCCGAGGGGTACGACATCCGCGTCAACGGCACCGTCCTTGCCGACTTCATCCGGGCGGCCTGTTACGATGACGGCGCGAAGACCGTGCCCGACTTTGCCTACGGGGCAACCAAGGCGTTTGTCACCGGCTTACTCGCCGGCTACTTCAGCGGCGACGGCAACGTCGCCGATCGCGCGGTACGAGCGAGTTCAACCGACGACAGCCTGATCGAGGGCGTCTCGCTACTGTTGGCACGGGTTGGCGTCTACGCAACGCTCGGATCGACCGACGACTCGCGGACGCTCCGGATTCCGGCGAGCTACGTGTCGGCGTTCCACGATCGCGTCGGCATGGTCGGCGACCGCGGCCGCGAACTCGATGCTCTCGCCGACGACATCGACGCCGACACTCCCGACGCGACCGACCAGATCCCGAACTTCGGCGAGACGCTGCGAGCTGCGGCGTCGGCGGCTGGGATCCCCAGCCGACAGATCAACAGCGCGGAAAACCGCCAGCGGATCGGTCGCAATCGGCTTCGGCGACTCGTCGATGAGATCGAATCGGCAACCGACGAGCGGCCGGTCGAACTCGATACCCTCCAGCAGGCCGTCGAGGGTGATGTGGTTTGGAACCGGATCGACTCTATCGAGACGGTCACGCCGGACGACGAGTACGTCTACGACGTATCCGTCGAGGGGCTGGAGACGTTTACTACGGCCAGCGGCGTCGTCACCCACAACACAATGAACACGTTCCACTACGCCGGTGTCGCCGAGATCGACGTGACACAGGGGCTGCCGCGGCTGATCGAGCTGGTCGACGCCCGCAAGGAGCCCGACACGCCGATGATGACGGTGTATCTCGACGACGAGTACGCCGAAAACCGCGAGAAAGCCCGCGAGGTCGTGTGGGCGCTTGAGGCGACGAAGATCCTCGCGCTCGGCGACGTGTCGACGAACGTCGCCGACATGGTCGTCCGGATCGATCTCAACGAGGAGACGCTGTTGGAGCGGTGGCCGACCGTCGACGCCGCCGAGCCGATCGCCGAGGAGATCGCCGAGACGATCGAGGATGCCCTCGGCGTCGACACCCGGCATCAGGGGATGGCCATCGAGTTCGGCCCCAGCGAACCGAGCTACCGTGAGCTGCTCCAGTTGGTCGAGGAGCTCCGGGAGATCGTCTTCAAGGGGATCGAGGACATCAGCCGCGTCGTCATCCGCAAGGAAGAGCTCGACGACGGCGAGGAGTTCGTCCTCTACACCGAGGGATCGGCCTTCGGCGACGTGCTCCGGATCGAGGGTGTCGATGCCAGCCGCTCGACCTGTAACAACATCCACGAGATCAACGAGGAGCTCGGCATCGAGGCCGCCCGTGAGGCGATCATCAACGAGACGATCGACACGCTCCGCGAGCAGGGGCTCGACGACGTGAACGTTCGACACCTGATGCTCGTCGCCGATATCATGACCAACGAGGGCACCATCGAGTCGATCGGCCGCCACGGCATCTCCGGCTCGAAGGACTCCGTGTTGGCCCGGGCTGCGTTCGAGGTCACGGTCAACCACCTGCTGGATGCCGCGATCCACGGCGAGAGCGACGATCTCAACGGGATCATCGAGAACGTCATCGCGGGCAAACCGGTCTCGATCGGCACCGGCGACGTGCAGCTCCGGATGGGGTCGATGGAGACATCGCCGGCTGACGACTGACGATGCGGGTCACCCTGTCGGCAGACGCAAAGCGGTTCATGCGGCTGTTCGCCGAGGCGACCGACATCAACCCACGGGACTGTCTCGTCGAGGATGACCGCGTTGTCTTCGTGATCCCGGCCGACGAGATGGCGGATGCGATCGGCCCCGACGGCCACACCGTCGAGCGCGTCGAGGAGAAGCTGGGTCGGGAGATCGAGCTGATCGCCGACGCCGACACGCCCGCGGCGTTCGTCGAGAGCACGCTGTCGCCGGCGGCAGTCCGCGGGGTGACGATCTCCGAACAGGGCGATCGGGTCGCCTACGTCGAGGTCGTCGACGCCGACCGTGGGATCGCCATCGGCAGTGACGGCCGCCGGATCGAGACGGCTCGCAAGCTGGCCGAGCGACATTACGAGATCGACGACATCCAACTCACCTGATCGCTGGCGTTGGCGCGCTGTAAACGACGCTTACCGCCTCCACGGCTCTTTGTGGTCGTCAGCGACGAGCGACGAAACGGGCGCAAATTCGGTTAGCGACCCCTGGGGAGCGATCTCAGCCCGTTTCGTCGCCTCGAAAAAGGGATGCTTAAGTAGCCGCGTCCGGAAGAGCGGTCACATGGCAAACGGCAAGTACGCAGCCCGCAAGCTCAAGAAAGACCGGCAGCAGCGACGCTGGTCTGACTCGGAGTACGCGCGACGCGAGCGCGGGCTCAAGAAAAAGTCCGACCCGCTTGAGGGCGCGCCGCAGGGCCGCGGCATCGTCCTGGAGAAGGTCGGCATCGAGGCAAAGCAGCCGAACTCCGCGATCCGGAAATGCGTCCGGGTGCAGCTGATCAAAAACGGCAAACAGGTCACCGCGTTCTGTCCCGGTGACGGCGCGATCTCGTTTATCGACGAACACGATGAGGTCACGATCGCGGGGATCGGTGGCGCGAAGGGTCGCGCGATGGGCGACCTTTCGGGTGTCAACTACAAAGTCGAGAAGGTCAACGGCGTCTCGATGATCGAACTCGTTCGCGGTAACGCCGAGAAACCGGTGCGATAATGTCTGAGAGCGAAGCCACACCCGACGACGAGGAGCCCGTCGACGAGGCTGCGGCCGAGGAGGCCGACGAGGAAGCCGTCGACGATGGCGCGAAGCTGTTCGGTGTCTGGTCGGTCGCGGAGATCGAGTACAACGATCCCTCGACCAAACGCTACATCAACGTGACGCCGATCGCTCACACGATGGGCCGACACGCCGCCAAACAGTTCGAGAAAAGCGAGATCTCGATCGCCGAGCGGCTGATCAACCGGCTGATGCAGACCGAGGACAACACCGGCAAGAAACAGCAGGCGGCCAACATCGTCAAGGACGCCTTCGAGACGGTACACGAGCAGACCGACGACAACCCGGTGCAGGTGCTCGTTACCGCGGTCGAAAACGCCGCGCCGCGAGAGGAGACGGTGCGCCTGAAATACGGCGGGATCTCGGTGCCGAAAGCCGTCGACGTGGCCCCGCAGCGACGGGTCGATGAAGCACTGAAGTTCATCGCCCAGGGCACCCACAACGGCAGCTACAAATCGTCGACCGACGCCTCCGAGGCGTTGGCCCACCAGCTGATCGGTGCGGCCGACTACGACGTGGAAAGCTACTCGATCACCCAGAAAGAAGAGCGGGAACGCGTCGCCGCGGCAGCCCGCTAACGTCGGTCATCCGGCTATTTTGAGCAGGTACAGCAACGATTCCACATTTTATCGGTCAACTTGTTGGCCGAGCAGTGATACAAAAATCTTTGTAGACACAGCGAAAATACTAGATACTCACGTGGTTACTCTGCAGACACCTGCTTCGGGCTGTTGTAGATGACCACGACCCTCTCATGAAACGCCGAACGTTCCTCCTCGGTGGCGGCCTGTTGGCAAGCCTAAGCCTTGGAGCGACCGCGACGAACGCGAGCCTTGCCGACAGCGTTAGCTCAGCGGCTGATTTTAGGATCCTCAACGAGTTTAATCGAACGGCGAACTTGGTCGCCAACCCGAGCACTCCAGATACACTGTCAGCACATACGTGGACAACAAGTGACGTTACAAGCGATGTCGACATCGATACGATCGAGGTAGACTACGATTTCGGTGGGGCCGAAGCCACCTTCGAGAACGTCGACAGCGAAGACACCGCCAGCGATCCGGGTGATGTCATCGTCGAACTCACACGGGAGCTCAGCAGTGGTGTTGACAGATCTATTATCAATGTCAACGATGACGCGTACAGTGGTTCCTCGGCCGTATTCGATCTCTCAGGAGCCCAGACCACAAATATCGTTGCTGACCCGAACAATCCAAATCTCTCAGTTAAAATCAACGCTGACGATCCGGGGGCTGGCATTGAGAACCCCGCGTCAGCGGGTAGCTATACCCCGACGCTGACGCTGACAAACGCAAACGGTGAAACCGTCGAGGTAACCGCAGACCTGACACTGGTGTCTGGACAGTCGTTCTTTGCCACAACGATCACTGATGTTCCAGCAACGTACGCTGTGAACGATCCCATACAGGTTGACTACGAGATTGACAATACCGGCGATGAGGCTGATACGCAGGATATCGTCCTTCTCGTTGAGGGCACACAGGAGGATTCAACCTCAGTAACACTTGATCCGGCTGACCCACCTGCAACCGGTTCGCTGAGTTACACCCCCACAAGCAGCGATGGGGCCTCTTTATCACTCACCGTTGAGAGCAACGATGATAGCAGTTCGGAGACGATCACGAAGGGCAACACGTTTACCCTCTCGCTCGATCCGGACACAGCCGGGGCCACAGATGCGATTCACACGTGGAGTGCCGACACTGTCACCGAGAGCGAGTTCAACGACGGCGAGGATGTCGACACAATCGATGTCGACTACAGTGACAACAGCCAGGGGTCGACGTTGAATAATCTCAATGAGACGGATATCACCGTCAAGATGACCCGTCAATTAGATAGCGGCCCTGATCGATCAACGATCGATGTCAACAGCGGCGACTACAGTGGTGATACCGCGACGTTTGATCTGAGTGGCATCTTTACGACTGATATCACGAACGACCCGAACAACCCTGATATCGTCGTGACCATCGGCGACAGTGATGACAACACCGGTGCAGAAAACCCATCGCAGGGGAGTTATACGGCAACGATCACGCTCAACGGTGAAAACGGTAGTTCTGTCAGCGACACCGTAAGCTACGAGACGACATAACCTGGGCTTTCACTCCGCGGTCGCGTACGCCCGCGTCATCTCCACCAACGATTTCCGATACTCGCTTTCGGTCGGATCATCGCCCAACGTTTTGAACCGCTGTTTGAAGCTCCCGAGATCAACCCCCGGCGCGGCCGCGGCCGCTGTGTCGGCCAGCTCGTAGAGCCGATGCTCGGCGTCGACGAGACCGTGGCGTTCGACCAACGCCAAGGCGAAGGCAGCGTTGACGACGGTCATCTCCGGATCTGCCCCCTTTGTTTCGACTGGAGAAAACCCCTTGTCGTCGCTGTTGTGGTCAGAAATCGCAGTTGCGAGCTTCGAGGCGAAAAAGTCCACAAGCTTGCTCGCGGGCGCAAGCGAGAGGGTGATATCGTCGGCGTAGATGTCCTTCATGTGGTTGGCGATCTGGTAGCAGTGGGCGAGCTTTCGGCGTTCGACTGACTCGCCGGCGAGGGCGAGAAACAGGGCTTCGTCGGTCGATTGGGTGTGGGAGGCGTGTCGTTGCTCATAGCGGGCCATGTGGGCGAACTCATGCAAGGCCAGTTCGCGTGCCAGCACGCTGGTGGCCGCTTGCCGGGAGATGTTGAGGACGTGGTGGTCGTCGTAGTGGGCCGCCCACGTGCGCTCGTCTGGGTTTTCGCGGACGTGCACCTCGACGGGTCGTGAGAGACTGTATTCGGTTTCGAGGAGATCGGCCGCGCTCAAAAACGGATCCGGGGCGACCGTTCCCTGGACACGAACATCCATGTGTAAATGTACCAAGGCGTGGGAGCTATATGGGTGTTTCGCGGCTATACATGGTTGTCAGTTGAGAAGCTGGATCAATGAGTTAGGTGTAGAAAGCCCTCGACGCGCTCGACTCCCGGGACTCTCACGGCTCCCGTTGGTCGCCGTTCGATCGGATCGCGGTCTCCCTGCGGTCGACCGCGCGCTCGCTGCGCTCCTCGTTCGCTTCGCTCACTGGGGTGCTTACGTCGTCACCAGAAATCGGAGATTTCTGGTTGGCTCACGAGAGCTTGCTCTCGTGAACGTCCGGGTTCGCCGAGCGGCCGGCCACGCCGGCCGCCGCAAACGTGGCGGCTTCGCCGCCACGCGCGTCTCGCCCTTTCATTCCGCCAGGGTGCAGTTGATCAGTCGGCTGACCCGCTGTTTGGCTGCTCTTATTCCAACACCGTCGTTGACTAAACAAGAAAACAGTCAGTATCCAGTGCGCAACTTAGTGGTCGCCGCCGTCGGCGACAGGCTCACCGGCGCGGTCGTTGCGGTGTGCTTCGGCGTCATCGTCTTCGGGCTTGCCACCGAGGTCTTCCGCCAGTGCCTCGCGGATTTCCGCACGCTGGTCGTCCATTGCTTCGCAGAGAGCTTCGATCTCTGCGTCTGTCACGCGTTCCACTAGCTTTCACCACCGTCAGCAACCGGCTTTCGCCGATAGTCTTCTGGGTCGCCACCGAGATCCTCGGCGAGGGCCTCGCGGAGCTGTTCGGCCTGTTCGTCCATCGCTGCCTCGAACTCGGCGATCTCCTCGTCGGTCATCGGCTCTTGATCTCGTGCCATGTTTCGAACCTGTTGATGTATCGTTCGGCGTGCTGATTCAAGTGTTCTTCGGCGAATGTGAGAGCCTCACCCGCCCTCATCGGCGGGAAGACCTCTTCTGACCGGAGTTTCTCACCATCACGATATACGTCCATGTGGACGCCCTCTTCGGTCACATCGTGGGCGTGGTCGCTCTTCGGATCGTGGTCGAAGCGAACCACTTCCATCCACTCACCGTCGACTCGGTATTCCAACTGGACGACAAATCGGGTCACTGTCCCTCGGTGGTGTGTGTAGCCGATGCGTCGCCGGGCCCGATGTTTCAGCGGGGTGGTGTACTCCCGGTCGTATTCGCGCGGTTCCTTCTTACCCATTGTCATTTCTGCCGACCGCCGGGATTGTAGTTCGGTCGGTCGTTTCGCGGCACATGGTCGTTGCCGCTCTCAACTCTCATCATGCCGTCGCACCCTGTGGCAACCCACCACACACGCAGTCGTCGGTTTTCGGCTCCTAACCGTCGTTTACGGGCGGATAAACGCGCGGCGAAACACTATGCTTTTCACCCTCCTGCCGGTATCCGTCTGTATAATGGGCCGACGAAAAAAGATCGTCAACGAGTGTGAGCGGCTGATGGACAACCCGGAGAACATCCGGAACATCGCCATCGCCGCCCACGTCGACCACGGTAAGACGACGCTGACAGACAACCTGCTCGCAGGCGCGGGCATGATCTCCGACGAGACCGCCGGCCAGCAGCTGGCGATGGACACCGAGGAGGACGAACAGGAACGCGGGATCACCATCGACGCGGCAAACGTCTCGATGACCCACGAGTACGAGGACACCAACCACCTCATCAACCTCATCGACACGCCAGGCCACGTCGACTTCGGTGGCGACGTGACCCGGGCGATGCGTGCCGTCGACGGCGCGCTCGTCGTTGTCGACGCCGTCGAGGGCGCGATGCCGCAGACCGAGACCGTCCTCCGGCAGGCACTTCGCGAGGGCGTCAAACCCGCACTCTTCATCAACAAGGTCGACCGGCTCATCAACGAGCTCCAGGAAGGCCCCGAGGAGATGCAGAAGCGGCTGCTGTCGGTGATCTCCGATGTCAACGAGCTCATCCGCGGGATGACCGAAGAAGAGGACTACGACTGGACGGTCTCCGTCGAGGACGGCACCGTCGGCTTCGGCTCCGCGCTCTACAAGTGGGGCGTCTCGATGCCGTCGATGCAGCGCACCGGCATCGACTTCGGCGATATCATGGAGCTCGAACGCAGCGGCGAGGAAGGTCGGATGGAACTGCAGGAGCGAACCCCGCTGTCGAACGTCGTTCTCGACATGGTTGCAGAGCACTTCCCGAACCCTGTCGACGCCCAGCCCCGTCGTATCCCGACGGTCTGGCGCGGTGACGCCGACTCCGATCTCGCCGAAAGCATGCGGATGGTCGACGAGGACGGCGAGGTCGTCTTCATGTCGACGGATATCTCGATGGATCCCCACGCCGGCGAAATCGCCACCGGGCGACTGTTCTCCGGCACCATCGAAAAGGGCCAGAACCTCTATGTCTCCGGGACTGCGGGCACCAACCGCGTCCAGTCGGTCGGGATCTTCATGGGTGGCGAACGCGAGGAGGTTGAGGCCGTCCCCGCCGGCAACATCGCCGCCGTCACCGGCCTGAAGGATGCGATTGCGGGCTCGACCGTCTCCAGCGTTGAGATGACACCGTTCGAGTCGATCGAGCACATCTCCGAGCCCGTCATCACGAAATCCGTTGAGGCGAAGACGATGGACGACCTGCCGAAGCTCATCGAGGTGCTCCAGCAGGTCGCCAAAGAGGATCCGACGATCCAGATCGAGATCAACGAGGACACCGGCGAACACCTGATCTCCGGCCAGGGCGAGCTGCACCTCGAAGTTATCACCCACCGCATCCGCGACAATCAGGGCATCGACGTTCACACCGGCGAACCAATTGTCGTCTTCCGGGAGCAACCGCAGGAGGAATCCCGCGAGGTCGAGGGTGTCTCGCCGAACCGCCACAACAAGTTCTACATCACCGCCGAGCCGATGGATCAGGACATCGTCGACGCGATCCATCTCGGCAAAGCGTCGATGGATATGCCGGAGCTCGAACGCCGTGAGGCCCTGCAGGAGGCCGGCATGGACAAAGACACTTCCCAGAACGTCGAGCACATCTTCAACACGAACGTTCTCATCGACGAGACAAAAGGGATTCAGCACCTCAACGAGACGATGGAGCTCGTCATCGAAGGCCTCGAAGACGCCCTCGAAGACGGTCCACTCGCCGCCGAGCCGGTGCAGGGCGCGCTGCTGCGCCTTCACGACGCCAAGCTCCACGAGGACACCATCCACCGTGGCCCGGCACAGGTCATCCCGGCTGTCCGCGATGCGGTGCACCGCTCGCTGATCGACGCGAAGATCAAGATGCTGGAGCCGATCCAGGATGTTCGCATCGACGTGCCCTCGGAGTACATGGGCGATGCCTCCGGCGAGATTCAGGGTCGCCGCGGCCGCGTCGACGACATGTACCAGGAGGGTGACCTCATGGTGATCGAGGGGATCGCCCCCGTCGAGGAGATGATCGGCTTTTCGTCCGATATTCGCTCGGCCACCGAGGGTCGTGCCTCCTGGAACACCGAAAACGCCGGCTTCCGCGTGCTGGTCGACAGCCTCCAGCCCGAGAAGATCAGCGAGATCCGCGAGCGCAAAGGGATGAAGCAGGAGCTCCCGCCGAGCATCGACTACATCTAACGTCGCTGTCGACGCGCTGTTTTTGCTGGTCTGCCGTCAGAGAGCCGCCTTCGATGCAGTCTTATACCGTCCGTCAAAACGTCACACCTGTATGCCGACGGACACGGCACGTTCCCGACCGGTTAGTATCGCACGACGGAGCCGCGGCTCTCTGTCGGGATCGACACCGACACCGTGTCCACCCACACACCGAGGTGGTCGCCGATGAGCGACACAGCAAGCGAGGTGCAAACCCACACCATCCGGCTTGAACTCGTCGACGAACCCGGCGAGCTGCTGCGAGCCCTCGAACCGATCTCGGAGGCCGGCGGCAATCTCATGTCGATCTACCACGAGCGCGGCAACGTCACCCCGCGGGGCCACATCCCTGTCGAGGTTGATGTTTCCTGCGCCCCGGATCGCTTCGATCGGATCGTCGACTCCCTGCGTGAGGCCGGCGTCAACGTGATTCAGGCCGGCTCCGAGCGGTACGACGAGGAACTGGTCGTCCTCCTGGTCGGCCACCTCATTGATACCGATCTCTCGGATACCCTCCAGCAGGTCGAAGCCTCTGCCAACGCATCGTTGACCGACCTCTCGCTGTCGGCACCCCGCGGCAACGACGACAGTTCGAGTGCTCGAATGCGCCTGAAAACCAAAGCGGGGACGACCGATGAGGTGCTGTCGACGCTTCGAGCGATCGCCGACGGCAAGGATCTCCATGTCATCGAACCGCTCACGGAGGGCACCCAATGACGGGAGCACGACTCGCCGTCCTCGGTGTCGGCGCGGTCGGCCGCTCGGTCGTCGAGTTGGCCGCCGAGTACGGCCACACCGTCACCGCCGTCGCCGACTCTTCGTCGGCCGCAATCGATGCTGACGGCATCGACACCGAGGCCGTCCTCGACCGCAAAGCCGACGAGGGTGTTGTTGGCGACAGCGATCCAGACGACGCGCTCGATGCCGACTACGACGTGCTGGTCGAGGCAACCCCAACAACGCTCGGCGATGCCGAACCCGGCTTCTCACACGTCGCCCACGCGCTCAACCGCGACAAACACGCCGTCCTCGCCAACAAGGGGCCGGTCGCCGAGCGGTACGGCGATCTCCGCGAGTTGGAGGCCAAAAGCGAGGGTCAGATCCGATTCGAGGCGACCGTCGGCGGTGCGATCCCGATCTGCTCGACGATCGACGACTTCGGCCCGAACCACATCACCGCCGCCCGCGGGGTGCTCAACGGCACCGCGAACTTCATCCTCTCGCGGATGGCCGCCGAGGGGCTGGATTACGACCACGTGCTGGCGGAGGCCCAGGATCTCGGCGTCGCCGAGGCTGACCCAACGTTCGATGTGGAGGGGATCGACGCCGCCCTGAAGTTCGTCATCCTCTCGAATGTGCTGGCCGACGGCGACGAGGAGTATACCCTCGACGATGCGACGGTTGAGGGGATCACCGATATCCCCGGCACCGCGCTCGAACTTGCCGCCGAGGATGGCCGGACGATCCGGCTGATCGGTGAGGCGACGCCGGAGGGTGTCAGTGTCGGCCCGCGACTCGTTCCCGACGACGGCCCGCTGTCGGTGACAGGGACGCTCAACATCGTCCAACTGGAGACGACCCATGCCGGCCGGCTGAACATCAGCGGCCGCGGTGCCGGCGGCCCCGAAACGGCGACCGCGGTGCTGTCGGATGTGAGTCGGTTGACCGAGTAACTCGGGCTGTCGGTTTCGATTTCGGCTTTTTCAACGAGCTACGGCCTGTTTTGGTTGCCGGCGGCGGTGTCACTGTTTCCACTGTTGCGGGCGGTGTCGCTACTACCTTCTCTACCAGCGTCGTCGTTGTCGTCGTTGGGTTCGCCCCCGGTGTTCTCGCTGTTTCCGCCGCCGCGTCGCTCGCTGGGTTCAGCCGGGGTCGCGTTGCGATCACGACCGGCTTCTCCCGGTGTCTGCGCTTGCTCACTGGTGTTTGCTGGCCCCTGTCCTGCGGGGCCGCGATCAGCCCGTCCACCGCGTTCACCGACTGGCCCCGAACCGCCAGGGGTCGCCTGCTCTGCACCCGGTGTCCCCATCGGCGGGCCACGGCTACCACCGGCCATCGGGTTCCGCGCGGTGGTGCCGCTGATCGATCGCGCGATCTCAGCAGTTTCCGGTCCACCGAGGGTGCGGGCGTCGGCCTGGAGTCGATCGATGGCAGTCACGTTGATGTTGTTGCGCTCTCTGACCTCCTCAGGTAGCTGGCTGGCGGTGCGGTTCAACTGGGCGGCGTCGCGTTCGGTGTCGGCCGCCTGCGCGGCGACGGTGGCGACTCTGGCGCGGTACTCGGCGTTCGAGATGGTGCCGTTTGCCCGCGCTTCTCTGAGGGTAGCGAGCCGGTCGCTCTGGCTGGCTAGCTGGGCTTGCGTGCTGTTCTGGCGTTCGGCGATGATCGCGGCGCGTTCCGCGTCGCTGTCGGCGTTGGCAACGCGGAGCCCGAAGGTTCGGTTGTCGAGATCGCTGTCGACCTCGGTCTGCTGAACGCCGACAACGCCGGCGAGTTGGGCACCCGGCGCGGTCGCGTTTGCGGTCGTGTCGTTTGCGGCGACTTGCGGGGCGGCTGCCGGCCCAGCGGTGGCGGTGACGCCGCCGGCGATGGCCGCCAGCGCGATCACCATCGCCGCGAGGAGGGCGGTTCCAAACAGGGTCGTCGGTCGGTTCATGATGATTTCTCGTAGGCACCCGTATCGGTTATAAACCGACGGTAGTGTCGCCGAATCACCGCCGTTTTCGCCGAGTTGCGATCGGTTCATCCCGGCGTCTGCTGGTGATTTGATCAGATTGTGGGGGCGGCTACTCATCGGCCTCGTCATCGGTATCGTCGGTCAGCTTCTTGTCGGGATACGTCAGCACGTTTTCTCGACCGATCCGGAAGGAGTCGATCTGTCCGTCCTCCCGAAGCCCGCTGACGACCTTGCTTGTCTTGGCGTCGGTCCAGCCGAGTTCCTCGATGACCTGTTTTTGTTTCATCCGACCGCCGTGGTCGTCGAGCAGGCGAAGCACCTGTTCTTCGTTGCTGAGGAGCTCCGGATCGGGCTCATCGTCGGCTGCGGCGGCTGTGTCAGTCTTGGTGTGGCGTGCGTCGGTATCGGCGTCGGTCGCTGAACCGGTGTTGGTGGCCCCGGCCGTCGCTGGCGGCTGGTCGTCGCTGTCTCGTCGCTGGTAGAACCAGCCGCCGACACCCGCAAGGAGGATGACGATGATGATCCCGATCAGCATACCCGGTGTGAGTCCGCCCCCGCCCGAGGCAACGACGATTCGGGGCTCACCCGTCACAAAGTCCGTTGAGTCGCCATCCCAGACGACGGCGTTGTCCGGGGTTTCGTCGGCCGCGGGCGTCACCGAATCGGCGGTGTAGTCGTCGGGCCACCCTATCCGAAGCCGGGTTTGGTCGTCGAGAAAGAAGCCGTCGATGGCGTCGCCAGCCCGGAACTCGTCGTCAGTCGTGGTTGCGAAGTTTGCCCAGGTGAATCGGTAGGTGACGATCCCGTACTCCCGACCGAGCGACTGGGTTTCGGTGTCGACGCTGAACGAGTCGGCGGCCATCTCACGGTTGGTCGTGTTTTCGGCGGTGGCGACCGTCCGGCGAATCCGCTCGGCGAAGGGGTCGGTGTAGGCCGCGGGGTCGTCGGCAATATCGCTCTGCAGCGATTCGAAGGCGGCTTCGTCGTCGTCGGTCTCAAGGACGCTCCGGAAGGCGAGTTCCCACTCGGCACTACCGTCCTCGGCGAGGGTGACCGTGATCCGGACATCGTCGGCGTCGACCGCCGTCTGCTGGGCGATGAGGCCCGTCTGGCCGGCGGCGGGCGTCACCCCGGCGGTCGCCGCGGCGAGTACGATCACGATGACGGCGAGCACACCGAGCTCGATCCGCGGATGCATACGGGGTCGTTGGTGTGTGGTGAGTTAATTCCCCTGTTGTCGCCCCACTGTGCCCACCCACCGGTTCCCCAGCCATCGCATGGTACGTGCTCCCACAAACCGCAAGACGGCAGCGGGCTCCCCCGGCCGACGTATCGTAATGGTTTTACGGGGAACAGTCGAAAGAGGCTGCACAGAACGCCTTAGCGCGTTACTTTACCCATGAGCGACAAACCACACCAGAACTTGGCCATCATCGGCCACGTTGACCACGGCAAAAGCACGCTCGTGGGCCGGCTCCTGTACGAGACAGGCTCCGTCCCCGAGCACGTGATCGAACAGCACAAAGAAGAGGCCGAGGAGAAGGGCAAGGGCGGCTTCGAGTTCGCCTACGTCATGGACAACCTCGCCGAGGAGCGCGAGCGCGGTGTCACCATCGACATCGCCCACCAGGAGTTCGACACCGACGAGTACTACTTCACCATCGTCGACTGTCCGGGCCACCGCGACTTCGTGAAGAACATGATCACCGGTGCCTCGCAGGCTGACAACGCGGTACTCGTCGTCGCTGCTGACGACGGTGTCGCCCCGCAGACCCGCGAGCACGTCTTCCTCGCCCGCACGCTCGGTATCAACGAGCTCATCGTCGGCGTCAACAAGATGGATCTTGTCGACTACGGCGAGGCCGAATACGAGTCGGTCAAAGACGAGGTCACCGACCTTCTCAATCAGGTTCGCTTCGACATCGAGAACGCGAGCTTCATCCCGATCTCGGCGTTCGAGGGCGACAACATCGCCGAGGCCTCCGACAACACGGGCTGGTACAGCGGCGACACGCTGCTGGAAGCCCTCAACGACCTGCCGGAAGTCGAGCCGCCGACGGACGCGCCGCTCCGACTCCCGATCCAGGACGTGTACACCATCTCTGGCATCGGTACCGTCCCGGTCGGACGGATCGAAACCGGAACGATGGAGCCGGGCAACAATGTCTCCTTCCAGCCCTCGGATGTCGGCGGCGAGGTCAAGACCGTCGAGATGCACCACGAGGAAGTCCCCTCGGCTGGTCCCGGTGACAACGTCGGCTTCAACGTCCGCGGCATCGGCAAGGACGACATCCGACGCGGTGACGTCTGTGGGCCGGCCGACGACCCGCCGAGCGTCGCCGAGACGTTCCAGGCCCAACTGGTCGTCATGCAGCATCCGTCGGTGATCACCTCGGGGTACACGCCGGTCTTCCACGCCCACACGGCGCAGGTCGCCTGTACCATCGAGTCCATCGACCAGAAGCTCGACCCCTCGACGGGCGAGGTCGCCGAGGAGAACCCGGACTTCATCCAGTCGGGCGACGCCGCCATCGTGACGGTGCGCCCGCAGAAACCGCTCAGCATCGAGCCCTCGGGTGAGATTCCGGAGCTCGGCAGCTTCGCGGTTCGGGACATGGGCCAGACCATCGCGGCCGGCAAAGTGCTCGAAGTTAACGAGCGATAAATGCAGCAAGCACGAGTCCGCCTCGCCGGAACCCACCCCGAGGATCTCGACGACATCTGCGACGACGTGCGGGAGATCGCCGAGAAAACCGGCGTCACGCTCAGCGGGCCGATCCCGCTGCCGACGAAGACCCTGGAGATCCCCTCGCGGAAGTCGCCTGACGGCGAAGGCACCGCGACGTGGGAGCACTGGGAAATGCGCGTCCACAAGCGGCTGATCGATCTGGACGCCGACGAACGCGCGCTCCGCCAGCTCATGCGTGTGCAGGTGCCCAACGAGGTCAGCATCGAGATCGTCCTCGAAGACTGAGCCACCGTCGCCGCGCTAAGGCCTTCGCGGCCCATCGTTTTCGCTTGTTTTTGACCGGGTAGTGACCACGCTCTCTCCGGCGTCGCCGGATTTTTTATCATCGCCACGCGAGCGGGCGTATGTCAGCCGACGCCGACACGCCGAGCGACCGACTGGTCGACCGCGTCGCAGGGAGCCGGCTGAAACAGTGGTTGTTGCTTGCAGCCGACCGCTGGCTTGTCACGGGGCTGTTGCTTGGCATCATCTTCTGTGTGCTCGTCGGTGTTGGGTCGCTCACGCCTGGCGGTGCGGCTGCGGTTCGATCGGGCGATCCGGTCGAAACGCTGTTTCAGGGACTGTTGACGGCGACGATCACGGGCGTCACGCTCGTGCTCACGCTGAATCAACTGGTGTTGTCCCAAGAGCTCGGTGCTGCCGGCGACCAGCGCGACCGGATGGCTGGCGCGATGGCGTTCCGCGAGGACGTTGCCTCGGAGATCGGCACAGCGGTCAGCCCTGCCCGCCCCGCGCAGTTCCTCCGCGCGCTTGTCGATGTGGCCGGCAAACGGGCTGCTGCCCTCCGAGACGCCGTTCCGGAAACCGCCGACCCGGAGCTCCGGGCGGAGATCACTGACCTCACGGACAGTCTCACCGACAACGCCGACCGGGTGTCGGCCGGTCTCGACGGCGCGCAGTTTGGTAGCTTTGGTGTGGTGTCTGCGGCACTCAATTTTAATTACTCGTGGAAGATCTTCGCTGCTCGCCGGATCAACGAGCGGTACGATGACAGCCTGAGCCCCGACGCCAGCGACGCCCTTGACGAACTGATTGGGGTGCTGAAACTCTTTGGGCCGGCGCGGGAACACTTCAAGACGCTGTACTTCCAGTGGGAGCTGATCAACCTCTCACAACAGATCCTCGTGGTCTCCGTGCCCGCACTGCTCGTTTCGGCGGTGATGATCGCCTTTTTCGATGCCGCCGACTACGGTGGCGCGGTTGTTGGGGTCGATACGGTTGTCCTCGCCGTGGCGGCTGCGACGACGCTCGCTTTGTTGCCATTCCTGCTGTTGATCGCCTACGTGATGCGGATCGCAACCGTGACGAAACACACGCTGTCGATCGGCCCCTTCATCCTCCGAGAAACTGACGGCGTGAGCGAGGTCGAATGGGATCAGTGAGAACGGGCAATTCGATCGCCACTACCACCCCTGGCGCGGTGAGGCATCCACCGCCGCTGCCGCTGACGGCTACGGCGATACCGGCTCCTCACAGACCGGGCATTCGGGCTCTGTGTCGGTGGTGTCGAGATCCGATACGGTACCTGTCCAGCCGCAGATGGGACACTGAACGGGTGACTCGGTCACGGACGCGATATTAGCTGGTACGGGGAAAAGCGTGGTGTCGCTGACGGGTCAGAGAGACGGACAGGCAATCAGGTGAATCGACCCACCAACCAACCGACTTCCTGGCGGACTGATAGTGTTTAATCAAGATATTTACCGATAGACGTAGTAGATTTGGTAATGGGTCGGCTTGAAGAGGTTGCGCTTGAG
>NZ_JABEBY010000007.1:0-9342 GCF_046719765.1 Halonotius sp. F2-221B
AACGTGCTGTTTCCGGCTCATTCCTGTAGATATGCTCCCAGAGAGGTTAAACTAGACAGTCTAAGTCTGAAGCTACACTCAGACGAGAGTAGAAGAAACCGAGGGACGGGTCAATGCCGCGCTGGGTGAAGATGCAGATGTAACAGAGGTTTCCTTCGACCCAGATTTCCTCCTATGGCTGTTGTACAAGTATGACTACGCGGATGATGGAATACCGGGAGCAATCAGTATCGATCAATTGAATTCATCTGAAGTGCAGGGTGATTTAGAACAGTATGGGCACCGTGGTCGTGTAGAAGACTCCACAAACATCGGTGAGTCGCTACCCATTATCGCTGCCCTGTTGCAAGAGATGGACTTCCGGATGATGGAAGGCTGGTTCAGCTTGAACGGATATTCTCTGAAAGCAGAGATACAGACCACGAGTAGACAGGTCGAATCATCGAGAATCCACATCAAGGTGGAAGGGTCGATTGACGATGCAGAAACGTATCTCAAACGGGCTCTCCTTGGCCTCTTGTTTGTCCGAGAATTTACTGATCTTTATCAAGAATGGCGGGACGAAATGGATGACGTGGACAAGTACCCGCCATTCAAGTTCTTCGACGACTTAGCTGGGACAGCGGCGAGGAACAACGTCGACCTCAATTTTGACGTTGACGACCTTATCGAAGAATACGAAGAGAAGCGAAATGAAAGGGCAGATCCAACCGAGTTCGATTACCTCTAACACCCGTATAATAATAACCATGGATAACCAACTGAAACGGATGCCCACAAGACCGATGAACGATCAGGATGAAATAAATGGTGTCTGACTATGGGGGTTGAAAGCGTCCGAGAAGCATCCGTCACGGCCTCTCTCGAAGCCCCTCAATCAGAGGAATCTGACGAGTTATATATAGAGCTTCAGCCACCAGAGAGTCCCAGCACTTTTGAGCGGTTGGATGATTACCCGTTCTCTACTCAGGACGTTATACGTGGTCACTACCGGTATGAATCATCTCCCCGTATCGGGAGCTCAGAAATAGGTGAGGGAGAGTTCCAGTTACGTACTGAATCAGGGTTAGCGATCCTGCGCACTGAGAGCGATAGGCCCCGTCCGAAGAAAATCTTTGAAGCCATTGATCAGGTAATCAACAGTGATTCAGACATCAGCCGAGAGTTCGTACCTAATCAGGAGCAAGCATGGGACTTCGTGGAAAGGGCTGATAGTCTACTCGAAGTAAAGGTCATTACTCCAAGTGGACGCGTTGAATCTGCTAACCAGCTTGATGTCGATTGGGAAGAACTACGGGATCGGTATCATATTGAATTAGCGCAGATGGAGTTCGATCATGAGGATGGAATCAGTGTGCGGTACAATGATGATACTCTTAAAATTGAACCAGATAATCCCGAAGCGCGTGAGTACGTAATTCAAAATTTTGAGATCGTGATGACAGACTGAATAGATATGTCTCGTTCACCAGACTGGGAAGGAATTCTCCCTCACAACCTGTATCTATTTTTGAAAGAGTATAGCAGGAGTATCTATTTCACATACAGTTCTCCGCTATCGTCTTTCTTCTGGATCTCGTCTACAATCCCCAGTGCAGTCACACTCCCTATCATTGGATCTGCTATTCCATATGCACTCTTAGTCGGACTCGCTCTATTGAGCTTGATTGGTCCGATGATCCTCTATTGGCATCAGAACAAACCCTTCCACGTAGTTATCGACTGGAACCCCATCGAACCGGAATCCATAGATCATCGGCTAGAGCACAAAAATTTACTGCGGCTTCGTGATCTTGATCATCATGAAGATCCGGTTGCCCTTGCGCACATAAATGCGTATTTTGACAAGGATATTGATGAGTATCGTCTAAAATTAGATCCAACTGGGCCGTTGAGCGTAAAGCCGCGTTTTGCACCCGGCAACTCCAAATATAAGTCCGACAAAAATCAGATAGTATGCAATGAAGTCCGAAATCATGATGTATATTTCCCCCTCGAAATAATAGATGAGGGCGATCAGCAAGGGGTACTTGAACCTCAACTTTATATTAAAGATGCACTCAATGACGACACCAAGTTGTTGACAATTGAGGTCATATGACCGAAATAATGCCATTCAGTCAATAATTTTAATCTATCTTTGCACGTCAACCCCATAGAAATCCCTGATCGCTATTATATTCCTTGCTACCGCCTACGTCACACACCTATTTGAACGTACAAAGCTAATTTTAGTAATGATCCAGCGACCGAAAGCTGTCGATGTGGTCGTAGTAGTACGCGAGTGCGCGATGCACGTCACTCAACGAGAGATCGGGGTACAACTGCGTGATTTCGTCGGGCTCGTAGCCGCTGTGTTCGTACGCGCTCGCAACGTCTTTCACGCGGACGCCGGTGCCCTCAATCGTGGGCGCACCGTTGCTGTGGGCCGCGTCCTGTACGATCCGCATACATCATTGTTCGAGCGGCATCGTCAATAAGGGTATGGACAGACCGAGTGAGACGGGCCGTTGCTGAACCGAGCAAATTCAGCAGTTGTCTGGGTGTGTACTATCACACACGTTCAGCCGACGCATCTGTATTCACGATCCCGGTCGTGAGGATATACTGGACGGCCTGTTCAACAGTCATATCGACATCTTCGATCCTGCTGACCGGGACATGTGTGAGATGCCCGCCCATCACCGGATTGGGAGCCATCGGGAGAAAGACGGTCTGATACGCTTCGGCATCGTCGCCCATGAGACGGTTGGCGGCCGTCCCGATGCTTTCCGGCGGCGATTCCGACGTGAGAAACGCCAGGGTGTATGCGTTGTCGGCCGGAAACTCGACCAGTTTCACCTCCCGAAACTGGGCGCCATCCTCGCTGGGATCCAACACCAGATCGCTCATCTGCCGCGTCGTCTGATAGACCGATCCGATGCCCGGGATCTGTGTCACGTAGCTGTCCACCGTTTTGATGATGTTCTCGCCGACCTGCTGTTGGGCGATCGTGCCGATAACCAACACGAGGATCGCAATGAGCACCACGCTCAACGCCTGAATAATAATCACGACGGTGCCCGATTCAACGCCACGCTCCGAGAGTATCCCGCTGATCGGTGAGAGAACCCCGCCGACGAAACTAAACAGTGACAACAGCACCCACGCTGACACAGCGAGCGGGATAACCACGGCGATCCCCGTCAGAAACCTCGTTTTGAGATGGTGCTCTGACATCTACCCCAGACGTGTCGTTGGAGGATAAAGAAGGTTACAGAGGGGGAGGACGCGAGCGCACGGTGTACGTCGCTCAGCCGATGGTAAGGGTATGACCAGACTGAGTGAAAGGGCCGTTGCACCCGAAACGGAACCTGAATGCGACAGCGACACGCGATCATCGCCCGCCGGGAACCGCGGAAACGCCTTTGCCCGTGCACCACGACAGAGTAGATATGGACTCATCGTCGGCCGACGCCAGCGCGCAGTTCGAGGAGACCGACCCGCCGCCGGCGGTCGACAGCTGGCTCGATCTGATCGATCACCTCACCGGGGAGCTCGCCGACAACGGGGAGGCACTCGAATGCGAACTCGACGACGTAACCCTCGACGTGCCGATGCGGATGCACCCCGACGCCGACACCGCCCGCTGGAAGTTCGACGGCGACGTGACCGTCAGCCTTGGCGAGGTGCGCGTCCCGCTGCGGGAGTGGCGCGAGTACTGGGACAACGCCGAATAGCTACTCTGTCTCGATTTCGGGTTCGAGTTCAGCTTCCTCGTCGTCGACCTCGACACCGACGTTCGAGTGGTCGGCCTCCGTGAGATTCGTCAGGAGTTCGTCGATACTGTCGAGACCAAGGATCGACCGGGTTTCCTCGTCAAAATCACGACTTTCGAGGGCTGAGGCCGCCGACCCGATGTCACTCCCGCTGAGGTGGCCACCGTAGCGACCGACCAGCGAGGTGAGTTCCTGCGGGATGATGAACGTCGAGGAGTCGCCTTGGCCGATGCGTTCGAGGCTTTCCATCCCGCGTTCGATGATGGCGCGTTCGCCCATCGATTCGGCGGATTTCGCGCGCAGGACAGTCGAGATCGCATCACCTTGGGCTTCGAGGATCTGGCTCTGTTTGTCACCCTGCGACCGGATGATGTCGGCCTGTTTGTCACCCTCGGCGGTTTCGACGGCCGACCGGCGTTCACCTTGGGCTTCGAGGATCATCGCCCGGCGGCGACGCTCGGCGGAGCTCTGTTCTTCCATCGCGCTTTTGACGCCGGCAGCGGGGCTGACCTCTCGGACTTCAACAGCCTCAACACTGATCCCCCACTCGTCGGTTGGCTCGTCGAGATCGCGGCGGATGCGGCTGTTGATCAGTTCGCGTCGGGAGAGCGTGTCGTCGAGTTCCATATCGCCCAACACGGCCCGGAGCGTCGTCTGGGCGAGATTCGAGATCGCGGTTTCGTAGTCGTCAACCTCCAGGAAGGCCTTCTTGGCGTCGACGATGCGGTAGTAGACGACGGCGTCGGCCGTGACCGGCGAGTTGTCGCGGGTGATCGCTTCCTGTGGGGCCACGTCGATGACGCGGGTGCGGACATCGAAAGCGTAGGTGCGGGAGACAAACGGCGGAACCAGGTTGAGCCCGGGTTCAAGCAGGCTGCGGTACTCGCCGAACACGGTCAGCGCGCGCTTCTCGTAGGCATCGACGATCTCGACCGCGCTGACGAGCGTCACCGCGAGGACGAACACCGCGAGGACACCGACAGCAACGATCGGATCGAGGCTGGCGAAGACCAACAGCCCGACGAGGGCGGCCCCGGCAGCGGCCACCGTTCGCCAGACACCATCGGGGATGTCGTCGGTGAGGGCGGTGAGTTCTTCGAACTCCGAGCGGGAGGACATACCGGATCAAGGCGATGGCGACACTTACGCCTATCCCCCGGTGGTGTGGTCGACACGAAAGGAGTGTTTTTGCGCTCTCGGAACCGAGCGGGTGTGTGTTCAGCCTCAACGCCCCAGTTCCGGGAGCTGTCAAGCGGCTCGCCAGCGATCTCCAGCCGCGGCTCCTCGATTTCGAGCAGGTTCGGGACGACCACACGCTCGTCGTCAAGCGATTTCCGGATAGTGAGCTGGCAAACGGCCATCCGGAACATCAGTTGGCGACACTGCAGGAACGGCTGCGACCGGTGATCAGCGGGCTGCCCGCAGTCGAAGCCAAGGTCACCGGGGTCGACGCCTTCGAGCAGCCGGTTCGTGGCGACGGCCCAGTGGTCTATCTCCGAGTTGAGAGCCCCGGGCTCCACCGGATTCATCGGACGCTGACCGATGCCTTTGGGATGGTCGATGGACTCGAAGGCGACGACTACACGCCACACGTCACGCTGGCCCGCGGCGGGTCGACCGCGGCAGCAGCAGCCGCGGAGCAGTTGCGAGAACAGGAGATCGACCCGGTTACCTGGACGGTTTCGGAGCTCGTGATCTGGGACGCTCGCCACCGCGAGCCGGCGGCGCGGTTCGGGCTGCCGGCCTGATGGCTCTCAGGGCGTTACCGCGATTCCAGCCGCATCGCCACCGGCTCCTTGGGGTGCATCGTCAACGACCCGCGAAGATTCAGGGCGTCGCCGAGGTAGTCGAGACGGTACTCCTGGGCCACAGTGGCGAGGATCAGTTTCGCTTCGAGCATCGAGAACTGCTTGCCGATGCAGTGTCGGGGGCCGCCACCGAACGGGAAGAATGAGAACCGCGGTCGGTCGGCCGCCCGCTCCGGTGTCCAGCGATCAGGATCGAACTGTTCGGGATTGTCGTACCACCGCGGCGACCGGTGGACGACCCACTGCGGCAGCATGAGGCCGCTGCCGGCCGGGATGCGGTAGCCGCCGATCTTGACATCGGCGGTCGCCTCGCGGAACAGGGTGTACACCGGCGGGTAGAGCCGCATCGCCTCGTTGAGCACCTGCTCGGTGTACTCCAACTGTCGGGCGTCGGCCGCCGTCGGCGTCGACCCATCGAGGACGGAATCGAGTTCGGCATGGAGGCGACGCTCGACCTCGGGATGTTGGGAGAGCAGATACCACGTGTAGGTCAGCATGAGCGCGGTCGTGTCGTGGCCGGCCAACAGCATCGTCATCATCTCATCGCGGATCTGTCGGTCGGTCTGCTCGCCGCGATCCTTCGCCCGGAGCAACAGCGACAGCAGATCCATCGGCTCGTCGGTATCGGCGTCGACGGGGGTCTTCGCGCCGGCTTCGTAGCCGCGCCGACGGCGGTCGGCGACGATCTCGTCGATCACCGATTCGAGATCGTCGATCGCCGCCCGGAACTCGCGGTTCTCGGCGGTCGGGGCCCAGTCGGGGATCAGCCGGCGGAACGGATCGGGCTCGAAGCGCGCGCCCAGCGGTTCGAGATTTTCTTGAACTCGCTGCACCCGCTCCTCGCTGATATCGGTTCCCAGCATGGCGGTGACGATGATCCGCACCGTGAGCCGGGCCATCTCGATCTGGATGTCGAGACGGTCGCCGTCGTTCCAGTCGCCGATCGCTGACTCGGTGTGCTCGACCATCATGTCGCCGAGCGTCCGGATGCGACGGCCGTGGAAAGCGGGATTCGCCAGCTTGCGTTGTTGCTGCCATGTCTCGCCCTCGCTCAACAGCAGGCCATCACCCAGGAGCTCGTAGATCGCGTCGTCGCCGAGATCCAGCTTCGGAAACCGGTCGGGTTCGGTGACAAGGACGCGCTTGATGTCCTGTGGGTTCGTCAGCATATACAACGGGATCGGGCCGAGATCGAAGGCGACGACATCGCCGTAGGCGTCGGCACACGCCGTCATAAACTGGAAGGGGTCATCGGCGAACTGCTGGCCGTTACCGAACAGCGGGACACCCTGCGGACCCGGGGGCCGAATACTCATAGATTCTGTTGGGGATGAACGAGATTAAGGGTTCGGCCGACCGCCGGCGAGGCGGCAGCGGGCGTCAGAAAAGCGCGCCAAGCAGCAAGAAGCCACCGACCAACAAAAGCAGGTACACCAGCCCGCCGAGCGCGTAGAGCTTCCCCAGCGGCTCATCCTCGAAGCCGGTTCGCGGCGACAACAGAAAGAAGACCATCGCCGGGGTCGCCGCGACGATCCGGCCGATATCCGCGAGGCCGTTGTCGAGATACGTCGCACGAACCTGATCGAGTTGCATTGAGGGAGATGTTGTCGGTCATCCGCAAAAAGGTCTCGGGAGAAGCGATCTACTTATATCGGCTCATCCGGCTCGTTGTTCTCGGCGACCGACTTGGCTTCCGTCGCATACCGCTCCTGTTGGTCGGGATCGACCGGGGCAACGTCGTCCTCGTCGACCTCGATCGCGGCGGTGATCGGCTCGCTCCGCTGTTGGAGCAGCGTGGCCGACAGCTCCTTGCGGAGCTGCTTGGTGCCGTCAGTCGTCGCATACACAAACGAGATCAGGTTGCGGTCGTCGTACTCGCGTTCGACCAGCCAGAGCCGTGGCATACTCGGTGGTGAACCGCCGGCCAAATGGAACTGTCGGCTCAGAGAACGGGGACTACCGCTGGAGCTGGCGCAGTTTGCGGGTCAGCTCCTCGACGGCAGCGCGCTGTTCGTCGGTGGCCTCGACGATCTCCTCGGTTGCGTCCTCGGTGTCGGCCGAGCGATCCCGCACCGTCTCCAGGGTCGCGGTCAGCTCCTCGACGGTCGCGGCCTGCTCGTCGGTCGCCCGTGAGACCTCCGCGATCCCGTTTGCCGCCTGGTCGATCGAGTCGGCGATCTCCTCGAAGGCATCGAGCACGTCGGCGATCTGCTCGCCGGCATGGCCGATCTGCTCGTGGGATTCGGTCGCCGAGGCAACCGTCTCGTCGGTCTGTTCGTGGAGGCGGTTGATGCTGTCGGCGATCTCCTCGGTGTGGGTCTGGGTTTTGTCGGCGAGATTCTTGACCTCCTCGGCGACGACCGCAAAGCCATCACCCTCCTCGCCGGCGCGGGCGGCCTCGATGTTGGCGTTGAGCGCGAGGATGTTGGTCTGTTCGGCGATGTCGTCGATGACCTCGACGACCGCCTCGATGTCGTCCATCTGTTCGCCGAGGGCGGTGACCTGCTCGACAAGTTCGTCACCGATCTCGACGACCTCGTCGGTCGCATCCTTCGCGCCCTCGCTGGCTTCCAGCCCGTTTTCGGCGGCATCACGGGCCTCCTCGGCGGCGGTGTCGACCTCCTCGGCCGTCGAGGCGACCTCCTCCATGCTCGCCGAGAAGGACTGCATCTCGTCGACGCTCTCATCAAGCAGTTCGCTCTGTTCGGCGACGTTGGTTGCGATATCGTCGGCTGCCGTGTCGGCGGCCTCGATATACTCGTCAAGCTGGCGGGTCTGGCGTTCGATCCCGCCGGCCATCGATTCGAGCTGCTCGATCGCCTCGTTCAGTTCGCTCACAACGTCGCCCAGCCCATCGGCAAGCGGGTCGGTGTCAGCCGGTGGGTCGGCGCGCACGCCGAGGTTCCCGGTGGCAAGCCCTGACAGCGTCGACCGAAGCTCGCTGACAAGCTCCTCGGTTGCTTCCTGGCGGCGGTGGTCGGCGGTTCGATCCGTGATGATCTGGATGACCCCGGCGACCTCGTCGCCGTCGCCGAACAGCGGCCGGGCGGTCGTCTCGATGTGCGCCCCGCCATCGCCGGTGATCGTCCCGTTGTCCCGATACAGGAACCGGTCGCGGTCGGCGAGGGTGATCCCGAACTCGCTGTCGGCGGTGGTCGGTTCGGCCGCCACCATCTCCGCGAGTGTCAGCTCGGCGTCCTCGATCGTCAGCTGGTCGGCGACCGTCTCGGCGTCGAGCTCGGCACCGGCGTCGGCGAACTGCTCTGTCAGCGGATCGTTCCACGCCGACAGCTCGCCGTCGGCGTCGAGGATGAACGCCGGGCGATCGAGGCTGTTGAGGAGAGTTGTGTGATCGAAGTCGACGACGGCTGGCGATTCAGTGTCGCCAGCAGCCGGTTCATCGGTGTCAACAACGGGTTCGATCGTTGTACCGCTTGTGTCGGCGTCAGAGGTGTTGTCGCCGCCGGCTGCCGTTGAACCAGCGGTATCGGCCTGCTGAGTTTCCACCGCATCAGGGTCATCGGCGATCGTTACGCCACCGTCAGGAACTGATCGAGGCGAGACATCGGTCTCAGAACGGGCCGAACCCGAACTATCGCCGGGGAGTCGGGCGATCAACGCGGCCCACACTGACCGACAAACGCGTCGAAAAGGAAGCGTCATACTATCATGATACTCTGTTATACAAATTAATCTTTCTCCCACCGCTGTCGACGGCGAGCACGATCACGTGAGCGAGGATTGCGGCGCGTTCAACTGGTCGATGGTCGCGACGT
>NZ_JABEBY010000007.1:9437-138020 GCF_046719765.1 Halonotius sp. F2-221B
GACGTGTTCAACTGGTCGATGGTCGCGACGTGTTCAACTGGTCGATGGTCGCGACGTGTTCAACTGGTCGATGGTCGCGACGTGTTCAACTGGTCGATGGTCGCGTCACGTTCAATTGGCCAGCGACCGTATCACCGACGATGGAGGTCGACACGTTGCGAGCGCGGGTTGCCGAGCTGCCGACCGAGCCCGGCGTCTACCAGTTTCAGGCCGGCGACCGGGTGTTGTACGTCGGCAAAGCGGTCGACCTGCGTTCGCGGGTTCGTTCCTACACCGATCCACGCAACGACCGCATCGCGCGGATGGTCGCTCGCGCGGAATCGCTTGAGGTTGCGGTCACCGACACCGAAACCCAGGCCCTCCTATTAGAAGCGAATCTGATCAAACGCCACCAGCCGCGGTACAACGTCCGCCTGAAGGATGACAAATCCTACCCGCTGGTGCAGCTCACCGACCACGAGATCCCACGCATCGAGATCACCCGCGACCCCGATGACGCCGCGACGGTCTTCGGGCCGTTCACCGACAAGGGCCGACTGGAGACGGTCGTCAAGGCGATCCGGGAGGTCTACGGGCTGCGCGGCTGTTCGGAGCACAAGTATCAGGGCCGGGAGCGACCCTGTCTCGACTACGAGATGGGGCTGTGTACCGCGCCCTGTACCGGCGAGATAGACCCCGAAAGCTACCGTGAGGATGTTGAGGCGGCGATCCGGTTTTTCGAGGGCGAAACCGGCGTGCTGGCCGACCCACTTCGCCGGGAGATGGAAGCCGCAGCCCAGGAGCAGGCCTTCGAGCGCGCGGCAAATCTCCGCGATCAGCTCGACACCGTCGAGACGATCCACGGCGACAGCGAGCGAGCGGTCGCCGGCGGCGGTGCAGCAGGTGAGGGTGGCGGCAGCGAGGCGGTCGCGGACGTGCTCGGCGTCGCCGTCGACGGCAACGAGGCGACCGTCGCCCGCCTTCGCAGCGAGCGCGGACAGCTCGTCGATCGATCACGGCACAGCCTTGATGCCCCCGACGAAGCCGACGGCGGCGACCGCGTGGCCGCGTTGCTGTCGGCGTTTTTGCCCCAGTATTATGCTGAACGCCAACTGCCGGATGCGATCCTGCTCTCGGAGCGGCCGGCCGACGACGACGTACTCGACTGGCTGGAACGCGAGGGCGTCGCGGTTCGCGTCCCTGGAGCCGGTCGGGAGGCAACGCTCGTCGAGCTTGCGCTCAAAAACGCCCGGCAGGGGCCGGTCGATGGCGACCCACTCGCAGCCCTCGGCGAGGCCCTCGGGGTCGACCGCCCACACCGGATCGACGGGTTCGATATAAGTCACAGCCAGGGGAAAGCGGTCGTCGGCAGCAACGTCTGTTTCGTCGACGGCGATGCAGAAACGAGTGACTACCGCCGAAAAAAGCTCACCGACCGCAACGACGACTACGCCAACATGCGGGAGTTGATCGAGTGGCGGGCGAGCCGCGCCCTGGAAGGACGCGACGACCGCCCCGACCCAGATCTCCTCCTCGTCGACGGCGGCGAGGGCCAACTCGGGGCCGCGATGGATGCCCTCGACAAAACGGGCTGGGACGTACCGGTCGTCGCCCTCGCCAAGGATGAGGAGTTGGTGATCACGCCTGACCGCGTCTTCGACTGGCCGAGCGACGCCGACCACCTCCACGTCTGTCAGCGCGTCCGCGATGAGGCCCACCGCTTTGCCGTTCAGTATCACCAACAGCTGCGGGATGACGTGTCGACCGCGCTGGATGGGATTCCGGGCGTCGGCCCCCAGACGCGAACCCGACTGCTCCGGCGGTTTGGCAGCGTCGACAACGTGCGGGATGCCTCCCAAGCCGACCTGCAGGCTGTCGACGGTATCGGGGAGAAAACGGCGGCGACGATCGCGGAACGACTGTGAGGTAGGGATTCCGAATCCATACATCATTAAGGTCGCTGAGGCGATGGGGCTGGTATGGACTACACGCTAGCCGTTGAGAACGCGCCGGAGACGATCGAGGGTGGGACAGGCGTCCTTCTGCTGCATCCCTCGATCGGCGAGACCGACCGCATCGACACCGACTTCTTCAAAACCGACACCGACCACTTCCTCGTTGTCTCGACGCGGACGACCGCCCGGGAGGTCGAACAGAAGCTCGAACACTACGATGTCGACGAGGACAGCGCGGTCATCCTCGATACGCTGTCGGTCGAGCGCGGCTACTCCCGGCGCGGCACCGACGACGTGCACTACGTCTCCGCCCCCGACGACCTCGATGGGATCGTCGCCAAGGTCGAGGAGTTCCTCACCAGCCACGACGGAAAGGTGCGGCTCAGCGTCGACTCCCTCACCGAGATGATCTACTACGCCGACGAGGACGGCGTCGTCGACGCAACCGAAAAGCTGTGTGCGCTGCTGGCCGAACACGACGCTGTCGGTCTCTTCCATCTCTCGAAGGAGGTTCACGACGAGGCAACGCTGGATCGGTTCCGTGAGCGCTTCGATGGCGTCATCGATCTCGCCGACGACGGCAGCGTCACCGCCGAATTTTAAGCAGCCGCCGCTCAGTCGATTCGGTAGGTTGCCTCAACGGATGCGCTGACAGTGACATCGTCAGGCTGGAGCTCCGTCGAGCCCCCAGAAGCTGCTTCGGCAACGTCGTAGCGTTCGTACGTCGGCGAGAGCCCGCCACCGGCGGCGTTGAGCCGCTGTACCGACACCACCCGCGAGTCGACGCGGGCGGCGAGGACATCCGCCTCGTCACGGGCGGTATCAACAGCCGCTTTGAGGGCATCCTCCCGCAAGGATTCGCGGGTCGACTCCGCAAGCGTGTACTCGATCCGACCGATCGAGTCGGCTCCGCCGTCGATGGCGGTATCGATCACATCGCCGGTGGCATCGACATCGTCGACCTCGATGGTGATCGTGTGGGTTCCTTCGTAGCCGGTCTGTTCGGGCTCCTCACCCGGTTCGCGGCGGTCGTACTCGGGCCGAATTGCAAACCGCCCGGTCGTGAGTTGGTCATCGTCGAGGCCGGCGTCCCGAAGGGCCTGCCGGAGGCTCTCGGAGCGTGTTGACAGCGCATCGCGGACGGCGGCCGCGCTGTCGCCGGTGGCCTCAACGCTGGCCTCGATGACCGCGCGGTCGGGAGCGGCCTGCATCTCGGCCGACCCGGTGACGGTGATGGTGCGACCGCCATCGCTGTCGGCGGTGCTGCCGGTGTCGGTTGCTTGCTGTGCGGTGCCGAGACAGCCGGAGAGGCCGGCCGCGCCGGCTGCTGCCGTGCCGATGAGGAAGTCACGTCGCTGCATGGTCGCTCACAGGCGGCCAGCAGATGAATAGGTTCCTAAAGGTGAAACGGCGGTTTGAGTCGGCTGTGGCGGTTACTCACGGAGCTCGGCAAATGTCTTCTCGGCCCACTCAATCGCGTAGGCCGCGCCGTGGTCGCGGTAGGCTGTCGTATCGAGCGCGCTGAACGGGGTCGGAAGGTCGAGATCGTGTTTGATCGCCGCACAGGCGTACTCGGTGGCCGCCGGAAACGTCATCTCGTTGTGGGCAACCGCCCGCGAGAGCTCATCGAGCCGCGGTTCGAGTCGCTGGCCGGCATCGATCCACGCGTCGTACAGGGGTTCGAGCTCGTCATCGTCGGCCCACGACGCAAACACCTCGCGGGTCTGGAGGCCAACCCACCCATCGAAGAGGGCGGCAGCGATCTGATAAACCTCGGTTCCGTTGAGCCCGACCGCGGCGTCAAGGTCGGGGTACTGCTCGCCGAAGAACGGCAGGAAGTGTTCGGGGACGCCACAGTCGAGTTGGACGAAGGCTTCGGCGATGAGGAAGTTCAGAAAATCGTCGGGGGTGTTCTCGGCGCGCTGTTTGCAGAGCACCGTCGGCGGTTCGGTCTGGGTCGTCCAGACGACGGTGCCGTCGTCGGGGGTGCCGATTGTAAAGGCCTCGCCGGCGTACTCTTCGAGGACGGTTGGCGCGTTTTCCGGCAGCCAGTCGGCGGGGTAGCTGGTCGGATCGAGGCGGTCAGCCAGCAGGCCGAGATCCTCGGCAACCGCCGGCGGCAGCGTGTCAAAATCGGTCTCGACATCGAGCACCGTCGCCGCGGGGGCGTATTGCTGGCGGACGGTCGACAACAGCGGTGACAGCGATCGCTCAGTAAACATTAGGCGAAGACGTACGACAGGATGATTCCGACCGCAAAGACGGCCGATAGAAGTACGGTTCCGAGGACGACCTTGGTGGCCTGCGACATATCCGCGGGTTCGCGTGGGCCGGTAATAAAGCCTTCACTGCCGGACGCCGACCGCCCGCACCGGCGCGCCGTCGCCACCGAGCGCGAGCGGATACGCCCGGAGTTCGAACCGCTCGCCGACGCCTTCGAGGGTGGCCAGGTTCTCGACGATGAGGCAGTTCTCGCCGAGCAGCGCGTGGTGGGCCGCAAAATCGGTCGGCTCGTCGTCGCCGGCTCGCGGGCTCGGCGTCGGATCGGGGCTGAGCGCGTCGATGCCGACGGCCAGCCCGTGGTCGGCACAGCGGGCCGCCGTTTCGGGTGCAATGTAGGGGTGATCAAGATAGCGATCGGTGTTCCAGTGGTCGTCCCAGCCAGTCCAGCAGACGACCATGTCGGCGTCGTCGAGCACGTCGCCTGCGGGGAGTCGCTCCGGGCTGATGGCCTCGCGGGCGGCACAGTCCCGGCAGTCGACCCGGACGGCATCGAAGACGAAGCGGTCGAGCGAGAACGCCGACAGCGGGTCGCCGTCGGGTTCAGTGTGTCGCGGCGCGTCGATGTGGGTGCCGGTGTGACTGCCGCAGGAGAGGGATTCAACATGGTAGCCGTCGGCGGCGTGGGTCGCGTGGTCGGTCACGCTGACCGCCGGATCATCGGGATAGGTCTGCATGCCGGTGTCGAGTGAGTGGGTGAGGTCGACGTGGTCGGGCATGGGTTGGACTCACTGTGAGTGGGCAAAGAGATTGGTGTCGCCGGCGATCCACCTGCCGCTGTCACGGTGGGAGGTGGCGATCGTAGACGTAGCGACGATGGCCGACCGCTTCGACGATCAGCCGGTTCCCGTTTCGATCCCACGTAATGATCGCTCGGTAATCACCAGCGCGGAGTGTGTAGTACGGATAGTTCGATAGCGATTTGAGCCGGTGGTCAGGCCAGTCCTCGGCTTCGGCGAGCTTCTTCAGGAGTCGTTCGCGTGGTTCGGTGTCGAGATCAGCGAGGTGCTCGTCGGCCTGTGGCGTGATCTCGACTGTGGGCATCCTACTTCTCGACCCCGTATTTGTCCATCACGTCGTCGAGCGGAACCGTTTCGCCCGCCTCACGCTGCTTGCGACTGGTGGCAAGATCATCCAACGCCTCGTCGGAGAGCCGCACGGGTGGATCGACCCACGCCCGCAACGCATCACGGATCGCCTCCGAGCGGGAGGTGTAGCCGCGTTGGTGGTACTCATCGTCGATCTGCTCAACCAACTCAGTCGGCACGCGCACGTCGATTTTGGTCGTTTCGGCCTCGTTCTCGGAGCGATCGGTGTCGGTGCTCATATATTGTGAGACGTGTGTCGCACACAAAACGCTTTGCTCGCAATCGCTGCCCCGACCGGGTTGGGTCGGCTGTGTCGGGCTGTCCACGACGCGAACCGAGCCATCGGATACTCCCACTTCGGCGCGGCTTCACACAAAAACAGTCACAACAACGACTTTACCGCCGCCGGACGCGACCACAGGTATGTATCTGGATATCGGCAATGCACTCGGCGGGAGTCCCGGCCTCACCGAAGACACCCTCGATCACCTCGACGAACGGGTGGGGATCGCCCACGAGCGCATCGAGCAGGGCCGCGCTGACGACGAACACGGCTACGCCGCGCTCAACCTCCCTGAGACGGTCGACACCGACGCGATCCGTGCGGCGGTCGAACCGTTCGGCACCCCCGAAGCCGTCCTGACGGTCGGCATCGGCGGCAGCGCGCTCGGTGCGGCGACGATTTCGGCTGCGCTGGCCGACCAGACCGACGTGGAGGCACACTTCCTCGACAACGTTGATCCCGAGGACACCGCCGAACTGCTCGATTCGCTACCCCTGGATGACACCGTCGTCAACGTCGTCTCGCGGTCGGGCACCACGGCGGAAACCCTCTCGAACTTTCTTGTCGTCCGCGAAGCGATGGACGACGCCGGCGTCGACTGGACCGAACAGACCTTTGTCACCACGGGCGACGATGGCAACCTCCGAAATCTTGCCGACACACACGACCTCCCGTCGCTGAAAGTCCCCGAAGGCGTGCCGGGTCGCTTTTCGGCGATCTCAACAGTCGGGCTGGCCTGTGCCGCACTCCAGGGCCTCGATATCGAGGGTGTCGTCGCCGGCGCGCAGACGGCGATGGACGACCTCTCGCCCTCGTTGTACGACTCGCCGGCCTACGCCTACGGGGCGGTCTGTTACGGCCTCGCCGAGCGCGGCGCGCTCACCAACGCGATGATGCCCTATGCGGAATCGCTGGAATACTTCGCCGAGTGGTTCGCGCAACTGTGGGCCGAGAGCTTGGGGAAGGAACAGGTCGGCCAGACGCCGGCCCGCGCGCTGGGTGCGACCGACCAACACTCCCAGCTCCAGCTCTACCGGGCCGGGCCCCGCGACAAACTCGTCACGCTCGTCCGCCCGCGCGAACGCGAGGATATCGGGATTCCGGAAACCGATCTTGAGGGCCTGTCGTATCTCGGCGGCTCCGGGCTGGGCGACCTGCTTGACGCCGAGTTCGAGGCGACCGAAGCCAGCCTCGCCGCCGAAGGCCGCCCCAACGTTCGCATCGAGATCGACGCCGTCGACGCCGAAAGCATCGGCGAACTGCTGTACGCGATGGAGGCCGCGACCGTCATGTACGGCGAACTCGCCGGGCTGTCGACGTTTACCCAGCCCGCCGTCGAGTGGGGCAAGAAGGCCGCCCGGGGACTGCTCGGCGGTGGCGACTTCGCGGAAGCCGAGGCGGTCGCCGACAAGCGCACCTTCGAGATCGAGTAGGCACATCGATCGAATCGGTGTCCCTAACAGGGGCGGCAGCGTAGCCGACCGGTAATGGCGACCGATATCGCCGGCTGGGAGCCACGAGCAAAAGTACTCGGTGAGGTGCTCGCGGTTGTCTTCGGAGCCTACCTGTTTGCGAGCCTCATGCTTGCGGCGGTGAATCCACCGTTGGTCGACGCCGGGATCGTCACCCCCGGCGGCACCGACGAATACCTCGCACAGTTCGCCCTCCAATACGCCGGCTTTCTGCTGGTGACCGGCTGGTACGCCCTCGCTGTCAGAGAGGAGCCGCTGATCCCGTGGCGACGCCCCCGACCCCGTGAGATCGGGCTCATCGTCGCCGGGGTCGTCGTCCTCGTTGGCGCGAACAACGGGATCACCCGGCTGTTTGCTGCCGCGGACGTAGCGATCGGCGACAACGCCGCCGTGACCGTCGGGGCCGGCGATCCGGGCTATCTGTTGACGATGGTCGGTTTCTCATTGCTTGTTGTCGGCCCGGCCGAGGAGTTGCTGTTTCGCGGCGTCGTCCAGGGTCGGCTCCGGGAGACGTGGGGCGTCTGGCCGGCGATCCTTGTGGCGACGGTGCTGTTCGGGCTGAGTCACGCCTCCGTCTCCGGCGGCCTGGCTGGGGTCGTCGCCTACATGCTGACGGCGACACTGCTCGGCGTCCTGTTGGGGTATCTCTACGAACGCACCGAGAACATCGTCGTCCCGGCGGTCATCCACGGCGTGAACAACGCGGTCATCTTTGCGTGGCTCTATCTGGGCGAGATCGGCGTTGTCTGAAAACCAGGTGATCGGTGGGGCTCAGTTCGGGTTTTTCCGGGCGAGGTCGCTGCCGCAGATCCGACAGCGATCGAGCTTCTCGTCATAGGTGCGGCCACAGCCCTGACACTGGAACTGCCACTCCCGCTGTTCGGTGATGCCGTCCTGGGCGATCACGTCGACAGCAACGTTGAGTCGGTCGGCGACGTTCTGCATCGCGTAGTCGTCGGTCACAAGAGTGCCGTCAAGCTCGAAGGCGGCGGCGATAAGAACCATATCCGTCTCGCTGAGCTCGTCGGCGTCGCCGGTTTCGGTTGCCGCGCGGTTGATCTTTTCAACGGTTTCCTCGGAGGGGATATGGATGTGCATCCCCGCGCCCTCCTCGGCGTCGAACCGGAAGGCGTGTTCGCCTTCCAGCTCCTCGTGAACCTGCGGAACCGAGGCGGTGTCCTCATCGGTGTGATACTCGTTGATAAACGCCGACGTATCGAGAATCTGCATATGGTTACCGGGAGATGACAATGTAGTCTTTGACCGCGTCAACGGCACCAGCCGGGATCCGAATCCGGCCCTCGTCGTCGGCCTCGAAATCGGAGCCAGCCGCCGAGATCCCCTCGTTGGGGGTGACAAGCAGGTTGTGGAGGCGACCGGTTTTGAGATCCATCGTGATGTTGTAGAGGTCGCCGAGTTCCGTCCCGTCGGCCCCCATCACGGCTTTGCCCGAGAGGTTTTCCGCGAGTATGTCAACCATGCCTGAGGTAGACGTGCGAACTCATATAAACGCCACGGGCGCGTCCGACGACCGGCAGACAGGCGAAGCGCGCTGTGAGAACGACAGGACAGAACCGTCACGACGACGGCACCAACACCGAAGCGGGGCCGAGCTGCACAGAGCGACGTTTTTCCGTGCTGCGCACGCAGTACTACGAGATGGGGTCAGAGGATCTCGAACGGAGCCTTGGGCTGTACTCGACGATGATGATCAGCATGGGCGCGATGATCGGCAGCGGGATCTTCGTCCTCCCAGCCCTTGGGTTCAAAAAGGCCGGCCCCGCGGTGGTGGTGGCGTATCTCCTGGCGGCGGTGATCGTCTTGCCCGCCGCGCTGTCGAAAGCCGAGATGGCGACGGCGATGCCGGAATCCGGCGGAACGTATCTCTACATCGACCGCGCCATGGGGCCACTGTTCGGGACGATCGCCGGGATCGGTGCGTGGTTTTCGCTGGTGTTCAAAAGCTCCTTCGCGCTCGTCGGCCTTGGCGCCTATCTCCTGTTGTTGGTGCCGATCTCACAGGGCCAGATCATCCTCGTTGCCCTCGCGCTTGGGGCGCTGGTCGTCGTCCTCAACATCTCCGGAACAAAGCTCAGCGGCCGGGTGCAGGCCGTCATCGTGAGCCTCGTGATCGTTGGCATCACCGCGTTCACGGTCAACGCCGGGCTGTTTGCCGACACGGCGCGGTTTACCCCGCTTCGAACCAACGGTACCACCGGGATCGTGACCGCCGCCGCCTTCGTGTTTGTCTCCTATGCGGGCGTCACCAAGATCGCCAGCGTCGCCGAGGAGGTCAAAAACCCCGGAACGAACCTGCCGCGGGCGATGCTTGGCTCGCTGGGGGTTATGGCAGTCATCTATGTTGGCGTCGTCGGTGCCGTGGTTGGGCTCACCGATCCGGAGGTGTTGAAAACCGGCGGGCCGGACAACACCGCGTCGCTGACACCGATGGCCGACGGGGCGTCACTGCTGTTCGGTGGGGGCGGGGTCGTTGTGATCTCGGTGATCGCCATCGTCGCGCTGACCAGCATGGCAAACGCCGGGGTGCTCTCCTCCTCACGGTTTCCGCTGGCGATGAGCCGAGATGGGCTGCTACCGCCGATGCTCAAACGGATCGACCGACGGTTCAAAACCCCACGCAACGCTGTACTGCTGACCGGGGCCGTGTTGCTATTGTTGATCGCGTTCGTCCCGGTGATCGAGTTGGCAAAGCTCGCCAGCGCGTTTCAGATCCTCGTCTTTTCGTTTGAGAATCTTGCCGTCGTGGCGTTCAGGGTTGCCGACCCCGAGAGCTACCAGCCGGAGTTTGTCACGCCGGGGTATCCGTACGTGCAGATCTTTGGCTTCGTTGGCTGTCTGGCACTGCTGACCCAGATGGGGGTGACACCGCTGCTCGGGGCGGCCGGAATCATCGGCGGTGGTGGGGCGATCTATCTGCTCTACGGCCGGTCACGAACCGACCGGATCGGTGCAGCCAGCAGATATCTCCGGCAGCGACGCGGTGACGACCCCACTTCGGAACCACAGCGCGACTAGTTCGCCGCGTTGGGGTCGTAATCACGGCGGACAACGATCACCGGATCTCCGGTCTCGTCGCCGATGCGATCCGGCAGGCTGCCGAAGATGTGGTCGCTGAGCCCCGACTGCGCCTCGTACATGACGACCGCGTCGTAGTCGGCGGCGACGGCGAGGATTTCGCTGTCGTGGCTATCACCCGCAACCACGAGTGTATCAACAGCGTCGGCACCGAAACCGGCTTCGAGCATGCCCTCGCGGGTTTCGGTAACGATTTCCTCGGCGCGTTCGCGTGATTCCTCGCCCTCGGCGACGTGAAAGAGCGTGATCTCTCGGGTCGATTCCTCACACAAGATATCCACGAACTCCGGCAGGCGGGTAAACTCGGCGACCGCAGGGATCGGCACGAGAATCCGATCGATCCCCTCGGTCGGAGCCGGATTGAGCTCCGCCACACAGTCCTCCTCGATCATCACCCGGTCGATGGCCGCGGCGCGTGCCTTGCCGAACACCAACCGAGTGCGCGCTGTGGCCCCAGCCTCGCGGAACCGGTCGGCGATCTCGTCCAGCGTCGTTTGGGCCTCGGTCTCAAACTGCTCGCGGGCGGCATCGACCGGCGTCTGTTCCGGGACAGCAAAATGCCCGAGGACGACGACATCCAATGTGGCAAGATCGTCAACCAAGACCGGCGACAGTGGCTCGGGATCCGGGAGTTCAAACGGGATGAGGATGGTCTCTGTCATAGTCGACGATTGCTGCCGAAGGTGGATATAGCTGCGGACACCGCTGTCGTCGCTGCCCATATGCCGATGGGGGTGGGGCGACCGACGGCGGAAGTTGAAAGGCTTAACTCCGAGCGCCCGATTCCACTGGTAACGCGGTTGCCGGAGTTCTCTGTATGTCAGATCACGATACCTCACTGCGAACCCCGATCGTCGCTGTCCTCGGTCACGTCGACCACGGCAAGACAAGCCTGCTGGATAAGATCCGCGGCTCGGCGGTCAGCGAGGGCGAGGCCGGCGCGATCACCCAACATATCGGCGCAACAGCGGTTCCGCTCGAAACGATCGCCGATATGGCCGGCGATCTCGTCGCGGTCGACGATTTTGATCTGCCTGGCTTGCTGTTTATCGACACACCCGGCCACCACTCGTTTTCGACGCTGCGCTCCCGGGGCGGCGCGCTCGCCGACATCGCCATCCTCGTCGTCGATGTCAACGACGGCTTCCAACCGCAAACCGAGGAGGCCCTCGATATCCTCCAGCGCACCGGGACACCCTTCGTCGTCGCCGCCAACAAGGCTGACACGACGCCGGGCTGGAATCCGAACGAAAACTCGCCGATCAAGCCGAGCTACGACGGCCAGAGCGACACCGCCCGGCAGCGACTCGACGAAAACCTCTATGAGATTATCGGCCAGCTATCGGACGACGGCTTCTCGGCGGATCTCTACTGGCGCGTCCAGAACTTCCAGAAAAACATCGGCGTCGTCCCCTGCTCGGCGCTCACCGGCGAGGGCGTCCCCGACGTACT
This sequence comes from Halonotius sp. F2-221B, assembly GCF_046719765.1. NCBI lineage: Archaea > Methanobacteriati > Methanobacteriota > Halobacteria > Halobacteriales > Haloferacaceae > Halonotius > Halonotius sp. F2-221B. Next base: position 21,043 of record NZ_JABEBY010000007.1, read on the forward strand.
CGCCGTGTTGATGGGGCTCTCCCAGCGGTTCATGAAAGCCGAGATGGAGATCGACGTGGAGGGCCCCGGCGAGGGCACTGTCCTCGAAGTAAAGGACGAACAGGGGTTCGGCGCGACACTGGATGTCGTTGTCTACGATGGGACGATCCAGGAGGGCGATCAGCTCGTTGTCGGCGGGATCAACGAGCCGATCGTCACCGAGATCCGGGCGTTGCTCCAGCCACAACCGAATGCGGAAATCCGGGTCGAAAACCGCTTCGAGCGCGTCGACGCCGTCGCCGCCGCCGCGGGTGTCAAGATCGCCGCCCCCGACCTCGATGAGGCGATGGCGGGCGCGCCGGTGCGGGTCGTCCGCGACCGGGATGTCGACGACGTGATCGCCGACGTGAAGGCCGAACTCGCCGAGATCGAGGTCGACACCGAGGAGGAAGGCGTCGTCGTCAAAGCCGACACCCTTGGCAGTTTGGAGGCGATGGCCAACGCCCTCCAGGAGGCGGAGGTGCCGATCCTCCGGGCGGAGGTCGGCGACGTGGCACCCCGCGATATCGCGGTCGCCGGCACAGCCCGCGAGCCCGAACACACCGTCATCCTCGGGTTCAACGTCGACGTGCTGCCGGATGCCGAGCGCGAACTCGAACAAAGCGAGGTGACGCTGTTCAACGACGACGTGATCTACCAGCTTGTCGAGGACTACGAGGAACACGTCGCGGAGATGCAGCGGGCCCAACAGGAGACGATCCTCGATAAGATCGTCCGGCCCGCCCGGTTTCAGATCCTCGACGACCACACCTTCCGGCAGTCAGACCCCGCCGTCGTCGGCGTTGAGGTCATGTCGGGAACGATCAACAATAACACGAACGTCGCCAAATTCGACAACAACGAACCGGATCGCGTCGGCGAGCTCTCCGGGATTCAGGCCCAGGGTGACGACGTCGAGGAGGCCCGCGCCGGCGAGCGCGTCAGCGTCGCCATCGACGGGCCGACGGTCGGCCGCCAGATCGAGGAGGGCGACGAGCTATGGATCGAACTTCCCGAAAAACACGCCAAGATCCTCGAACAGGAGCTCAACGACGAGATCCCGGCCGACGAGCTGGAGGCGTTGTCGGGCTATCTGAACAAGCGACGCAAACGCGATCCGTTCTGGGGCAAATAGGGCGTGCATGACCGACAGCCGCGGAGCCTCCAGTATCGGAACCCTGCTGTTGCTGATCGCAATGCTGCTGGTAGCGCTCATCGCGGCCGGTGTCGTCCTCTATCTGGCTGACTATCTGCGCAACCAGATCGACCAGCTCCCGTATTTAGCGAGAAGCGGGGCGATGATGATAGCGTCTTCCTGAGAGTACCACACAAAAAATAACCCCAGCGGGTGTCAGCCTACAGGATGTAGGAGTTGCTGTTTTCGATGCGGCGCGGTGCTTGGATTTGTTTGTATGTGCTCCCACCGGCGGGTGCTTGGGCGACAATCGTGATCGACTCCGATTCCGCAAGTTGGTTCACATCGGTGAGATTGGTGAGCGTGAACTGAACGACCATCAGGTCATCCTGCTCGGAGAGCACCTGTGTGTTGTCCGTGAGGCTTTGAACCGGCAACAGCTCGATACCATCGTTCGTGTTTGCGTTGCCATCAACGACAGTCGCGTTGCCGCCGGTCTCGATGGTGTAGGAGGCTTCGCTCACGTTGATCGGATCTGACCCCGACGACAGGCGCGCAGACACGTTGAGCACATCGAGTTTGTTGTTGCCGGTGGTCTCGCTGCCGACGACCTTCCCGATCTGGAAGACGTTGCTGACCTCGGCGGTCGTCTCTTCACCGGTTTGCTGTGCTTGTGCTTGCAGGAGGCCAGCCGTGTTGATCAGCACGCCCGCGGCGATCGCCGCGACCAACACCATCGCAATGAAGACGATGAGCGTACCGATCCCCACCTGACCTCGGGTCTCTGTCTCGAACATGTGTGACTCCGCCTAACCCGGAACAGGTTAGGCGATATCAGAACGACCGCAAGAAATGAACATAAAATCACTCCTTCAATTTTCAAAAGAGATAATATTGAGCAGACAATGTCGGCAGACGAATGCTACCTCTGTCGTTTGATTACTTCTGTAACAGTTTGTGGTGGATCCAAAATTATCTATTTTGATATTCAGTCGATAGTTATTTTACCCTCTCTCTCCAACTAACCGGTAGTCGCCTTAGTGACTGAGGGCGACTGTGTGACTACTACCCGGAACAGGTAGGGGAAGTTACCCAACGCTTCCCGTTCGGCCCGGGGTGGTCGCAGGCATACGGAGGTATTTTCGCGGCGCGGAAATCGACGCTGAGGAAGCGATCAAACACCCGCAATCAGCCTTAGTCAGCGCGGTCAGGCGTTTCGAGCGTCGTCTCATCGCTCGGCTCGAAGGACTCGTAGTGGACGACCGATTCGATCGGCCGCCGGCCCTTGCGCTCGTTGTCGATGTCAGCGGCGGGATCAGCCGGATACCCCAAGGTGATCAGCATCACCGGTTCGTACCCCTCAGGAACGTCAAACTCCTCGATGAGAGCGTCGCCATCAAACCCTTCCATCGGACAGCTGGCGACGCCGTGTGTCCAGGCCGCATACATAAGCGTCATCGCCGCCAACGACGTTGATCGCGTCGTCCACGTTCGGCGGTCGGCCGCAGCCATACCGGCCATCGCCTCGACATTATCCAGGAGGGCAGCCCGCACGTCCTCGTTGGGGATATACTCCTTGGCGAGCCAGTCGTCGAAGACCGCCTCGGCGTGCGCCATCGGATCGGTGTTGCCGAGCACCACGACAGCCGTGTCGGCGTCAACAACGTGTTCCTGCCCGTTGGCGACGGCTTTGAGTCGCTCCTTGGTCTCGGGCTCACGAAGCGCGAGGAACTCCCATGGCTGGAGGTTGTAGCCGGAGGGCGCAAGCGTCGTTGCCTCGAAGATGGTATCGAGCGTCGACTGATCGATCGGCTCGTCGCTGTAATCGTGTACGGATCGTCGGGTCACAACGGCGTCTGTGAAATCCACACCAACGCGAGGGGCCGAACAGGCATAACGACACGGCTCCCGGCGAGTATCAAAATTGGGCTCGCCGACTGAACCAATACGGTTTTGCCCAAACCATCGGTAGCAGTGTGTGATGGCAGTGTCGACCGCGTTGCTGATCGGGATCGTCGCCACACTGTTTGTCGCCTACAACATCGGCGGCGCGACGACAGGGCCGGCGTTCGGCCCGGCGGTTGGGGCCGAGGTGATCGGAAAGCTCACCGCCGCGGGACTAATGTCAGTCTGTTTTGCCGCCGGAGCGTGGACGCTTGGCCGCCGGGTCGTCGACACGCTGGGGCGGGAGCTACTGGCCGAACCGGGCGTGTTGACGCTCAAAAGCAGCATCGTCGTGCTCCTGTTCATCGGCGGCGCGCTGTTGGTGGGCAACCTCTCGGGCGCACCGGCGTCGACCTCGATGACCGCCGTCGGCGCGATCATCGGCCTCGGTGTCGCCACCGACGCCCTAAACTGGAGTGTCGTCGGTGTCATCGTCTCCTGGTGGGTCGTCTCGCCGGTAATCGCCTTCTGGGCGGCGGTGATGATCGGCCGGTATCTCTACCCCTACATCGATCGAGCCATCGCCATCGATCAGACCCCGGGGGCGTTGCTCACACTCAATCGAACGGGAACGGTTCCGCGGCCGCAACTCGGCGACGCAACGACGCGCCGGGAACTCGTCGGGACGGTCGTTGTTGTCGGGATCGGCTGTCTGATGGCGTTTAGCTCCGGGACGAGCAACATCGCCAACGCGATCGCACCGCTCGTGGGCAGCGGACAGCTTGCGATGAATCCCGCGATCCTGCTCGGCACGGCTGCGGTTGCCGTCGGCGCGTTCACGATCGCTCGCCGGACGATGGAGACGCTGGGCAACGATATCACCGATCTGCCGCTGACCGCCGCCATCGTCGTTGCGGTCGTCAGTTCGGTGATCGTCGTGCTGCTGTCGGCGGCGGGGATTCCGGCGAGCTTCGTCATCATCGCGACGATGTGTATCGTCGGCCTCGGCTGGGGGCGAGCAACCCGAACGATCACCATCACCGATGCGGTTCGCGGCCGGGGGGCTCCACAGGTCACAACCGCCGCGTTGCGAAGCGACGAAGAGAGCCCGACGGTTGGAGACCCGTCAACCGCTGACGCTGAGCAGGATCTCCAGCCGATCGGTGAGGAAACCGTCAGCGGGACAGACGAATCACCAGCACTGTTCGATCCCTCGACGACGGCGCGGGTGATCGCGATGCAGAACGTGGTTCCGATCCTCGCAACAGTCGGCTCGTTTCTGACGTTCACCGTCGTCGGTAGCATCTGATCGGTACACCGACAGCGCGTAGCGGTGTGCATTTGTACGCACTACGCCGTAGAGATCTGGTGATGTCTCTGAGCGGTCGCTTCAGCGGACGGCAGACGCAGTTTCAGGTCGATCTCGTCTACGGGCTGGCGTTTACCCTCGGCTTCGGCTACCTGTTGTTTTTCGGGATGGATCCCCGGGTTGCGGCCTTCGAGGGTGGACTCGTCCTCGGGTACTTTCTGCGGGTCTGGGAGAACATGACGATCTACGAGCAGGTCTTGGCCGAGGAGGTCGCCGAGGAGGCCGAACAGGCCGTTGCCGACGAGGTCGAACAGCGTGTCCCCAGCGAGGTCGAGGATCGCGTCGCCGACGAGGTGCAAACCGAGGTCGAAGATCGGGTGCCCGAACAGGTCACCGCGACAGTCGAAGACGAGGTGACGGCCGAACTCGAATCGCAGGTGCCAGACGAGGTACAGACCGAAGTCGAAGACCGGGTTGCCGACGAGGTGCAAACCGAGGTCGAAGACTGCGTGGCCGACGAGGTACAGACAGAGGTCGAAGACCGGGTTCCGGACGAAGTGCAGACGGAGGTCGAAGACTGCGTGGCCGACGAGGTGAGCGACGTGATCGACGACCGTGTCGCCGAGGAGGTCGCCAGCGAGGTCGAAGCGCAGGTTTCCGACGCAGTCACCGACCGTGTCGCCGACGAGGTGGAGGAAACCGTCGCCGAGGAGATCGAACAGCAGGTCGACGGTGAACGCGACGACGAGGGGTCGCCGTAGGTGGCCGCGACCTCCTATCTTTTTGACGATCCACACAGCAGATAGGGTATGGATCAGATTGCCTTCGGCACTGATGGCTGGCGTGCAACGTTGGACACCTTCACCGACCGGCGCGTCCGGATCGTCGGCGAGGCAGTCGCCCGGTATCTCGACGACGAGGGGCACACCGACCCCGTCATCGTCGGCTACGACGCCCGCGAAACGTCGCCCGGCTTTGCGGAAAGCCTCGCTGAGATCCTCGCCGGCCACGGCTTCGATGTGCTCCTGCCCGAGCGCGACTGCCCGACGCCGGTGATCGCCTACGCCATCGTCAACCGCGGGCTCTCATGTGCGCTGATGGTCACGGCCTCACACAACCCGCCGGAGTACAACGGCGTCAAGTTCATTCCCGAGGACGGCGCGCCCGCACTGCCCGAACGCACCGAGAAGATCGTCGACAACCTCGCCGAACCCGACCTCCTGCCCGAGGAGGAGTGGGGCGAGATTCGGGAGATCGATCCGATCCCGGATCACGCCGAGCACGCGACCGATCTCGTCGGCGCGGATCTCTCCGATCTCACCATCGTCTACGACGCCCTCCACGGCAGCGGCCGCGGCGTCACCGACGCCCTCCTGGAGTCGGCGGGCGCGGAGGTCATCACCCGCCGCTGTACCCAAGATCCCGACTTCGGCGGCGGCGAACCCGAACCGAGCCCCGAGAATCTCCAGCCGCTGGCTGACGCGGTCGAAGAACACGACGCCGACCTCGGGATCGCCAACGATGGCGACGCCGACCGGATCGCCATCACGACGCCCGACCGCGGCTACCTCGACGAAAACCTGTTTTTCGCCGCCGTCTACGACTACCTCCTTGAGTCGGATTCCGGCCCCGCCGTCCGCTCGGTGTCGACGACGTTCCTCATCGACCGGATCGCGGAGGCAAATGGGCAAGAAGTCATCGAGGTGCCGGTCGGCTTCAAGTGGGTCGGGAAGGCGATGGGCGACTCCGACGCGCTGATCGGCGGCGAGGAATCGGGCGGCTTCTCGATCCGTGGCCACATCCGCGAGAAAGACGGCGTCCTGATGGCCCTGCTCGCTGGCGCGGTCACCGCCGCCAAACCGCTCGACGACCGCGTCGACGCCCTGCTGGAGGAGTTCGGCGAGATCCACGCCAGCAAACGCAGCGTCGAGTGCCCCGACAGCGAGAAGGAGCGCGTCCTCGACGACCTCGAAGACCACATCCCGGAATCAGTTGCCGGCAGCGCGGTCGCCAACACCGTCACGCTCGACGGGTTCAAGCTCCTGCTTGAGGACGGCTCGTGGCTGCTGATTCGCCCGAGCGGCACCGAGCCGAAACTACGGGTCTACGGCGAGGCCAGCAGCGACGAACGACTGCAGACCCTGCTGGATGAGGGCGTCGCCCTCGTCGAACCGCTGGTCTGAGCGCCCGTCGGCGACATCGCTGCGGCCGAAGCCGCGACGAAATAGGGTGTAAACCGGGTGTCTTTTTATTCGGGCTTCGCTGCAGGATAATGACGTTGGGTCGCGTCACAAAACAAGCTGACCTGGGAGGTGAACATCATCTCCGAAAAACCGCAAATCACAGCGATCATCTGCGGGACAGTTCTCGTCCTGTTTGGTAGGCCGGTCGGAACCGTCGTGCTGATGATCGCTGTCACGTCGGCTGTCGACGGCGAGTGACTCGCTGTCGACTGGTCTCCTTTTTTTGGATTCAGGCCGCTGATGCTATCATCCTCTCGGATGTTTCACTGGCCTGTATACCATGGAGACTGGGTGTCTCCGTCTACTAGTAGACACTCCTCATTGATGTAATTTGCTATAGAACCTACAAACAGCCTGATGTCGGCGAACAGGGTGTAAACCGGGTGTCTTTTTATCCGGGCTTTCGTACCCCGGAGCATGTTCAAGGCCATCGTGAGTGCGGAGACGCTGAAGGACGCACTCGACTCGGTGAGCGTGCTGGTCGACGAGTGTAAGATCCGGCTGGAAGAAGAGGAGTTCGCCATCCGCGCCGTCGACCCCGCAAACGTCGGGATGGTCGACCTCTCGCTGGCGGCGGCGGCCTTCGAGTCCTACGAGGCCGACGGCGGCGTCATCGGCGTCAACCTCGGCCGGCTTGAGGATATCGCCGGGATGGCAAACAGCGGCGATCTCATCCATCTCGAACTCGACGAGGAGACCCGCAAGCTCCACATCCAGATCGACGGCCTCTCCTACACGCTCGCGCTGATCGACCCCGACTCGATCCGCCAGGAACCCGACATCCCGGATCTCGATCTCCCCGCCGAGATCATCCTCGAAGGCAGCCAGCTCGGCCGTGGGATCACCGCCGCCGACATGGTCAGCGACCACATCGCCCTCCGCGTCGATCCCGACGCCGAGGCCTTCTACATCGAAGCCGAGGGCGACACCGACGACGTGGATCTCAAACTCGACAGCGACGACCTGATCGATCTGACGCCCGGCGCGGCCGACTCGCTGTTCTCGCTGGACTATCTCAAGGATATGAACAAGGCGATCCCGAACGCGACGGAGGTCACCGCCGAACTCGGCGAGGAGTTCCCCGTCAAGCTTCATTACGAGTTCGCCGAAGGGCTCGGCCAGGTCACCTACATGCTCGCGCCGCGCATTCAAAGCGAGTAGTCGGCATCAACGTGAGGAGTCGACACCAACGACGCCTAATCGAACGCGCGGATCCGACAGCGACAGGCCGCAACCGATTTTACCGACCCGCTTGAGGCGTACGTATGGAAGTGTTTGGCTCCAGTGGGGCCCGCGGGATCGCCGGCACCGAGCTTACCCCGGAGTTCGTTCTCACAGTCGCCCAAGCCGCCGGCACGGTCTGGGAGGCCGACCGCGCCGCCGTCGCCACCGACACCCGCCTGACCGGGCAAATGTTCGCCGACGCCACCGCATCAGGGCTGGCCGGCGTCGGGCTCGATGTCGACCGGCTTGGGGTGACGCCAACCCCGGCGATCGGCCGCTACTGCGAACAGGAGGCGATCCCGGGGGTCATGCTGACGGCCTCCCACAACCCGCCGGAGTACAACGGCGTCAAGCTGATCGGTGCCGACGGGATCGAGCTCTCGATCGACCGCCTAGAGCGGATCGAAGCCCACGCCCTCGGCGAGGAGTTCGATCTCGTTCCGTGGGAGTTTGTCGGCGAGAGCCGCGAGATCGACACCGCAAACGCAACCTACCGCCAATCGCTCATCGACGCCGTCGACACCGACCGGATCGCCGACGCCGATCTCACGGTCGCGCTCGATCCGGGCCACGGCGCGGGTGGGCTCGTCAGCCCGGAGTTCTACCGCGAGTTGGGCTGTAAGGTCGTCACTGTCAACGCCCAACTCGACGGCCGGTTTCCGGGACGGATGCCCGAACCGGTTCCCGAAAACCTCGATGACCTCAGTCGGCTTGTCACCGCCGCTGACGCCGACGTTGGGATTGCCCACGACGGCGACGCCGACCGCTCGGTCTTCTTCGATGAGCAGGGACAGTTTATCGATGGCAACGCCTCGCTGGCCGCCCTCGCCGAACGCGAGCTATCGGCTGGCGATCACACGGTCGCCGCGGTCAACGTCTCACAGCGGTTGGTCGATGTCTGCGAGCGCGTCGACGCCGAGTTGGAGTTAACGCCGATCGGCGCGAGTCACATCATCACCCGAATCAAAGAGCTGTGGACGGCCGGTGAGACCGTCCCGATCGCCGGCGAGGGCAACGGCGGCGTCTTCTTCCCGAACCATCGGCTCGTCCGCGATGGCCCCTACATCGGCGCGAAGTTCCTCGAACTGATCGCCGAGCGGCCGGCCAGCGAGGTCGTCACGCCGTATCAGGATTACCACAGCACACGGGTTAATCTCGCCTACGGCAGCGAGGCCGAACGCCGGACGATGCTGTCGGCCGCCGAGGACTATGTGAAAACTGCTGACGCCGAGATCTCGACGCTCGACGGCTACCGCCTCGATTACGGCGATTCGTGGGTGTTGGTGCGGCCGAGCGGCACCGAGCCAAAGATCCGGATCGTCGCCGAGGCGACGACCGCCGACCGCGCCGAGGAGCTGGCAACCGATCTCGCCGACGTGGTACGGGCGGCTGTGGAGTAACCGCAACAACACCGGCGAACCTGTCACCATGGCGGCAAACATGGTAAGAGCCTGCCCACCCAAATAGCGAGCCATGGAACGAATCGTCGCGGTGGTTCCGGAGGCGGGGTTGCACGCGCGGCCGGCATCGAAGTTCGTCCAGACGGCGAACCGATTCGACAGCGAGATCACGGTCGGTCGCACCGACGGCGACGCCGTGAGCGCAAACAGCATGCTCGCGGTGACCGGGCTGAACATCGAACATGGCGAGGAAATCCGGATCACCGCCGACGGCGACGACAGCGAAGCCGCCCTCGACGAGCTCGAAACCCTGTTGACGACGCCGGTCGAAGACGAGGATGGCGACGGCGATGAGAACGAGGAGGAAGCAAGCGAATGAAGCTCAACGGGGTTGGGAGCACGCCGCTGTCCGGTGTCGGCACCGCCCGCTGGTACCGCCCCGGCGATCTAACACTCCCCGAGAAGCCGGACCCAAGCGCGGTCGACAGCGACGCCGAGCAGTCTCGCTTCGAGGACGCCCAATCGACCGCCCGCGGGCAGATCGAGACCGCCCGGCAGCAGGCCGCCGACCGCGTCGGCGAGGACGAAGCCGCGGTCTTCGAGGCCCACCTCCAGTTTCTCGATGATCCCCAACTCGTCGGCGATATCGAGACCGCAATCGGCGAGGGGACACCGGCCGAACACGCCGTCGACGACCGGTTTGGGGAGGCGATCGCGCAGTTCGAGGGGATGGACGGCCGGATGGCCGAACGCGCCGACGACCTGCGGGATATCCGGGATCGACTCCTCCGGTCGCTGTTGGCTGTCGAAACCGTCGATCTCTCGGCGTTGCCGGCCGGCACGATCCTGCTGGCCGAGCGGCTCACCCCGAGCGATACCGCGGAACTCGATCCCGATTCGGTCGCCGGGATCGCCACCGTCACCGGGGGTCGCACCTCTCATGCCGCGATCATCGCCCGCTCGCTGGCGATCCCCGCGGTCGTCGGTGTCGGCGAAGAACTGACAGAGATCGAGGAGGGCGATGAGGTGCTCGTTGATGGCGAGGCCGGAACCGTTGTTGTCGATCCCGACGAGGACGAACGGGCGGCCGCCGGCGGCGTTGACGCTCCCGTCGTCGAGGAGACGGTTACGACCGCCGACGGGAAGCGGATCGAGGTCGCAGCCAACGTCGGCGGCGAGGCGGAGCTCGATCCGGCGGTCGCCCGCGGTGCCGACGGGATCGGGCTCTTTCGCAGCGAGTTTCTGTTTTTAGATCGGCAGTCCCCGCCGGATGAGGCCGAGCAGTACGACGCGATCACGACCGCGCTGGCAGCGTTTCCCGACGATCGGGTCGTCGTCCGAACGCTGGACATCGGCGGCGACAAAGACGTGCCGTATCTCGATCTTCCAGAGGAAACAAACCCCTTCCTCGGCCAGCGTGGGATTCGGCTCTCACTGGGCGAGCACGCCGATCTCTTCGAGACACAGTTGCGCGCGTTGCTGCGGGCGGCCGCCAGCGAGCACGGCGACGACCTTGCGGTGATGTTTCCGATGGCGACACAGATCGAGGAGGTCGAGACCGCCATCGAACGCGTCGACGCGGTCGCCGACGATCTTGACGGCGAGGGTGTCGACTACGCGATGCCGGAACTCGGCGTGATGATCGAAACGCCGGCGGCCGCGTTTCTCGCCGACGCCTTAGCGGAGCGACTGGACTTTCTCAGCATCGGCACCAACGACCTCACGCAGTACGTGATGGCCGTCGACCGCGAAAACGACGCCGTCGCCGACTACCACGATCCGTTGCATCCGGCGGTGTTGCGCGCCATCGACCGGACGGTCTCGGCGGCCGAGGGCAACGACGCCTGGGTCGGGATGTGCGGCGAGATGGCCGGCGATCCCGAGCTGACGGAGCTGCTTGTCGGCCTCGGGCTCGACGAACTCAGCATGAGTGCGGTGACAGTGCCGGCAGTGAAAGAACAGGTGCAACAAACCGCGACCGACGCTGCCCGCGAGCTGGCCGAGGAGGTGCTGGCCTGTGAGACGCGGGCCGAGGTGCAGGCAGTGCTCGACGATACCTAGTCGGTGTGCTGTCAGCACCGCCAGGACAGGGATTTGAACTCACTCGCTCCCTACGGTCGCTCGCTGCTCAAATCCTGTCAGTCAGCGATTCCGGAGCAGCAGTGAACGCGGCGCGATGAAACGCGCCGCTTGAGGTGTGCTGCTCCGGCAGAAACGCCAGGACAGGGATTTGAACCCCGGATCCCAAAGGGAACACGCTTTCCAGGCGTGCGCCTTACCACTCGGCCATCCTGGCTCGTATGACCCTATCGGGGTGGCGATTTTAAGTCCTTCCCTTCCCGACCAGCCGCGGGTCGATAATCGCCGAGGCAACGGCGACGACGCCACCGACGCCGACCGCGATGCCCGCAAGTCCGCCAGCACCGACCGGCAGCGACCCGCCAGCGAGGCGGTAGCCCAGCGCGAGCACGAGGAACAACAGCGTGCCGATGAGCCCCCACAGCAGGCTCGATTTCCGGCGCGGCCTCACGTCTCGGGACACGTCGCCACGGCCTCGATCTCGACACCGACACCCTTCGGCAGCGCGCCCGCCTCGACCGCGCTGCGAGCTGGCGGCTGGGCGGCGAAATACGTCTCGTAGGTCTCGTTCATCTCGTCGAAGTCGTCGATGTCGGCGAGATAGACGGTCGTTTTGAGGATGTCCTCGGCGGCGAGGTCTTCGGCCGCAAGGATCGCCATGATGTTGTCGAGGGCGAGTTCGGTCTGGGTGGCGATGTCGGCCTCGGCGTGGAGGTCGCCGTCGGGCGTGAGCGGGATCTGCCCCGCCGTGTACAGCGTCGAACCGTCGGTCGTCGCTTGGCTGTAGGCACCCACGGCTGCGGGGGCGTCGTCGGTGCTGATGGTGCGTTTCATGGCGTGCCATGGGCGGGCAACGCGAATAAATCCGGCTGATCCGCGGCCTCGCTGGCCGTGGGTACCGCCGCAGCGCGGTCACTCCGCAGGGCCGAGCGCGTAGACATCGCTGGCCTCGGTGGCGACGTAGACGATATCGTCGACGAGTGCCGGCGCGGCCGAGACCCCGCGTCTGTCGTAATCGCTGAACAGCACTGATCGCGTCTCGAACCGCCACCGTTCGGTTCCGTCGCTCCGGCTGATCGCCACAACATCCGGGTCGCCACCGACGACGACCGACTCGGCACCGACGCTGCAGGTGTGGCCGCCGACCGCGTCAGTCGCCCAGCGTTCCGTCCCGTCGCCCGCCGCCAGCGCGCGGCAGCTCTCGCGGCCGACGACGTAGACGGTTCCCTCGGCGACTGCGATGTCGCGGTCGCCGTCGTCGTCGGCTTCCCAGTCCCACCGATCGGAGCCGTCGGCGGGATCGAGGGCGACGACGCCATCGCCTGTCGGTAGATAGAGGCCGTCGTCGCCGACCACCGGCGCGCCCACACGGGTCGATTCCGCGACCGACCGCTCCCACCGTTTCTCGCCCGTCTCGGTGGCCAGCGCGTACACCGTTCCCGCGTTGTCGACGGCGTAGGCCGTGTCGTCGGCGACCGCCAGCGGGGTACTGCAGTCGGCCTGCGGCGTGAACCGCCATTCCTCGTCGCCGGTCGTCGCATCGACGCCGTAGACGGTTCGGTCGTCGAGGTTGCCGGTGATGTAGACAATCCCGTTGGCGATGGCCGGCGGCGACACCGCTCCCGCCTCGCCGTCGGGCGTGAACGTCCACCGTTCGCTCCCGTCGGTCACGTCGTAGGCCTCCAGGGTGTGGGCCCCGATGAACAGCGTGTCGTCAACGACCGCCGGCCACTGGTAGGCCGTCCACTCGCCGCCGAGCAGGGTTCCGGTTTGGCCGTCGAGCCGTGCCTCCCCGGCAAACACCCGCCCGTCGGCGACCGCGACCCCGGATTCGACCTCGGCACAGGCGGTGTATCGCCAGTACATCGACACGTCGTCGGGAACCGACGCTTCGGGATTGAACGCCGTGCGCCGTGCGGTTCGGTTCGCCATCGACCACCGCGCTCCCGTCGACAACGGGGTATCACCGTTGTAGCTGGTTCGACCGGTTTCACACCCCGACTCCGACTGGCGGCTGCTGCAGCCAGCCACGAGAAGACTGCCGCCGAGCGCGCCATACCGAAGGATATCGCGTCGTGTGGAGGGCATACCGGTGGCTCAGACTGAGCCGGTAAGTATTTTGTCAGATCGACCGCGCGAGCCGCCGACGGCGACACCGGCCTGTGGCACGTCAGCTTACTTCTGTACGTCAACCGTGTAGCCAGCGTCCCGCAACGTCGCCAACAGGTCGGCGGCGTGTTCGGGGCCGTGGGTTTCGAGTTCGAGTTCGACGGAGGTGTCGCTCATCCCGATCTCCCGGGAGGCGCGTTCGTGGTGAATCTCGTAGATGTTGGCCCCTTTGTCGGCGATAATCTCGATGAGGCCCTCCAGCGCGCCGGGCTGATCCGGGAGAACGGTGCGGATCTTGAGGTAGCGACCCAACTGGATCATCCCGCGCAGGATCACCGTCGTCAACACGTTCATGTCGATGTTGCCGCCACAAAGCGCGGGGACGATCACCTCCTCCTCGTCGTACTCGAAGCGATCTTCCAGCAGGGCCGACAGCGCGACCGCGCCCGCACCCTCAACGAGGGTTTTGCTCCGCTCCAACAGGAGGGTGAGCGCGAGGGCGATCTCCTCGTCGGAGACGGTGACGACCTCGTCGACGCGCTCTTGGATGATCTCGAAGGGGTGCTCGCCGACCGACCGGGTGGCGATGCCGTCGGCGACGGTGTCGACGCTGTCGCGGGCTCTGATCTCGCCGGCCGCCAGCGAGTCGATGACGCTTGAGGCACCCTCGGCTTGGACGCCGATGATCCGCACGTCCGGCTGCTGGCTCTTGATCGCGGTGGCAATCCCGGAGATGAGCCCGCCGCCGCCGATCGGGACGATGACGGTCTCCACGTCGGGCTGCTGGTCGAGGATCTCAAGGCCGATCGTTCCCTGTCCGGCCATTACCATCTCGTCGTTGAAGGCGTGGACGTAGGTGCGGCCCTCCTCGCGTTCGATCTCGTGGGCGCGGGCCTGGGCCTCCTCGTAGTCGACGCCGTCGAGGACGACCCGGCCGCCGTACCGCCGAGTAGCCTGTACCTTCGAAATCGGCGCGTGTTCCGGCATGACGATGGTCGCGTCAACGCCGGCCCGTGTGGCTGCCAGTGCGACGCCTTGGGCGTGATTGCCCGCGCTGGCGGTGACGACGCCGGCGGCCTGTTGGGCATCCGAGAGGGTGGTGATCCGGTTGAGCGCGCCGCGGAGCTTGAACGCGCCCGTCCGCTGAAAGTTTTCGAGCTTGAGGTGGACGGCCGCGCCCGTCCGCTCCGAAAAGGCATAGGAGTACTGCATCGGTGTCACCCGCACGACATCGGCAATCCGATCGCGCGCGTCGTGGATCGCCGCAAGCGAAAGCATACCCTGCTGTCACCGGAGCGGCCGCTAATCGGTTTCGGTGTCCCACCGGGGTGGCTGCGGTCGCCACTCGGTGGGCTGAAAACGGAGATGGGGAATGCACGCGTGTGACGTGCAGGTGAACGTTCGACCCGGAAGTATATAAACATCGGGCATGCAGAGTGAAAGTAAAAACCGCAAGACAGCGGCGACCGCCGACGCCCGTCAGACGGCTGTCGGTCACCGTTTGATTTCGTTATTTCTAACTGATACGTTCGATGTGGGTCGCGCCGAGATGGCGGTCGACCCGCGCGCGGAAGCTCCCCTCACCGGGCCAGTACTCCTCAAGCGATCCGAGTCCGATGACGTTCGGCGCGGCGAGATAAACCTCGGCTGTCGTCGCCGACACCGACGCCGTAAGCGACGATGCAAGCGACACCGACACCCGATGATAGAGCCCGCGATTGACACCCTCGTACCGGTCAAGCCGGTCGATCTCGCTAGTTTCGAGCAGCCGACCCGAAACCGATTCACCAGGAACAAGCGTCGGATACCGGCCGTCGACACGCTTGAATCCGACACAGACGGCCTCGCCGACAACGCGGTAGCTGTCGAGCAGCGCGGCGACCTGGGCGTCGTCGGTGAGCGTGCCATAGACGAAGACGAGATCGGCCATTGGCTACGCGGTGTGGTCGCCGACGGTCTCGATGGCCTCACAGCCGATGGCAACTGTGTCGGCGTCGAGATCGCTGTCGCGGAGTTTCGCGGGTGTGTACCACGCCCAGCGGTCGGCCGGGGCTTCGCCTTCGATGGGGTCGATCTCACGGCTGTCGACAGCCGCAAAGTAGCTGTGGTCGATGTGTTGGTGGCCGACCGTGCCGTCGTCGTGGATGTTGATGTCGTACAGCATAACGTGGGCCGGCTGGGGAAGTACTTCGCCGGCCGGCGGCTGCAGGTCGGCTGTCTCGCGGTGAAGCGTTGGATCAAGCCCGGTTTCCTCGCGAACCTCGCGGATCCCTGCCTCGTGGGGCAGTTCGTCGCGGTCGACGTGGCCGCCCGGGGGGATGCGGATGCCGAGGCCAGCATGCCGGTGGAGCGCGGTCGCGCCGTCGTTGACGATGTAGACCGTGGCGGTGAAATGGCGTGTCGTCTCCATGGCTGTCGCTTGCGGGCCGGCGGCTTTGTCGTTGCGAAACACGGCGAAACAACGAGAACCGGGTTAGGCGACCGACTGCTGTTCGTCGGCCTCAAGCAGCTCGTGGTAGCGGTTGCGGATCGTGACCTCGGAGATGTTGGCAACCTCGCTGACCTCGTTCTGTGTCACTTTCTGGTTGGTCAGCAGCGAGGCGGCGTAGATCGCGGCGGCGGCAAGGCCAACCGGCGATTTCCCGCTGTGGACGCCCTGTGCCTTCGCCGTCGACAGCAGCTCGCGGGCGCGGCGTTCGGCCTCATCAGAGAGATCAAGATCCGAGGCAAAGCGGGGCACGTACTGCTCGGGGTCGGCCGGCTGGATCTCAAGGTTGAGCTCGCGGGCGATATACCGGTAGGTGCGGGCGATCTCATCCTTGTCAACTCTGGAGACACCCGTCAGCTCGTCGAGGCTGCGCGGCGTGCCGGCCTGTCGGGCGGCGGCATACAGAGCGGCCGTCGAGACACCCTCGATCGAGCGGCCAGGGAGGAGATCCTCGTCGAGCGCGCGTCGATAGATGACGGAGGCGGTCTCGCGGACGGCATCCGGGAGGCCCAACGCCGAGGCCATGCGGTCGATCTCGCCGAGGGCCTGCTTGAGGTTGCGCTCCTTGCTGTCGCGGGTGCGGAACCGCTCGTTCCAGGTGCGGAGCCGCTGCATCTTCTGGCGTTGCCGCGACGAGAGGGATTTGCCGTAGGCGTCTTTGTCCTGCCAGCCGATGTTGGTCGACAGCCCCTTGTCGTGCATCATCTTCGTCGTCGGCGCGCCAACACGGGATTTCTGATCCTTCTCGTTGCTGTCGAAGGCGCGCCACTCGGGGCCGTGGTCGATCTCATCCTCCTCGACGACGAGCCCACAGTCCCGACAGACGGTTTCGCCGTGTTCGGTGTCGGTCGCCAACTGGCCGCCACACTCCGGACAGTGAATTGACTCCTCGGTGTCGGTCGACTCCGTCTGCTCGGATGGCCGGTTGTGGCTCCGGGTGTGCTCGTCGGTAAACGTACGAACGTTGTCGCTCATGAGTTGTGGTGAGGGGTGTGAAAGGGGGTTGCTCTCACACCTGTTTTCTGCATCGATAAACACGTGCTGAACTAACTTAACTGTAGGCTATATTTCCAAAAATATATTTTGTGAAAATAAGCAGACAGAACCGCTTCAAAAACCATGATAATTATGCCGTGCGCCGTCTGTTGTTTCGACAGCGTAACTGCTGTATTTAATTTGGGATGAGGTGTGCAATCAACGGCGTTCCAGAGCCGAACTCGCAGTCGATAGGCGACACCCACGCGTCGGCACCGTCGAGCGACCGAAACCCTTACTCTCAGGCCGCGATTCGGGGCGGATATGAGCGATTCGCCCGTCGACGCCGACGAGGTACAACACGTCGCCGACCTCGCGCGGGTCGATCTCGACGACAGCGACGCCGACGAGTTCGCCGCGCAGTTCGCCGACATCCTTGATTACTTCGAGGCCCTCGATGAGGTGCCCGAGGTCGACAGCGATCCCGAGTTGGTCAACGTGATGCGAGCCGACGAGGTCGAGGAAGGGCTCTCACAGGACGAAGCTCTTCGGAACGCCCCCGAAACCGAGGACGGCTTCTTCAAGGGGCCGAGCGTCTCATGAGCAGCGACGGCACCGCCACCGGCGACGCCGACACCGCCGACGACACCGCCACCGGCGACGCCGACACCGCCGACGACACCGCCACCGGCGACGACCACAACGCCTTCGTCACCAACGCCCGGATCGAGGGCGACGACGACGGCCCGCTGGCCGGCCGCACCATCGCGATTAAGGACAACATGTCGACCGAAGGAGTCAGAACGACCTGCGGCTCCGCGATGCTTGAGGACTACGTCCCGCCGTACAACGCGACCGTTGTCGACCGCGTGCTGGAGGCGGGCGCGACGATGGTCGGCAAGGCCAACATGGACGAGTTCGCCATGGGTGGCACCACCGAAACCTCGGCGTTCGGCGCGACCGAAAACCCCGCCGCCGCGGGCCGTGTTCCCGGCGGCTCCTCCGGTGGCTCGGCGGCCGCCGTTGCCGCCGGCGACGCCGATCTCGCACTCGGCAGCGACACCGGCGGCTCGGTGCGAAACCCCGCCGCCTTCTGCGGCGTCGTCGGCATCAAACCGACCTACGGGCTGGTCTCACGGTACGGCATCGTCGCCTACGCCAACAGCTTAGAGCAGGTCGGCCCGCTGGCGAATACGGTCGAAGACGCCGCCCTCCTGCTCGACGTGATTTCCGGCCCCGATCCGAACGACGCAACGACCAACGACGGCGGCGCGGACTCCGACTATGCCGCCGCAGCCGACGGCGACGTTGACGGCCTCACAGTCGGCGTCATCACCGACCTGATCGAGGGCGCGGACGACAACGTAGTCGAGACCTTCGAGGCCTCGTTGGACGATCTCGAAGCCCAGGGCGCAGAGATCACCGAGGTCTCGCTGGAGTCGCTGGAACACGCCGTCCAGGCCTACTACGTGATCGCCATGTCGGAGGCCTCCTCGAACCTGGCGCGGTTCGACGGCGTCCGCTACGGCCCCGACACCGACAGCGAGGGCAACTGGAACGAGCAGTTCGCCGCCGTCCGCGAGGCGGGCTTCGGCCCGGAAGTCAAACGCCGGATTCTGCTCGGCACCTACGCGCTCTCGGCGGGCTATCACGACAAGTACTACAAGAAGGCCCAGGACGCCCGGGCGTGGGTGAAACAGGATTTCGATTCGGCCTTTGAGAATGTGGACGTGCTGGCGTCGCCGACGATGCCCGTACTCCCGCCAAAACTCGGCGAGAGTCTTGACGATCCCCTGCAGCTGTATCTGATGGACGCGAATACGGTGCCGGTGAACCTCGCCAATCTCCCGGCGATCTCGGTGCCGGCCGGCGACGTGGACGGCCTGCCGGTCGGCTGCCAGCTCATCGGGCCGAAGTTCGGCGAGGAGACGATCATCCGGGCGGCGAGTGCGGTCGAAGACTGATACGGTTTGCTGTAGGAAGTTACCGTTCGACCGCCGCCCGGTGGGCGGTCGAGGCGGTAACCGTCTACAGTGAACAGTATGAGCAGACAGCGCGGAGATATGGTTTGCTCACGATTGCTCCTGAGCAACATATAGAGCTCATAGTCACAGTAATACACCAGATCTCGGAAGGTGTGGTATGGGTATGCATGCAGCTCAGCCGACAGAACCGATCCCTGTCGATCAAATGATCCCCGCACGATCGCAGATCCCTGCCGACCCCGATCCCGGCAACTACGTCGTTGTCGATGTCGCACAGTTCTCAACGACCGTGCCGGAGCTGTTTGCCAACGGGGCGAAATACATCCACATCACCGAAACCCGCGGCGATGAACCCGAGTTCCAACAGGCCCATCCACGGGCGAAGATCGGCGGCAACTCCGGGCCGGAGTACCGTGGCGAACCCGGCTATGACTTTTTCAACTCGCCGAGCTTCGTCCAGGATGTCGATGTCGAGGGTCGCCCGACGGCGATGACCTCAACGAACGGCGGCAACGCGGTGACGGATCTCCGGCTGGCTGGCGATGAAAACGTAACCATCTACGTCGGTGGATTGACCAATGGTGCTGCGGTGGCAGCCCATCTCCGAGAACAAACTGAGCCGACGTACTTCGTCGCTGCTGGCTCCAACGGAAAGCCGTCACCCGAGGATATCGCGGGGGCGTTGTACATCGCCCGACATCTCTCCGGAGAGCCGCCAACCGAACACCACCGGAGGCTCTACCGTGAGATGGTCGCGTATTCGAAGGGCGCAAAATATCAGGGGAAACCACAGATCAAACGAACGGATCTCTACGAGTACGCCCTGAACTTCGACAGCCGCGACGTTGTTCCGAAACTGGACGGCCAGAAGCTCTACGACGTGTCTGGGGGCGAGTGATGCGAGCAGCGGTTGCTGTTGTCGACGTCGACTCGCTTCTGTAGCGACGACCACCGTTCTGTCTCGGATCGTTTGCTGTCGCGCAAGCGATCCCAGGAGTCGTTGGCGTACAGCTATATAGTGAACATACGGTTCTGTTGTACCCTGTTGCGATCATCTCGTTTTGTTCGTTCCCTACTGGTTTGAACCGGGATGGACGCCTCATATAAGCCGTTAAACAGGATTCGCTACCGCTTCTACCCGCATGGCAAGCTACACCTCGGCTGACTCACACAACCCGTTCAGCTTCGACCATCGGGACATGATGGCGTTCATCCTCATCATGTCGCTGCATGGTTTGCAGAGTATGATCTCGGAACTCCTACCGAGTGTTTCAGGAGTGCTGGATGTCCAGATCGGGCCGTTCTGGTTTGTCGCGATGTCGGTCGCGCTGTTGTTCCGGTCGTTCTGGGCCTGTCTTGCGATTCCGGTCGGGACAACCGTCTTCGGTGAGATCCTGATCGGCGATTTCAACGCCCTTGGGACGGTTGAAGGGCTGATCGTGATCACCCTGTCGTGGTTCTTCGCGATGTCGCTCATCACGGAGCCGACCGATCCGAAACAGATCGCTGTGGTCGGCTTCATCGCAAAGGCGATGGAGGAGATCGGTGCGTGGCTGATCGATGTCGGGAAGTTCTATGTTGGCGTCGAAGAGCTTGACGCCATCGCGTGGCTGCCCGAAACCGTCTGGGTGACCGAAGGGATGGGAGCGTTCACACAGATCATCGTTGCCGGGATCATCTTCGGGGCGATCCCGACGTACTTCCTCTACCCACGGCTGCGTGGGAAGATCGAACCCCTGCTGGGGATGACGCCCGTCGAGGGCCGTGACGGCCCGATGTTCACCCGATCCTCCGGAAAGCGACTGTTCGCCTGGGTGGCGTTCCTCCCGCTGGCCTTCGTCATCGAGGCCCTCAGCGAGACCAGCGGTGGGCTCATCACCTTCACCCCGCAGTTCGTCGAGACCTACGGCCAAGAGTTCCTGTTCGTCCCGATTTTGGCCGCCGCGGTGGTCGCCTTCAGCGTGGTCGCCTACCGTCAGCGCAAAACTGACTCGCTGAACAACTAACCGGCTGCTGATTTTTTATTTATGAGCGCACACAGCATCATCGTTGACGATCTGACGTTCGAATACCCCGGTGGCGACGAATCAGTGCTACAGGGGGCGGATCTGCGCATCGATTCGGGCGAGTTTACCGCCGTCGTCGGCGGGAACGGCAGCGGGAAAACGACGCTCTGTAAAACGTTCAACGGACTCATCCCCCACTTTTTCGATGGGACGTTCGAGGGGTCGGTTCGTGTCGATGGCACTGACACCCGCAAATCAAATGTCGGAGATCTCTCCCGAACGGTTGGCTACGTGTTCCAGGACTTCGAAAACCAACTAGTCCAGGAGACGGTGCGAGACGATGTTGAGTTCGCGCCGCTGAACTACGGGTTCGACGACTACGAGGAGCGGGCCACGCGCGCCCTTGAGATGGTCGGCCTTGCCGACCTTGCGGATCGGTTTATCTGGGAGCTCAGCGGCGGCCAACAACACCTCGTCGCGCTCGCGGGCGTCCTTGCGATGGATCCCGAGTTCGTGGTGGTTGACGAACCGGCCGCCCAGCTTGACCCACAGAACGCCCGCGAGGCGTACGAACGACTCCGCTGGCTGCACGAGGAACAGGACAAGACGGTCATCGTGATCGAACACCACTCGGAGTTCATCGCGGAGTACTGCGACGAGATGGTGTTGGTCTCCGACGGTGGTGTCGCCTGGAAGGAACCAGCGCAGGTTGGCCTCAACCAACTCGACGACCTGCGTGCCGAAAACATCCATCCGCCACAGGTCACCCAGATTGCCGATGCCGTCCCCGCCGGGATGGCGACCGTCTCGGATGGCCGGTATCCGGTGACTGTTGACGAGGCAGAGACTGCACTATGGTCTGAATCCGCGCCGGCGGGCAAAAAGCGATCCGTGCCGATCGATGAGGCGTCCGAATCGACACCACACAATCGTTCAGACGAGGAGAACGCCGAGAACGGTGATCGTGAGCCGGTCATCACTCTCCGGAACGTCGGCCACGGCTACCCGACGCTTCGTGAGGGGTACAACCAGGTGCTCGATGGGTTGAACCTCGATCTGTACGCAGGCGACCGCGTTGCGCTCGTCGGCGCAAACGGCTCGGGCAAATCGACGCTGCTTCGCCTGCTCACCGGGCTTGAGTCACCGGATGAAGGGACGGTCTCCGTGCTGGGACAGGAAACGAACGACGCGCTGCCGGAGGAACTTGCGGACGACACCGTCTACATTCACCAAAATCCCGAGGAGATGTTCGTCGAGGACAACGTCCGCAAGGATATCGGCTACTATCTCAAAAACCGTGGGGCAGCCGATGTTGAAAGCCGTGTTGCGGAGATACTGACGTACCTCGATCTGGAGGAGTTAGCCGACCGCGACGGCCGGCTGATGAGCTTGGGCCAGCAGCGGCGCGCCTCACTTGGCATCGGGTTAGCGACCGATCCGACAGTCGTACTGCTCGACGAACCAACGGGGAGCCTCGATCTCCAGAGCCGCCGGGAGGTCACCGGGATCCTCCGGAAAGCCGAGAGCCGCGTCGAGACGGTCGTCATCGCCTCCCATGACCTCCAACTGGTCGCCGGCTGGGCCGATCGGGTGATCGTGCTTGACGACGGGGACGTGATTGCGGACGCGCCGCCGGCGGCGGTGTTCGACGACGCAGAGCTCCTCGCGGCGGCCGACCTCAGACAGCCCCAGGTGGTCGAATTGAGCGAGCGGCTGGGGTTTGATTCGCCGCTGCTCACCACGGATGTGATGGTTGAGGCGATCACGAAGGGGACAGCCCCGGATGTCGCAACCCCGGTCGGCGATGACGCGGCTCCCGACACCACGGTTCCGAACACGACACAGACGCTCAGGGAGGAACAATGAGCTACCTCACCGCGCTGACCGATATCTCGATCGCGGATCTCAAGGTCGACCTGATGCGGACGGCCTACGACAACGAGGACGCCTTGTTGAACACGTTCGATCCCCGGGTGGTGCTGCTGTGGACGGTGCTGTTTATGATTATACCGTGGTTGTTCTACGACACGCTGCCGTTGGTCACCCTGCTGGCGGCGGCGTTCGTTCTCGCGGCGCTCTCGCAGGTAAGCAAGTATCTGCTTGTATTACTGTTGTTCGGACAGCTCACCAACATCGGCTTCTTTGTCGTCATGGTGCCGCTGATGGGTGGCTTAGTTACCGGGTGGGAAGACCTCAGTGCCAACAGCTCACAGCTGATCGATGGCGTCGTAGCCTTTGACCCGTCGGTGCTCGCCGAGGCTGGTGGCATTGTCGCGGCTGCTGTCGGGGAGGGGCTCAACACGGCACTGTCAAGCCAGCAGGCCGGGGTCGAAGCTGTCGGTGCCGTCGTCCCGTTCTTCCTCAAGCTCACGATTATCTCGGTGATCAGTTTGGCGGTGTTCTCGGCGATGAGCCCACAGAAGATCAGCCAAGGGATGCTTCGGCTTGGGGTGCCCCGACAGCTCACGTTTGCGATCGCCTACGGCTACCGAATGATGCCGCTACTCGTCGAGGAGTACCACGCGCTCATCAACTCATTCCGACTCCGAAGCAAGGTGCCGGAAAAGAAAGGTGTGCTGAGCTGGCGATATCTGCTCTACCTCCTGAAGCTCTCGATCAAGGCCTTCTACCCGTTGATCTTCAATGTCGCCAAACGGTCTCGCGTTACTGTTGAGGCAATGGAGACGAAGGGGTTCTCACAATCGCTGAGCGATCCGAAAAGCCGCAAGCTACGAACGGATGATATGATAATTCGCCCCCGGGATGTCTCGTTTGTTTTCGGCTCGCTGTTGTTTGTTGCGGGTGTGTGGGTGTTCCTTTAACAAGAACTGGAAGCATTCGTCACTTCATAGGGGATCGAATGCTCGATCGGACGCCATCCGGTCAACGTGATCAATTGAGACTATATAGAACACAATATGCATACAAACACCCAATATCCTAACGGAGAAATACTGTACATCTATACCCCTATTATAAACTGCTTTAGTATAACTCCACCCAGCAACGGGTGATGACGGGAGAGACAGAACGATTGTCGGATCGTGTATCGCGTCGTAAATTCGTGGTTGCCTCCGGTACCGCAGGGATCGCCGGACTCGCCGGTTGTAGCGGCGGCGAGAGCGGCGAGGGCGGCGATGGCAGCGAGTCAAGCGAGGGTGCCAACACCGCCGACGGCAGCGAAGGCGGCTCCGGCGACCCGGCGACGGTGACCGCCGAAGGTTCCTCGACGGTGTACCCCATCTCGAACAAGGGTAGTTCCTACTGGAACTCGAACTCGCCGGCCAGCGACGGTGAGTACTGGGGCTCGAACGACGAGTCCTCGGTGCCCGGCTGGGATCAGCTCGACACCGACATGAACATCGCCGACTACTTCGCCAGCCTCTATGGCTTCGAGCCGAGCGGCGAGCGGTCGAACCCGCCGTTTGCGACCCGCGTCGCACTGAGCCACTCGGGAACCGGCTGTGAGGCGGTTCGAGACGGCCTCGTCGATATCGGGAACTCTTCCGGCCCGATCACGGCCGAACTCGATATCAGCGAGGAACAGCGCGACGAGAACTACGTCGACCACGTCGTCGGCCGCGACGGCCAGCCGGTCTTCGTCAGTCAGGCGATCTACGACGCCGGCGTCGACCAGCTCACCGGCGACCAGATCCGCGGTATCTACCAAGGCGATATCACCAACTGGAGCGAGGTCGGCGGCCCCGATCAGGAGATCTACGTGGTCGGCCGCGCCGAGGGCTCCGGTACCGACACCTCGTTCCGACTGAACATGCTCGGCGACGCCGACGCGCCGATGGACGTCGACACGCGCCTCGGACAGAATCAGCAGGTTCAACAGGTGCTGCAGGACAACGACAACGCCATCGGCTACATGGCACTGGCGTTCTCGGGATCGGGCATTCAGGCCATCGCCATCGACTTCGAGGGCACTGTCTTCCGCCCCGACCCTGACGCCGAAAACACCATTTTCGACTCCGAATACCCGCTGAATCGGGATCTGCACATGTACACCCGGATCAACGAGGAGACGCCGAACGGCACCGACATGCGCGAGGCGGCGTTCCTCAACATGTTCCTGACCGAGTTCGGCCAGCAGGTCTTCGTCGAGGACGTCAACTACATCACGCTGCCGACCTCGGATATCGAGGCCGAACGCGCGAAGCTCCCCGAGCAGGCCTAACGCTGTAGCCGCGCTGTCGCTTGCTTTCACCCTCGATTCCAGTACATGTCATTCACTACGCTTCAAACAGATTGGCGCGCAAGCATCGAGCGACGGCTGACCCACACGCGGGCGTTCATCGACGACACCGACCCGGACGCACTGGCGGTCGTCCTCGTCTCGATGGGGTCGCTGCTGGCCGCGTTCGTCGGGTTCCTGCTGGCGTCAGCGTGGACTGCCGTCCCGCTCGGCGCGTTTTTGATCGCTACTGGCTACGGCTGGGCGCGCCATCAGGCCCTCCTCGCCCGCGCGGTCACCTTCGCGATGACGACGGTGACGCTGATCACGCTCGGGCTTATCGTCGTCTTCATTTTCGCCGAGTCGATCCCGGCCTTTCAGTACGAAACAACGACCGTCTTCGGGGTTTCCGTGCCGGGTCTCGGCATGTTCGCACAGGCCCGCTGGGACGCCGTCTCCGAACCGGTTCGCTACTCGCTGCTCCCGATGATTCACGGCACCGTGATGGTGACCACCATCGCAACGCTCGTCGCCGCGCCGCTCGGCGTCGCTGCCGCGCTGTTCATCGCGGAGATCGCGCCGCCACGCGTCCGCGAACTCGTCAAACCCGGCATCGAGATACTGGCGGGCATCCCCTCGATCGTCTACGGCTTTATCGGCTTTACCGTCATCAACCCGTGGGCAAGCGGCGCGTTCGCGCTCAACGGCGGCTCGACGTACCTCTTTGTCGGCATAGTGGTCGGGCTGATGGCGTTGCCGACGGTCGTCTCCGTCGCTGAAGACGCGCTGACGAGCGTGCCCGACGTGATGAAAAACGGCTCGCTTGCGCTCGGGGCGACCGACTGGCAGTCGATGACCTCGATCACGCTGCCGGCGGCCTTTTCGGGTGTGTCGGCGGCCGTCCTCCTCGGCGTCGGGCGGGCCATCGGCGAGACCATGGCCGCGACGGTGATGCTCGCTGGCGTCCCCCGAATCAGTGAGCCGCTCGTTAACGTCTTCTACGGCTACGAGACGCTTACCTCGCTGATCGCCCGTGGCTACGGCAGCGCGAACGGCGTCCACGAGAGCGCGCTGTTCGCCGCCGGCGTCGTTCTGTTCGTCACCGTGTTGTGTCTGAGCATCGGCTCACAGTATATCGAGGCACGCATGCGTCGCCGGCTTGGAGGTGCCGAATGAGCCGCGCGACCCAAACGGCCCTCGTCCGCGACGACCGCACGATCTACGAGGCGGCTGCCGGCCTCGCCGTCGGCCTCTCCGGCGTCGCCTTCGTCACCGGCTTAGCGGCACTGCTGAACGTCGTCGCCATCGACGACCCCGTCGCTGGCCTCGAACTCTCCGTGCTGTTCGGCGTCGTCCTGCTCGGGCTCGGAGCCACGACCGTCGGCTTCGGCGTCGCCTCACGGCTGGACTACGTCGAGACAGGGGCCCAGCCCAGCGCGGGAATCGTCGCCGCAGGCGCGTTCACGGCGATCTGGTTCGCGGTCGGTACAGCCGTCGCCGGTGCGGCCGGGCTCGGCACGGTCAGCCAGCTCGGCGTCGGAATGCTCCTCAGCGCGGCCGCCTTCGCAACGACCGCGTTCCCGCGGGAAGATATCGGTTCGACAATGCCCGCCGGGGCTGTCGCCGGCCTCTGTGGGCTCGCACTCGTCACCGGCATCGTCGGCCCCGGCTGGGAGCAACCACTCGCCGGCTACAACGCAACGCTGTTCGGCGACACTGTCGTTCCCGCGATCGTACTGTTCGCCTCGCTGGTGACCGGCTGGAGTGCCGCGAAAGCCTACGGCGGCTTCGGGGCTCGTGGGCGCAACGTCGGCGCGTACGTGCTCATCTACCTCGTCGTCGGCTCGATCCTGTCGGTACTCGTTGGCCTCGTCGCCTTCGTCACGGTGCGGGGCCTCCCCGGCCTGTTCAATGGGTTCAGCGTTGGCGGAGCCGGCCTCGTTCGGTGGCCGTTCCTCACCAACGGAGCCGGCTTGTTGGCCGATGTCGCGGGCGTCTTCCCCGCGCTGTTAGGAACGGTCTGGCTGGTCATCGGGGCCGTGCTCTTCGCCGTCCCGACCGGCGTCGGTGCCGCCGTCTTCCTCAGCGAGTACGCCGAACAGGGCCGCTTTACCGGGGCTGTCGAGGTAGCAACGAACGGCCTCTGGAGCACGCCGAGTATCGTCTTCGGCCTGTTCGGGGCCGCCTTCCTGATCCCGCGGTTCGGCAATCAGAAATCGCTGATCGCCGGCATGCTGACGCTCGGCTTCATGCTGTTGCCGCTGGTGTTGATCACGAGCCGGGAGGCGATCCTCGCGGTGCCCGACGAGTACCGCGACGCCAGCGCGGCCCTCGGCGTCTCGAAATGGCAGACGATCCGCAGCGTCGTCCTCCCCGCGGCGATCCCGGGTGTGACGACCGGCGTCATTCTCGGCGTCGGCCGCATCGCCGGCGAGACCGCGCCGATCCTCCTGACGATGGGCGGCGGCGTCCTCCCGGCGAAATCGGCCGCGCCCAACGTGTTGGGCGGGTTCCAGCTGACCGCATCGCCGCCGTTCGTCAGCAACCCCGCGCTGTTGGAGGCGACGAGCGCGCTGCCGTATCAGCTGTACGCGCTTATTACCGCAGGGCTCAGTGGAAACATCCAGAATCCGCAGGAATACGCCTGGGGGCTGGCACTGACACTGTTGCTCGTCGTGTTGGTCTTCTACGCGATCGGGATTACGACGCGGTACTACTTCAGACGGAAACTTCACCAATGAGTCAGACAGACCCCGCTGAAACCACGGCGAATCGCACCGACAACCAATCAGTCTCAACGACCGTCGGCGAGACCGTCGAAGAGACACGCCCAGAGTGGACAACCTACGAGGCTGCAAGCGGGACGAAACTCGCTGTCAAGGATCTTGATGTCCACTATGGTGACGACCACGCCATAAAGGATGTCTCGATGGACATTCCTGAAGAGAGCGTGACAGCTCTCATCGGCCCCTCCGGCTGCGGAAAGTCGACGTTCCTCCGGTGTCTTAACCGAATGAACGATCGAATCCGCGCCGCTAACGTCGATGGCACAGTCGAACTCGACGAGCAAAACATCTATCAGGATGGTATCGACCTTGTCGAGTTGCGCAAGCGGGTCGGGATGGTGTTTCAGAGTCCCAATCCCTTCCCGAAGTCCATCCGTGAGAACGTCTCCTACGGACCGCGAAAGCATGGTGATATCGAGACAGGATTGCTCGCTCGGCTGACCGGTCGTGCTGAACCCGACCGGGAAGATGCCCTTGTTGAGCAATCGCTCGAACGGGCCGCATTGTGGGAGGAGGTCAACGACCGCCTCGACGACAACGCCCTTGGGCTGTCGGGCGGCCAGCAACAACGCCTCTGTATCGCCCGCTGTCTCGCCGTCGATCCCGAGGTGATCCTCATGGACGAACCGGCCTCGGCACTCGACCCCATCGCCACCTCGAAGATCGAGGATCTCATCGAAGACCTCGCACAGGATTACACGGTCGTCGTCGTCACCCACAGCATGCAGCAGGCCGCCCGGGTGTCCGACCAGACGGCCGTTTTCCTGACCGGCGGCGAACTCGTCGAGTACGACGACACCGAGAAGATCTTCGAGAACCCCGAAAGCCAGCGGGTTGAGGACTACATCAGCGGGAAGTTCGGGTGATCGCCGTGCCGCGTGAGGAGTACCGGCAGTCGCTGGACGACCTGCGGGCGAACGTCGAATCGATGGCCGAAGCTGTCGTAGAACAGCTCCAGCAGGCACTCGACGCCCTCGACAGCGACGACCGCACGCTGGCCCGAGCGGTGATCGACAGCGACGACCACATCAACCAACAGTATCTCAACCTCGAAAGCAACTGTGTCGATCTGATCGCCCTCCAACAGCCCGTCGCCGCCGATCTCCGCTTTGTCGTTGCGTCGTTTAAGATCCTGACCGATCTGGAACGGATCGGCGATCTCGCAACGAACCTCGCCCGATACGCCCGCGCCGACAGCCCGGCGATCGTCTCCGACGTGCGGATCCAGGAGATCGGCGAGACCGCCGTAGAGCAGGTTCGGGCGGCCGTCGACGCGTACGTCGCAGGCGACGCCGACGCCTGTCGGGCGATCGCCGACCGCGACGACGAGCTTGATACGTCGTGTCAGGCCGCCAACGAGGCTGTCGTCCGGGAGCTGATCGCCAGCGACCCCGACGGGTGGGAGATCGAACAACGGCTTGACGGCGTCTTGCGGCTGTTGCTGACGATCCGGGATCTGGAGCGGGTCGGCGACCATGCCGTCAACATCGCCGCCCGGACGCTGTATATGACTGAGGGAGCCCCCGAGCTGATCTACTAACGATGGAGACGAGAAAGATCCAGAAGGTCGGCGGCGGCACCTTCACCGTCTCGCTTCCGAAGGCGTGGACGAGTGATCACGGCTTCGAGGCCGGAATGGAGCTCCGGCTCTACACCCACCGCGACGGATCGATCCTCATCAGATCCTCGGAGGCGGAGGTCGAGTGGTTGGCGGATGCGACGGTCGACCTCGACGGCGGCGATCCCGACTGCGACGATCTCGACGCCGGCGACACCGACAGCGGCGATCCCGACTGCGACGATCTCGACGCCGGCGACCCCGACAACGGCGATCCCGAGGCCGCCGCCCGTGCAGTTCGAACGGCACACACGGTCGGCTTCGAGACGATCACGCTGCGTCGACGCGGGGCGTTCACCGAGGCCGAACGCGAGGCCGTCCGGTCGACGGTTCGGGAGCTGGTCGGGACAGATATCCTCACCGAGTCCGACGCCGAGATCAGGATCGGCCACCTGTTGGATACGTCGTCGGTCTCCGTCCGGCAGTCGGTCACCCAACTCCAGTACGTGGTCGTCTCGCTGCTCCGTGATGCGGCCGAGGCGTTCGGGAACGCCGCCGACACGCAGACACGGGTGCGTGACCGCGCGGCCGAGGCGCGTCGCTCCGCGGAGATGATCACCCGACACTTCTCCCGATCACTGGTCTCGTATGCCGAGCTTGATGCACTTGGCGTCTCCCGATCGGAGCTGTTCGCCTACTACGGGATCGCCACCCGGCTGGAAACCGTCACCGAGCAGGCCGTCCGGATCGCAACGACGGGCGAAGAGCTTCCCGAGCCACCCGCGGCGGAGGCGGCCGCGGCTGTCCGCGCCGTCGTCGACGATGTTGCCCGCGCCGTCGACGACGCGGTAACCGCCGTCCTCAACGGGGAGCTGACGACAGCACAACAGGCCAGAGAGCGATCTGCTGACGCCATCGAACAGATTGACGCGGTCGAACAGCGACTCTACGAGGAGTCGGTATCGGACTCGGTGCCCACGGCCGTCGCGCTCTCGACCACACTCACGCACCTGCGGCGAGCAGCCAACTGTAGCTGCGGCATCGCCGATGTGGCGGCGAGAACCGCGATCCGCGCCGAAAACATCGATCGCTGACCGGTTGGCTCACTCGACTGCGGGTCGGTGTTCCGCGACGACGGCATCAACGTCGGCCCAGACCACCGGTGGCTCCATCTCGGTGAGTGCCTCCTCAAGGGCGGTCAGCTGCTCGTCGAACCGTGCCCGCCACTCCGGGGCAGCGCACGCGGTGAGCCGTTCGCCGAGCGCGGTATGGCTCTCCTGAATCTCATCGAGTCTGGGTTCGATCCCCGACGGCGACGTGACAGTCTCACGCTCGGCCCACGTTTGAATGGCTGCCAACTCCGCGTGGAGATCGGTGAGCAGCAACGACAGCACGCGGTGGCGAACCATCGCTGCGGCCCACCGACTCGCTGCCTCGCTTTCGGGGTCGTTCTCAGCGTCGTCAGCGTCCTCGCTATCGTCGCCGTTGTCATCAGCGTCGCCAGCGTCGCTGTTTTCGAGCTGGTCGACAACATCGCTAAGCTCGCTCAGCGAGTCGGCAAGCGCGTCGATATCGGCGGTGAGTTCGTCGACGCGTCGATCAGCGTCAGTGAGCCACGCCTCGAAGCTGTCGAGTTCGAGCTGCAGATCGTCGGCAGCCTGTTGCACCTCGGTTGCGGCGTTGGTCAGCCGTCGAATTCGGCGGGCGATCTCGTAGAGATCACCGTCTGCTTTCATCGAAACCACCTCCTGCAGCGCCGCACCGAGGTCGTCCGCGCGGGTTTCGATATGGCCGAGCCGTGTGTCGAAGTTGTCAACGCGGTCAGAGACGAACGCCAGATCAGCGGTTGAAGGAGCTGCCGCCCGTGCATTGTCAAGCTTGTCGCCTGCGAGTTCGACCCGCGTCTCGGCGGTCGTTACCACCATCGACGCGTTCGCCAGCGCGTCGTCGACAGCGGCTCGGCTGACGACGCCGTCTTCGGCGACGATCGCCAGCGTTTCCCGCAGTTCGCCGGGATCGGCGTCGGCCGTACCGACGATGTCGACCGCACGCTCGATGGGGAGCCCAGCAAGCTCGCTAGTGTCGTCGGCATCTGCCTCGGTCATGGATCTACCTCTATCGCGTGGGGTTGTTAGTGGTTCGATGGGAGAGCCATCTCGTACGCAAAACGCGCGAGTGAACCCGAGTGGCGAAGGAACCTACGTAGAGCGAGCAGCAAAAAACAGGGTACCGACACGGCCGCATCGGTCTTACCGGTTCGATTCTGTGTCGTCGCCCGGTGAGGACTCCCGATCTGTGTGGTTGCCGGGATAACCAAGCGTCCGTTTGGCGAAGGCGTCCAACGCTTTGAGCGTCGTGCTGACGTAGATGCCGGCGACGAACACCAGCCCGCCGACGAGCCGCTCGGTCGAACTCAGCCCTGACTCGCCCAGCGTCGCCGCCGAACCAGGCGGATCGACGAAGACGCCGGCCAGTAGAAAGACACCGGCCGACAGCGGCAGGACGGCGACCGTCCGGCTGAGGATCTTCAGTCGGTAGCGACCCGCCCGCTCGAACTGTTTGGCGAAGCCGGCACAGGCGTAGACCGCGGCCCCGAGAAAACCGAACAGGTAGACGGTCGCCGGAATCTGCATGGCGACCCCGACGCTGCTCGCCGAGATGACGACCGCCAGCAGGGTCGCTGCGAGTACCGTCCAGTAGAAGATCCGCCCCCAGCGCGTGTCGTACCAGTCGTCGGTATCGAGCCCCATGTCAACAGTGCTCGTAAGTGTAAGCTAAAAATGATACCCACACAGAAGTTCCTGAACAGCTGCGACAGCCGACAGCGTTTTAGAAGCCTCGCTGCCAACAGGCCGATATGGTCGTCCTTGCCCTCCTCAACCTCGCTGTGGGGATTGTGGCGACGGCGGTTGTCGCCGTCGACACGCGTCGCCGCGGGCTGTCGCCGCGCGCACAGGCCGGCTGGATCGGCATCGTTGCGACGATCAGCATCGGCGGCTCACTTGCGGTAGCTCTCGGCGACGACGTGCTCTTCCGACTGTGGATCACCCGTAGCGATCCAGCGATCGCGGTGACGCCGCTGCAACTCCTCACCGGCGTCGTCGTCGCTGGCGTGGCGCTGAGCGCGCTGGCGGTGCTCACCTACGGCATCGGCAGCCGGTACGGGCCACTCACGGCGGGCTAATCGTCGCCGCGCCGCTGAATCCAGCACCAATAAGACGGATCTGGCGTACCCCTAGACTATGAACCCCGCTCGCCGATTCGACCTGCTGGCTGTCTGCCTCATGGCGATCCCGGCAGTGGCCGCAGTGGTCGTCTGGAATAGCCTCCCCACCGAGATGGCGATCCACTGGAACGCCGCCGGCACGCCGGATAACACGGTTGCGAAACCGCTGGCGACGCTGGGGCTGCCGCTGTTCGGCGTCGCCACCGTCGCCTTCGTCCGGCTTGCGCCCGACTCGCTGACAAGCACGCCCGGTGGCGAAACACCCGCCATCCTCTTTGTCGGCGTCGTCTTCGCGTGGGTCGAGACGCTGGTGCTCGTCTGGAATCTCGGCTACCGGTTCAACGTCACTCTCGCCACGCTGCCCGTCTTGGTGTTGGCTGCGGGGCTCGTCTGGTACGTGTTGCGGACGAGCACGCGGTGAGCGTCCCACCTGCTGCGCGCTGTGGCGGCATATGTGGAGAAACGCGTATCACGCTCGTCCGAGTATGGACACCCATGACAACCGACGACGAGACCGATTTCTCGGCCGACATCGTCGACCAGCGTGAGGGCGTGTTCGACGACTTCGAACCGGTTGACGCTGGCGAGACAGACGCCGTCGCAACCGAACGCGAGTTCGGAGCCGAGTGATAGCGGTTGCACTGGTCGACACGAACGTGCTCTTCGCGGGTGCGAGTGCCCGCGACGCCTCCCACGACCGCGCCAGCGAGATCGTCCGGGCAGTCGACCACGGCAAACTTCCCGACGCCGTCGTCACGAAACCCGACTTGCCCGGACGATAATCCTGACTCACCGCATACTTCACGGCACCCGCTGTTGTAGCGTCGCCCCGCGAACACAGCTACACCCCGGCTCAGCGGTCGCCCCGGATCGTGAGATCACCGTTCGTCGTGGTGACCGTGAGCTGGTGGGTTCCGTTGCCGAGTGTCCGCTCGACGCCGGCGTCGGCCTCGATCGACCCGGCATCGAGACCGCTGGCCTCGAACCCACCGTTGGTCGTCTCGTAGCTGATCGACGGCTCCGCTGTCGCCGGCAGGGTGATCGACACGTTGCCGTTCGTCGTGTCGGCCTGCACGTCAGTCGCCTCCGCAACCGCAAGGGCGATATCGCCGTTTGTCGTCTCGGCGGTGACACTGTCAGCACCTCCTGTGTCGATGTCGACCACCCCGTTCGTCACCTCGGCGGTGATCCCGTCGGCAGCTGCCGTGTCGACGGTGATCGCCCCGTTCGTACTTTCGGCATCGAGCTGTAGTCCCGGTGGCACGGTGAGCGAGAGATCCATCCGTGGTGTCGGCCCCAGCGAGAGGAACCCACTGTCCCCGCTGTCGACAGCAAGCGACAGGCTGTTCTCGCTCCGCTCGTCCTGCAGTGTGAGGCGATCGAGTGCATCCTCGTCGCCGGCCTGTTTTGTCGCCTCGACGCCGACTGTTTGCCGCTGTTCCCCGGTGATGTCGATTGTTCCGTTCGGGACGTTGATGGCGAGCGTCGCGATCTCGCTCGCGTCGTACTCCTCTGTGACTGTTGTTTCGGCGGCAAGCGATCTGGACGAACAGCCGGCGAGACCGACGGTGCCGGCGGCGGCACAGCCCCCGAGCAGCCTGCGTCTCGACAGCAGCGGCGTCGAATCTGTGTCGTCGTGCATACTCGATCCATACTGCGATCACTGATTAAACGAGATCACATGTTGCAGGCCTGGCAACAGTCTCGCTCACACTGCAGCACGCACCGCCCCTGTTGTCTGCGGCTCACACGATCGGAGGCCGATATATCAGCCTCACGTTCTTTCTCATGTGCTCTGTATTCGTTTCATTGTGAGTGATAAGGTTACAGAGATACAACGTATTACGCCAGTAAGGGGAACAGACGTGGACAGTATTATATCTGCTGAGCACGTTTCTGTGTTATCCATACAATAATGCTATCAGCAATCCAACTGTTCACGGCCGATCAGCCCACCTCGGAACGGTAACCAATCTCCAGTCTCCTATGCAAACAGCTGAACACAACTCGGTCGCAGTTCGGTGTGTTGGTCCCGGCAGCGACACTGTCCGTGACCTCCTTCGTGACCCGATAGCGGCGGTCTTTGGGTCGACCGCACTTGGTGACGACGCCAGCGGGTCGCCGTCGACCGGCCGGGACGGTGCTGCGACGCGGCTGATCGCCTGCACCGCGACAGCCGTCGCGAGCGACGCCGTTCCGACGACCGACCTGCAGGCCGGCGAGTGGGTACTTGTGGTCGACACCGGGTCGACGACCGATATCGATCCGGCGGCACTCCCTGTTCAAGCGAGTTACATTCACGCCGAGAGCCCGCCAGCACAGATTCGCTCACAGCTTCGCACAATCGCGGCTGCCACGGGGGTCGCCACGACCACACCGCCAGCCGAGCGATCGGTGCCGCCAACGCCGGCCGACGTTGCTGGAATCGAACTGCCAATTCCAGTTGTCGTCTCCGTGGTCGACACCCAGACTGTGGTTGCGGTCAACAGCGCGGCGGTGTCGTTGTTCGACCAGCCACGCTCCGCGCTCGTCGGGTGTTCGCCGACCGAGCTCCGCGCCGAATCGGCTACTGACACCGACGAGACGCTCCTCGATGCCGCGGTCGAAACCGGTCAGATACAGCGGCCAGCGACCGGCGACGGCGAGGCGGTGACCATCGCTACCGGAGATGGGTCGTCACCGCCGGTCGATTACAATGCGATCACGACCAGTATCAATGGGCGCGAGCATCTTGTTGAGATGTTCGAGGATGCTACCGATCGACTCGCCCGGGAGACAGATCTTCAGCGACAGGCCATGGCGATGGATACCGCTCTGACCGGCATCTCGATTCTCTCGCCGTCGTCGGCGTACACCTACATGAACGAGGCCCACGCCGCGATCTTTGATTACGAGCCGGACGACCTCCTCGGTAAGACGTGGCGGGCGATCTACGACGACGACCAGCAGGCACATATCGAATCTGAGGTGCTGCCAGTGGTCGAGACAACCGGCTCGTGGAACGGCGAACTCACCGGTCAGCGGGCCGATGGCTCACCCGTCGAACAGCATGTTTCGCTGACCGCGCTTCCCGATGGCGGGCTCGTCTGTGTCAACCGCGATATCACCGAACGCAAACAACGGGAGCAAGAACTCCGCGAACTCACTGAGCGACTCAACCTTGCCGTTGAAGGGGCAAATCTTGGCATCTGGGACTGGGATATGACCACGAATCAGGTGGAGTTCAACGAGCAGTGGGCCGAAATGCTCGGGCTGTCACTCGAAGATATCGAACCGAGCTTGGACACATGGGAACAGCGGGTGCATCCCGAGGATATCGATGCGGTGACCGCGGCACTTGACGCTCACATTGCGGGTGACACTGACTATTACGACACCGAACACAGGATGCAAACTGCGGCTAGAGGGTGGAAATGGGTTCGTGACATCGGCAGGGTCGTTGAGCGGAACGATGCCGGCGAGCCGCTTCGGGCTGTCGGCATCCACCTCGATATCGACGACCGCAAGACGTACGAACAGCAGCTAAAAGAAGAGCGGGATATGTTCACACAGGGCCCCGCAGTCGTCTTCAAATGGCGAGACGCCGAAGGGTGGCCGGTCAAGTACGTCTCTGAGAATATCGAAGACGTGCTCGGCTACACACCCGACCAGTTCCAGTCCGGAGCGATGGTCTACGCCGATATCATTCACGATCAGGACTACGAGCGTGTATCGAAAGAAGTCGTCGAACGCAGCAGCGGGGAGATCGACGAGTTCAGTCATGACCCGTATCGGGTTGTTACCCCTGACGGAACCGTTCGATGGGTGCTTGATTACACGAAAAACATCAGACATGACGGCGAGATCACTCACCGACTGGGATACGTGGTCGACATTACCGAGCGCAAAGAGCGCGAGCGGCAGCTTCAGCAGATACGCGAGACGGTGTCGACGTTCATGCTCGCCGAGGATCGGACGGCGGTCATCGAAACGGCGGTCGAAGCGATCACCGAGACGCTCTCGCTCCCGGTTGTTGCCTACTACCGCCGCGACGACGACAGATTGCGGCCGGAATCGGTGTCGACAGCGGCAACGACAGTCCTCGACGATCAGCCGGCGTTCGAGGCCGGTGATGGGCTCGTCTGGACTGCCGTCGAGACGGGTACATCGGCGTACTACCCGGATGTGACCGAGCGTGACGACTGCTATAACCCCGACACGGTGCTCCGATCGGAGCTTCATCTCCCCGTGGGTGACGATGGCGTCTTCATCGTCGCCTCCACGACGCCGGACGACATCACCGAGACGGAACGCGATCTCCTCGGTATTCTTGTCGACCATGTTGAGACGGCACTGACACTACGTGACCGCACCACCCAGCTACAGCAGGCCCGCGAGACGGCGGAGGACGAACGACAGCAGCTCCGTGACGTGATCGACGCTGTGCCACAGCTCATCTGTGCAACGGATCAGACGGGCGAGCTCATCTTCGCCAACGCGGCACTCGCAGACGCCTACGATACGACCATCGCCGACCTCGAGGGAAGCACAGATACCGATATCGCTGTCGTCGA
This sequence comes from Halonotius sp. F2-221B, assembly GCF_046719765.1. Taxonomy (NCBI): domain Archaea; kingdom Methanobacteriati; phylum Methanobacteriota; class Halobacteria; order Halobacteriales; family Haloferacaceae; genus Halonotius; species Halonotius sp. F2-221B. Next base: position 58,201 of record NZ_JABEBY010000007.1, read on the forward strand.
CCCAGAGCAGATGGCGGCCGGTGAGACGGACACAGCGTCGATCGAGCCCGGCGAGTCGATCCACACGTGGGGAACCGCCCTGACCAGCGTCGATGGCGACGAGCGTCTCTTCGAGACGTGGACTGTCGGGTTTGAGGCGGTCGATGTCGACGAGACCGCCGTGCTCTCCGTCTCGAACGACGTGACGGAGTTGGAGGAGGCAACAGCCGCGGTCGAACGGCTCCAGCGGCTGAAAGCCCACTACAAGATCGGTGACGAACTCCTGCAGACCAGAACAACCGACGAGGTGTGTACCATCGGCTCGCAGGCGATTGTCGATGGACTCCCGGTGACAGCCGTGAGCGTCTACATATGGGACGAGACCGAGACGGTTCTCGCACACAAGTCGAGTGCGCCTGCGGCCGATTCCCCGCATCCAGCCCGGATCACGATCGATGACGACGACCGCTGGCGAGCGTTTACCGAGGGGGCGGTGACCGTGTCGGATTCGGGTGTCGTGTCGGTTCCGATCGGGTCGGATGGGCTGCTCGTCGCCACGTTCACCGCCGACAGCCCATCGACTGAGGAAACCGAATTTCTCGAATCGGCGGCCGATACGCTGGCGGTCGGTCTCCGGCAGGCCCGACAGAAGGCCTCGATCGACGACCTCAGAGCCGACACCGAGACGTTGAAGACCGAAATCTCTCGCCAGCGCACGCTGCTAGAGAGCTATACTTCGGCGATCGAGACCGTGATGAGCGGTGAATCACGGGTGGAACTGTTCGAGACGCTCACCGACTTCTGTGAGACCAACTGGGCGTACGGGTGGGTTGGCACCTACCAGCCACAGGCGGAGACGGTGACACCGACGGTCGTCAGCTCCACCGGCGGCCCGGCGACAACCGTCGCCAGCGAGGGCGAAACCGGCCGCAGACCGCCGATGCTTGCCGCCGCCGTCGACCGCGAACCGGTCTACACCGAAAACACGCGATCGATACGGCAGCAGTCGAACTGGGGGCGTCAGCTGCTGACCTACGGCTATCAGTCTGCTGTGGCCCTGCCGATCTGTGACGGTGGGGCCATCCACGGCGTTCTGGAGGTGACAGCCACCGACACGGAGGGGTTCGACACACAGGCCAGAGAGATGCTGGGTGTGCTCTGTCGGGCCGTGGCGATCCGACTCGATCAACTCGATCGTGCCGAACCGATAGGATCGAATCGGGAGGCGGTTGTCTTCGAACTACTGTTCGTCGCGGAGCGACCCGTCTTTCCGTCACTGCCCGACGACGTAACGGTCGAGGTGCTCACAATCGAGACCATCGACAGCGACACCCGTAGACTTACCCTGCAGGTTGCGGCGACTACCGCCGACCAGTTTGAACGGTATGTCGACAAAACGCCGGGGCTCTCCGGGTTCGAGGTCGCAACCGACCAAGACGACACCGACAGCGTTCTCGCCGCGGTTCGACTCACACTCACCGCCCGAGCACCAACCCAGCAGCTCTTCGAGGTGCTGAACCAACATGCCACCGATATCGTGACCCTCCACAGCACCCCGGCCAGTGAGACCGTTCAGATCGAGAGTCATCGGCCGGGGGTGGTGGGAGATATCACCGACAGACTACGGGAGACACTCGACTGCCAACTCATCTCGAAACAAACCACAGCATCGACGGATCTGCTCACCCAGCGAACCCAGATCACCGACGCCCTCACCGACCGGCAGCGCGAACTGTTCCGGACAGCATACAGAGAGGGCTACTACGAGCAGCCAAAGGAGATCAGTGGTGACGACCTCGCCGAACTCTTCGATATCTCGCAGTCGACCGTCCACGAACACCTGCGCGAAGCCGAACAACGGGTCGCAACGGTTCTTTTTGATGACGGTTCGGTTTGGCCAGATAACGCCTGACTCTTCGGAGCCCCATTCGGCATGCCTCGCCATCGCTCGATATCGAGCTGCCCTGATATATCGGGCTCTTTCTCTCGATCCACCGTATATTCGGACGACAGGTGAAGTATACTACTATGTTGTATTCCCTCATGTCCTCCGAGGCCGAACCACGCGCCCGAAAACTACCGACCGAGTCGTACAACCAAGTGCTGGCTGCGTTTTTTCACGCCGCACAACAGCAAGCGGCGGGCACAGAGAGACCTATATCCAAGAGCAGCCTGACAACCAACCGCATCGCACGACTGGAACGACTGGCAGACATCACGCTGGCAACCACACTGAAGACAGAGTCGGCTGATGTGCTGTTTCGTGACCAGATCACTGCTGTGGAGGATCGATGAGCCGATCCGATACATCTCCCGGGGCAGCACCACCGTCCACTGACGCGATTCCGTTCGACGATGTTGCACCGGCAACGATCCGTGTTCTTGCCGACTGTGGGGTGCTCTCTGATGAGCCCGATGGGGCAGAGTTCTGTCCAGACTCAGCCTTCAAATTACTTGCCCATCCGGGTCGCCGAATCGTAATCACACATCTACTGTCTGCTGGCCCGACCGTGACACTCAGTCAGCTGCTCGATTACGTCTTCTCACAGTCAGATACGGGCTCCGAATCGAAAGCAACCCGTCAAGAGGTCACCCAGGCGTTTACCAACAGACATCTGCCGAAACTTGATGCTGAGGGCTACATCTCCTATGATCTCGAACACCAGCAAATAACGGCAACTGCAAAGACTGCCAATATGAAGCCGTACCTCGCTGTGGCGGTACTACAAGAACGAACCACCAACTCCGGGCAGGAGGCGTCTGATCAATGAATACATCGCTTAAGCATCTTTCTGCATTTCAGCGCGATATACTCTACGTTGTGGCGGATCTTGATACGCCCTATGGGTTGGCGATAAAACGCGGCCTTGAGGAGTATTACGACGAGGACGTCAACACTGGCCGGGTCTACCAGAATCTCAACAGATTGGTTGATATGGAGTACATCGAAAAATCAGAGATCGACAAACGAACAAATACTTATACACTAACACAAATGGCAGTGATTGCGATGAAAAACCGTCACTATTGGCAACGGACACAGGCCAAAAGACGAATTCAGATAGAGGCACTCCAAGCCGACAGCCGACTCCAGCAGTAATATGGTTTCGACTGATTTGACTCTGTGTAGTTTAATCGTATTAATTAGCTAGCTTCACACATCAAGATTCTGCTTCCGGCCGATAGTCACGACTCACCGCCCGCCACTTCCCAGTTCGGAACCGCCACAGCGTCACCGCCGCCGGCACTCCCGTTTCAAGCACCAACGCGACGTACAGCGCCGTCTCGCCGAGTGCCGTCACCGTCCCAAGATACGCCACTGGCAGCGTGAATACGTAGAGGCCGACCAACGAGGCATAAAACGGGATCCGCGTATCGCCAGCCCCACGGAGCGCGCCCGTCGCCGAGCCATCGATGCCCATGGCGACGAGGCTGACCGCCGAGACAGCGATGAACGTCGCCGACAACGCGACTGCCGCCGGCTCATCGACAAAGAGGGTCGCTGTCGGCTCGGCAAGCAGGATGACGCCCGCGGCGACGAACAGGTGGATGACGGCGGCGAGCGTGATGATCTGGGTGCCGTAGGCCGTCGCCTCACCCTCCTCGCCCGCACCCAGTTCCTGCCCGACGAGCGTACTGGAGGCGATTGACAGCCCCCAGCTCGTGCTGTTGGCGATGTTTCGCACCCGGCGGCCGACTTCGAGGGCGGCCACCGTCGCCGAGCCGAAACTCGCGGTGATCGCCAGCAGCGGGAAGGTGGCAAGCCCCTGGGAGACCCGGCGGGCGATCAGCGGCGTCGACACCCGGAGCAGCTGCGTCAAGAGCTCCCGATCGAACTGCGGGCCGCCCAGTGAGAGCGCGACGGGGCTGGCACCGCGGCCGAAGTACTCGCGGCCGAACATGCCCCACGAGAAGATCAGTGTCACCACCCCTGTCGCCACCGCGGTACCGACCGCCGCGCCGGCGACGCCCCAGCCGAACCCGAAGATCAGCGTGCCGCTGAGCGCGACGTTCAACACCGCGCCGCCGGCCCGCACCACCATCGGAGTAAAGGTGTCGCTAACGCCGGCGTAGGTGCGGCTGGCGATCATGTTCAGAAACTCGAAGGCGAGTGCGGGTGCGACGATCCCGAGGTAGGTGGTGCCGTAGCCGACCGCCGCAGCGTCGTCGCTCAGGAGCGCGATCAGCGGGTCAGCGAAGGCGACGAAGCCGGCGACCACGGGCACCGCCAACGCGAGGGCGACCCAGACGCTCTGTTTGACCAACAGCGCGGCCCGGGCGGACTCACCGCCGCCGTAGTTCTGGGAGACCAGCCCGACCGTCCCGCCTGCGAGGCCGATGGCGACGAACTTCCCAACCGTCCAGTACGCGCCGGCGAAGGCCAGCCCCGCGACCGCTGGCGCGCCCAACACCGATCCGACCATCGCAAGGTCGGCGGTCTGTTTCGACATGATGGCGAAGCCGGTGATCACCCGCGGCCAGGCGAGATCGACCGTCGCCGTCAAACGGTCGCGCTCGATGATCCCCAGCCGGGCCAACAGCGCGGCGAGAACGGCAACCGGGCGGGCGGGATCGACCATTCGGTCGGGCTTGGTGAGCGGCGGGTTTGCGTCTATTGCTTCGGCGGCGATGAGACGGTCGGGTAATCGTAAGTCGCTTACCGATCACACGGTAATCACACCCATGACTCCCGATCAGTGGCGCACCTACCTCGTCACACAGCAGTCGCTTTCTGCGGGCCGATCGACGGAAACCATCGTCGAGGCGGCTATCGAGGGCGGCATCGACGCCGTCCAACTCCGCGAAAAAGACACCTCGGCCCAACACCGGATCGAACTCGGCGAGCGACTCCGCGAGCTGACGAGCGATGCCGGCGTCGACCTCATCGTCAACGACCGGATCGACATCGCCTACGCGGTCGGTGCCGACGGCGTCCACCTCGGCCAATCCGACCCATCGGTGTCGACGGCCCGGGAGATCCTCGGCCCGGAGGCGACGATCGGCGTCTCGGTGTCGACGGTCTCGGAGGCCCGGCTGGCGGCGATCAGCGGCGCGGACTATCTCGGCGTCGGCGCGGTCTACGGCACCGACTCGAAGCCAGACGCCGAGACAGCCGACGACGGCCTCGGCGTCGACCAGCTCGCCAAGATCGTCGAGGCGGTGACGATCCCGGTCGTTGCCATCGGCGGGATCACCCCCGAGAACGCGAGCGGCCCGATCCAAGCCGGCGCGACGAGCGTCGCGGTCATCAGCGCGATCACCGCCGCCGACGATCCGGCGGCTGCCACGCGCGCGCTGCGCGAAGCGGTCGACACCTCGGTCGAAAACGCAGAGGTGGCTGCCGATGACTGACGTGTCGCCGGACGCCCTCGCCGAGTCGCTGTCGACGCTGCGGGCAACCGAGCCGCTGATCCAACACCTCACCAACCGGGTGACGATCAACGATGTGGCCAACAGCACCCTCCATTGGGGCGCGCTGCCGGTGATGGCCGACGGGCCGAACGACGGCCCGGAGATGGCCCACGGCGCGAGCGCGGTGCTGCTCAACACGGGCCAGGTCAACGACTCGCTGAGCGAAGCGATCTACGAGACCGGACTCGCGGCCAACGAACTCGGCGTCCCGGTTGTGCTCGACCCGGTTGGGATGGGGTCGACGCCGACGCGCAACGAACTCGTTGAGCGACTGCTCGCCGACGTTGAGTTCGCGGCGATCAAGGGCAACTACGGTGAGATCACCGCCCTCGCCGGCGCGGAAGCCGAGGTGCGCGGCGTCGAATCCGTCGGCGAGTACGACGAGATCGAACAGACGGCACAGGCGGTCGCCGAATCGGCCGACACCGTCGTCGTCGCCTCCGGCGAGACCGACATCGTCGCCACAGCCGACGCCGCCTACCGCGTCGATGCCGGCCACGAGATGATGGGCGAGGTTGTCGGTACGGGCTGTATCCTCGGCGGCGCGGTCGCCACCTTCTGTGGCGGCGTCGACGACACGCTGACGGCCGCGTTGCACGCGACACTGGCCTTCGGGCTGGTCGGCGAGCGCGCAGCCGACAGCGAGTACAGCGGGCCAGCAAGCTACCACACGAACCTTCTCGACGGGATCTGGAATCTCACACCTGAGGCCGCCAGCGACCTCGATGTCGACCTCGATGAGCGCGTCGAACGCATTGAGTAAGCCGCGGAGTGCACGCCGATCGGAGTAAGGGCTAACCCCCGCCGGCGGCAAGCCACTGTATGCCCACCGCCGACGCCACAGGCGACACCGAACCGAGCGACGCCGACCTCCGTGAGGCCGCCAAGACCGCCCTCACCCAGTGTCTCAACCTCGGGAGCGAGGAGACCTGCCTGATCGTCACCGACGACAAACGAAAGCGAATCGGCGAGACACTCTATGCGGAAGCCAGCGCGATCACCGACGATCCGGTGATCGTCCGCTACCCACCCGGCCCCCAACACGGCGCGGAGCCACCCGAACCCGTCGCCGCCGCCCTCAACGCAGCCGACGTGTTTCTCGCCCCGACGACGAAAAGCATCAGCCACACCCGCGCCCGCGGTGACGCCTGCGAGAACGGTGCCCGCGGTGCGACCCTCCCAGGGATCACAGAATCGGTGTTCGTCACCGGCCTCGATGCCGACTACGAGGCGATCGCAGCCCACAGCGAGAGCCTCCACGAACAGGTCACAGATGCCGACGAGATCCGCGTCACCTCGCCGCAGGGCACCGACATCACCGTCGAGATCGGTGACCGCGAGTGGCTACTCGACACCGGGATCGTCCACGACGACGGCGGCTTCTCGAACCTGCCGGCCGGCGAGATCTTCGTCAGCCCCGAAAGCGCGACCGGCACCTACGTCGTCGACGGAACGATGCGACCCCACGGCCTGCTCGATGAGGGCCAGCAACTCACCTTCGAGGTCGAAGACGGCTATGTGACCGAGATCAGCGACGACGAGATCCGGAGCCAGATCGAAACCGCCGCCGAAGAAGTCGGCCGCGACGCCTACAACCTCGCGGAGTTGGGCATCGGCACCAACGTCGGCGTCGACGAACTCGTCGGCTCGGTGCTGCTCGACGAGAAAGCCGCCGGCACCGTCCATCTCGCCATCGGTGACAACGCTGCCATCGGCGGCGAGACCGACGCGCCGCTGCATCTCGACGGTATCCTCCGGGAGCCGACCGTCTACGCCGACGGCGAGGAGATCGAGTTGCCGGCCTGAGAACCGAGCGGGGCGTTCAAGAACCACCGGCCCACACACCCGGTATGCAGCTTTCGGAGGCAACGTGGCCCGAGATACAGGAGTGTGAAAGCGACCTCGCGGTGCTCCCGACCGGGAGTACCGAACAGCACGGCCCCCACGCCCCGCTCGGCACCGACGCCAAAACTGCCGCCGCTGTCGCCGAAACCGGCGTTGAAGCCTACCGCAAGCGAACCGGCGCTGACGTGCCGATCGCGCCGGCGATCCCGGTCGGCGTCGCCGCCGAACACCGCGCCTTCGATGGGACGCTGTGGGTCAGCCCCGATACCTTTCGGGCGTATGTTCGAGAGACCGTCGCCAGCCTCGCCCATCACGGCTTCGACCGCGTCGTCATCGTCAACGGCCACGGCGGCAACACCGACGCGCTCCGGGAGATAACGGGCACAATTTCACGCGAGGACGCGGCCTACGCGGTCGCGTTCACCTGGTTCGACAGTATCGACACCGAAGAAGAAATGGGCCACGCTGGCCCCGTCGAAACAAGCCTCCTCTCTCACATCGACGACGACGCGATCCGCGAAGAGAAACTAGATACCGCCCGCGAGGAAGCAAGCGAGGGGTGGGGCGAGTGGGTCGCCGGCGTCAACCTCGCACACGACAGCGACGAGTTCACCGACAACGGCGTTGTTGGTGATCCAACCGCGGCGACGGCCGATCTCGGCGAACGACTCCTTGCCCGCAGCGGCGAGAGGCTAGCCGATCTGTTGGCTGCTGTCGACAGCCGCGACCGCTAACGAGAACGGCCGTCGACAGCACGGGGTGTTGGCTCAGTCGTCGCTGTCATCGCCGGCGTCGTCGTGGGCATCCTGGAGGGAACCCCGGAGCTGCGGGACGGTGCCGGTGAGCTCGCCCACGTCGTCGTGGGCGGCCTCAATAGTTTCCAGCAGTTCCTCGATGGCGTCGATGTCGGCCTCCAGATCCTCGGCGTCCTCGAAGGCGTCGGCGCGTTCGCCGAGGGTGTACCACTTCTTTGCTTGGCGGAGGTGTTCCGGTGCCTCGCCGACATCGAGGGCGGATTTCAGCCCGTTGAGCACGCCGAGGACGTTGTCGGCGTCGGTCTCCCAGATATCGTCGGCCGTCGGCAGGGCCTCACGGGCCGCCGACAGATGCTGTTCGACATCCTCCCGTGTCTCCGCGGCGGCCTCGCCGAACAGCTCGTCGTCATCGAAGGTGGCTTGACTCATAGTTCATGCTAGGTGCGGGGGCGGTTAAAAACGAGCCCGAAAGTGAAAGTGAAATCCGCCGTGCTGTCGGCTCACTCGCCGGCTTCGTCGACGGCGACCAGCTTCATCAGCGGGTAGCCATCCTCCATCTCCATGCGCGTCCGGGCGGTCACACCCTCGTACTCGATCCGCATCTCGACGGTCATCAGGCTCCCGGTCAGCTCGGTGTACCCGCTGTCGTGGTCGGTGGCGTCGGCAACGCGGTCGTCGTCGATGGCGACGGAGACCGACTCACAAAAGGGTTGATTCTCGATGGCCTCGGCCATCGCCGTCTCCAAGCTTCGGGTGCTGGCGGGGCTGACGGGCGTGCCGGCGAACTGGTGGTACAGCGAGCCGAATTTGATACCGGCCTCGAAACACGCCTGCTCGGTGTCGGTGGGCATACCGCAACCACGGTTGGCGGCGGCTAAGGCGTGTCGACTCGGTGGGGCGACGACGCCGACGGGGCTGCAAACGCTAACAATCACCATGAAATCGGCACGGAACCGCGCGTTACTTACGCGTCGTCCTCCCTTTGCCGAATGAATGGCGCGATCTGTGCTGCTGACTGGGGCCGGCGGTCGTGTCGGGCAGGCCATCCTCCGGAATATCGGCGCCGACTACGACTGGCGGCTGTTGGATCGTGAGCCGCTTCCGGCGGCGAAACTCCCCGATGGGGTGGACAACAGCGATGTCTACGTCGCCGACGTGACCAACCGGGAGGCGGTGCGCAACGCCGCCGAAGGCTGTGCGGTCATCATCCATCTCGCCGGCGACCCGCGACCGAACGCCCCCTGGGAGAGCGTCCTCCACAACAACATCGATGGCACCCAATCGGTACTGCAGACCGCCGTCGATGTCGGCGTCGAGAAGGTCGCCTTCGCCTCCTCGAACCACGCGGTCGGCAACTACGAAACCGACGCAAAAAAGCCCGACCTCTACCGCACCGACGACGACTTTCTCCTTGACGGCACCGAACTCCAGCGACCCAGCAACCTCTATGGCGTCTCGAAGGCCGCCGGCGAAACGCTGGGGCGGTACTACCACGACGAACACGACCTCTCGATCGTCTGTGTCCGGATCGGGAATCTCACCGAGGGCCATCCACCACGCAACTACGAGCGTGGCCAGGCGATGTGGCTCTCCTACCGGGATTGTGCGCATCTCTTCGAGCGATCTATCATCGCCGACTACGGCTTTGAGATCGTCTACGGCATCTCCGACAACGACCGCAAATACTACTCCATCGAGAACACCCGGCGCGTGCTTGACTACGAGCCGACGGACAACTCCGCGGAGTACCACCTCGACGGCACACCGAAAGACGAATCGGAGGCGTAGCCGACAGCGCGTCGCCAACCGTACGGAACAGCCCGATGATACGGCAGCAGCTCCATACTGTAGCCACCGGCGAGACAAAGCGCGCAGTGACGTGGCTCTCGACACGAGGTGGCTGGCTCCGGTAATAATGGGTAGGGGGATAAGGGGGGGGTCAGCGAATCAAGGCTGAGTGGTGCCTCGATTCTCAGTGTTGAACATGGTACCCGTCTGCAGTGATACCACCATTCACAGACGGTACCTAAACGCAACTGGGGGAATACTAATAAAAATACTGACCCCAGAATCAATTCTAATAACTGGAGGTGGTCATATCGTTGGATACGTGATGGGATCCGCCACGCTGAGCGCGCCGCTCGAAACTGCGGCAACCGCACGCGACACGCCTGCGGTGATCGATCGGCGATAGAAAAAGACCCGGAAAGGTCGGTCAGGTAGGGTGTGCAGGCAAGAGTAGCCGTCTGGTGTCAACAGTCAGGCGTACCATGTTCAACACTGAGAACCGAGACACCAGACGGTACCAACTGTTTGTGTGCTGGGGATAATAAAGATACCGGCTGGGTGGGTGATCGGACTACTCGTCGGCGGTGGCGGCTGCGGCGTCGGCAGCGGCGTCGGCCTCCGCGGCGGCCGCAGCCTCCTCGGCCTCGGCTTCCTCTTTCTTTTCTTTGATCTTTTTCATCCGGAAGATCTCCTCGCGTTCCTGCTCTTCGAGTTTCTGTTCGATATACTCCTGGTTCTCATAGAGATCGGGAAGCAGCTTGAACTCAAGGGCGTTAACACGGCGTTTGGTGGTTTCGATCTCCGTCAGCATCTTTTTCATCGCCGTTTCGACCTCGGCGGCGAGGATGATCGTCTCCAGCAGTTCCTCGTAGGCATCGGCGGCCTCGTCGATGCGGGCCGAGGAGCCGAGCAGCCCGTAGCCGCGCTCGTCGAGGGATTTTTTCACCTTCGAGGATTCGATCTGCGGGACAACAACGCCCATGATATTTTTCGATTGGATCGTGATCTCCGGGTGTTCCTTCAGCGCGGCGGCCGCCCCACGCACCGCCACGTCGCCCTCCATCGCCCGCGCCATGTTGAGCGTGCGCTGGGCGGTTTCGTAATCCGCGCTCAGATCGCTGCGTACGTCCTGGGCCTGATCGAGGATATCCATGAACTCCATGATCAGCCCGTCGCGCTTCTGTTCGAGCGTGTCGTGGCCGCGCTCGGAGAGCTCGATGCGATCCTCGATCGCCATCAGGTTCTTGCGTGTCGGTTTTACGTCCTCAGCCATCGCTTACCGGACTGTTGGCGGCCACGGTGTTAATCCTTTCAGTTCGCTCGAAAAAATGAGCCGCAGGTTCGGTTCGACGCGATGTCGATCAGTCGGCCGGCTGAGCACTGCCCGCGCTCGCACCGCTGCCGACAGATTTCAGCACGTCGTGGTTCTGCAGGAGGTACGCGCCGTATCCGACCTTTGCCGTCAGGTCAAGCACCATGAAGGCAGCCGTCTCGGTGTACAGCGGAATGAACTCGAGGGTGCCCTCGGTGCCGAGGATCCAGACGACCGGGTAGGCCAGCCACAGCACGATCAGGACGTTTTTCAGCGTGTTCGTCAGGCTGCGGGCCGCATCGGACTGGTTTGCTGCCGCCTCTTTCAGCGTGCCAACAAGCACGTACAGGAGGACGAGCAGTGCAGCCGTGCTGATGCCCCACCAGGCGATCCGGTAGACCGGTTGGGCGGCGAACGCGCCGATAAGCCCGGTTGCGATCATGAACACGTCGAGGCCGATCAACGTGTAAATCGTCTCGCGGTCAGCGTTAGCCAGCAACGCGATGTCCAACAGGAGCAACGGTGTGGTGAACAGCCAGTCGGCGTATCGCGCCCAATAGATGGGCAGCTCTTCGCCGCCTGAAAGCGTCACATTCGCCACACCGAACCCGGTTGCCATCGAGAAGTACATGCTGAACGCGATGGTTGTGACGAAGATGTTGATCGCATAGAACTGCTTCAGTTTCGTGTCTTTAACCCCCCACCCTCGGCCAAGGAAATACAGTAGTCCGAGGGCCATCCCTGCGGTGCCGATCCAAAGGAACAATCCTTCTGATCCTGGTGTGTATCCAACCATAATCCATACTATGTTATGTGGCGAGTATATAAAAAGCAACTACCAGACTGGTTAGGTTGAATCGGCACCCATGGGGCTGGTGACCACACCGGCATGCGATTACACCAGTCCCGGGATCACGCCGGGGGTATCCGCGATGAGGCCGTCGACGCCGGCGGCAGCGAGCGTGCGTCCCTCCTCGGCGGTCGTGACCGTCCACGCGTTGACGCGGCGGTCGGCATCGTGTGCCCGAGCGACGAGGTTGGACTCGACCACCAGATCCAGCGGCGGGTGAATCGCCGCGGCGTCGTAGCGGTCGGCGAGGGCGACTCCGGTCTCGACATCGTCAGCGACGAGCGGCGCGACGGACACAGCGGGATCGACGGCGTGGGTCGCCGCCAACGCGCCCTCGTAAAACGACGAAACGAGCAGGTCGTGATCGGTCGCGGTCGCAATGTCGAGCGCGCGGTCGACGAAGGGTCGCCAGCGGTCGGTCGCACGCTCGCGGGCGGCGTCGCCATCGACGGCGCCGAATTGGAGGCCGTCGCGGCCGGGATGTTTGAGTTCGAGATTGACCGATGTCGACGCGGGAATCGCCGCCAGCACCTCGGTCAGTAGTGGAATCGACTCGTCGCTGTCGGCGACAGTGTACCCGCTGATCTCGTCGTCGGATAGCTCCCAGATCGGCGTGTCGCTGACGGCTGGCGGGGCGTCGGTCAGCCGCGAGAGATCGTCGTCGTGAAAGACGATCACGCGGTCGTCGGCCGTCAAGCGAGCGTCGATTTCGATGGCGTCCGTTCGGTCGTCGTTCGCGGCCGCCCGCATCGCGGCGATCGTGTTTTCGGGGTTGTCGGCGGCGTAGCCGCGGTGGGCGATCACTTGTGGCGACGTGGAACGCATTGATATCGGGTTGGTGCGGGCAGTCCTAAGTTCGTGGGTGTCACTGGGTGGCTTAGGCGTCAGCAGCGACAGCCGCGTCGCATGCGTCCGAGTACTGTGGTTCAGATTAGTGCGATAGGATTGAGAACACCTCGAAAGTCCCGCCCGACTGCGGCTGCCTGATCCGCCGACGTGGGTGGGGCTTTCGAGGTGTTTCGATCCAGTCACGATACGCTGAACAGTATTCAGTTCAGATTTGAGACGAGGGTCAACAGCAACAGCCGAGTCGTGTGCGCCCGGATAGATGCTATTTTACGCGACACCCACAGAAAGGCCCGTATGGACTACGACCCGCAGGAACTCGAAGCCGAGTGGCGGGCGCGGTGGGACGCCGAAAACCGCTATGAACCCGATCCCACCGACGCGGCAGCCCCCGAGGACGAGGAGACGACGTTTATCACGGTTCCCTATCCCTACCCCAGCGGCGGTATGCACATCGGCCACGCCCGAACCTACACCGTGCCAGACGTGTACGCCCGCTACCGTCGCCAGCAGGGCGACGAGGTGCTGTTCCCGATGGCGTGGCACGTCACCGGGACGCCGATCATCGGCGCGGTCGAACGCCTCCAGAAACGCGAGGAGTCCCAAATGTCCGTCTTACAGGACACCTACAACGTCGACGACGACGTGCTCGAAGACCTCGAAACGCCGATGGGGTATGCCCACCACTTCATCGAAGAGCACTACAAGAAGGGGATGCGCTCGCTCGGCCTCTCGATCGACTGGCGGCGCGAGTTTACGACCAACGACGACCGCTACTCCAAGTTCATCACGTGGCAGTACGAGACGCTGAAGGAGCGCGACCGACTCGAAAAAGGCCTCCACCCGGTCAAGTACTGCACCGAACAGGAGAACCCGGTGACAACCCACGACCTGCTGGAAGGCGAGGACGTGGAGTATCAGGAGTACACGCTGATCAAATTCACTCGCGCCGGTGACGGCGACGACGGGGAGACGGTCATCCCGATGGCGACGCTACGACCCGAAACGGTGCGTGGCGTCACCAACGCCTACATCAACACGGAGGCGACCTACGTCGAAGCCACCGTCGACGGCGAAACGTGGCTCGTCTCGACTGAGGCAGCAGAAAAACTCGAACTGCAGGATCACGAGGTCGAAATCCACCGCGAGTTCCCCGGCAGCGAGGTCGTCGGCGACACCGTCACCAACCCGGTGACCGGCGACGAGATCATCATCCTCCCCGCGGGGTTCGTCGATCCCGACAACGCCACCGGCGTCGTCATGTCGGTGCCGGCCCACAGCCCCGACGACTACCTCGCACTGCAGGAGGCAAAAGCCGACACGGAGCGACTAGAATCCTACGGGATCGATCCCGCCGCAGTCGACGCTATCGAACCGGTGCCGATCCTCGATGTCGACGGCTACGGCGAGATTCCCGCCAAAGACGCCGTCGAATCCGCGGAAATCACCGACAGCACCGACCCCGAACTGGAGGAAGTCACCCAGGACGTGTACAACGCGGAGTTCCACACCGGAACGCTCCACGAGGAGTACGGCGAGTACGCCGGCGAAGTGATCGAGAACGTCCGCGACGAGTTGGCCGCGAACTACCGCGAGCAGGGTGCCTTCGGCGCGATGTACGACTTCCCCGAGCCCGTCATCTCCCGTGCGGGCGGCAAAGTCGTCGTCGCCTACCAGGACACATGGTTCCTCACGTACAACGACGAGGACTGGAAAGAGGCCGCGAAACGTGCCGTCGAAAATCTGGATACGACACCCGAGAACACCCGCGGGGAGTACACCCACACCATCGACTGGCTCAACGAGTGGCCCTGCATTCGAAACTATGGGCTCGGTACCCGGCTGCCGTGGGACGACGAGTTCGTCATCGAACCGCTGTCGGACTCGACGATCTACATGGCCTACTACACCATCGCCCACCGCCTCGAAGAGATCCCAGTTGAGGATCTCGACCGCGACTTTTTCGACGCGCTGTTTTACGGCGACGAGGCCGTCGAGGGCGAGGCCGACGAGCGTGCGCTCGAACTTCGGGCAGAATGGCAGTACTGGTACCCCGTCAGCCAGCGGTTTTCGGCCAACGACCTCATCTCGAATCACCTGACGTTCTTCCTGTTCCACCACGCCGAACTGTTCGACGAGGCCGAGTGGCCCGAGGGGATCACGATCATGGGGATGGGCCTGCTGGAAGGCGAGAAGATGTCCTCCTCGAAGGGCCACGTCGTCCTCCCCGGCAAAGCCATCGAAAACTACGGCGCAGACACGGTTCGCTTCTTCCTGCTCAACTCCGCCGAACCGTGGCAGGATTACGACTGGCGAGCCGAGCAGGTCGAAGGCGTCGAAGACCAACTGCGGCGGTTCTGGAACCGCGCCCAAGAGTTGATCGACGACGACGCAGCGGCCGCAGCCGACCGCGTCGATCCCGAGGGCGACCTCGAACATATCGACCGCTGGCTGCTGTCGAAGCTCCAGACGACCATCAGCGACGTGACTGCCGCCCTCGACAACGCCGAAACCCGAACCGCCTCACAGGCCGCCTTCTATGGGTTCGAAGAACACCTAAAATGGTACCGCCGGCGGTCGGATCTGGATCGGGACGGCGCGCAGTGGACGCTCCGCCATGTGCTTGAAACCAGACTTCGCTTGCTTGCGCCGTTCGTTCCGTTCATGGCGAACGAACTCCACGAGCAGCTGACCGACACGCCCGCCGAGGACGCGCCGTGGCCCGCGGTCGACGAGAGTTGGGAGTCACCGCGCACCGAAATCGAGGAGCGACAGATCGAACGGCTGGCCGACGACATCCAAGATATCCTCACCGTCACCGAGCAGGATCCCGCAACGATCCGGGTCTACGTCGCCGCCGACTGGAAACGCGAGGTCTTCGAGACGGTTCGAGAAGTCGGTACCGACGTGGGACAGGTGATGGGCGAAGTCATGCAGGATCCCGACCTCCGCGAGCGCGGCGACGCGGTCAACGACCTCGTGGGGGATCTCGTCGAACTCGTCCGCGGCGTTGACGATGAGACGCTCGCTGCGATGGCCGAAATCGACGAACGGTCGACCTACGAGACCGCGGTCGCCTTCCTCGAACGCGAACACGACGCCGCGGTGGCGGTCTACACCGAGGACGGCGACGACATCGACGATCCGGGCGGCAAAGCGTCGAGCGCGGTGCCGTTCCGGCCGGCGATCCACATCGAGTAGCGGGATCGATCCCCCATCCGACCACCTGCTTATCTCCTGTCGAAGCGTAGCTGTTGTATGTCCTCCACAGCATCGGATAGCGGCCTGCGTGAGCCAGTGTACCGAACTGTCACGCCCGGCTACGGCAGCCACGAGGACACCAGCATGGATGTGATCGGCTGGATCGTCCTGCTTGGAATCCTCACGCTGTTGTTCCCGCTGCTCCCGCTGTTTCTCGCGGTCGTCCTCGTCGGCAAGGCGGTCTCGGCGGTTCGTTCCCAAACCGGTTCGTCAGCGTAGCGACGCCTCGACATCGCCGAGACCGAGCAGGTCGAAGGCGGTGCCGTTGTCGGCTTCGGTGGCCTCGGTGTAGACGACGCGAGCGGCGGCAACGTCCTGAATAGCCAACCCTGTCGAGTCGAAGACCGTGATACCATCAGCGGCCTCACGGCCTGCTTTGTCGCCGACGACGATCTCGCCGAGCGCGCCGTAGATGTCGCTGTCGGTCAGCGTCCCCGCGCTGTAGGGGACGTTGATCTCCCCGGAGTGGGTCGTCTGCTCGTAGTCATCGATAACGAGTTTCGCGTCCAGCAGAATCTGATCGCTGAGTTCGTGTTTGCCCGCCGCATCCGCGCCGATGGCGTTGATGTGGGTGTGGTTGCCAACGTCGGCGCGGTCGACGATGGGTGATTCGACCGGCGTGACCGTCGAGAGCACGTCGCAGGCGGCTGCGTCGCTGATCTCGCCGGCCCGCACGTCGAAGCGATCCTCGAAATGAGCGATAAAATCGGCGACGGGGTCGGGGCGTTGATCGGCGACGACGGCCTCCTCGATCGGTCGAACCGTCGAAATCGCTTCAAGCTGGGTGTAGGATTGGACGCCCGCGCCGACGAGGCCGAGCGAGGTTGCCTCCGCGATAGCCAGATGGTCGGTGGCGACGGCGGCGGCCGCGCCGGTACGCAGCTGCGTCAACTCGCGGCCGTCCATGATCGCCAGCGGAAAGGCGGTTTCAGGATCGGAGTAGATCATCGTCCCCAGCACGGTCGGCAAGCCGCGCTCGCTGTTGTCGGTGTGGACATTGATCCATTTGATACCCGCGGCGTCCCAGTCCTCGCTCGCGGCGGCTTCGGGCGCGTCGGCGTCGACCGAGAGATAGGCCGGCATCGACCGGAAATCGCCGTTGTACTGCGGCAGATCGATATAGGATTTCGCCGGCATCTGGGTGTCGCCGCGTTCGTCGGCCCCGAAGGCGGCTTCGACGGCGTCGATCACGGCCGGCAGCGGCGCGTTCGCCCGTACGTCGTCGCTGTCGAGTAAGAGCGTCTGCATGGCTTACCCTTTGAGCGTGAGGTAGTAACAGTTGGGCCGCGTCGGCCACGGTTTGTTCGGGTGCCGGCAGTCGCTACGCGGCGTCGACTTCCAACTGTGTGATGCGGCGTCGCTGGCGACGAACCAGCCACAGGAGGAACGCAGTCACCGCAAGCCAGACCAACGGGACGAGGACGGCCACACCGACGACGAGCACCAACAGCGGGACACCGACAGCGAGGAGTGCCCCACGTTTGGCGAGGTGACGAAGGCGACTGAGCATCGGCTTGTCGTCTCTCGGCCAGCAAAAAATCGATTCCGGTTAGCCGCGGCGGTTCGAGAGAGTGAATCGTGGAGTAGCTGTTGGCCGAACTTAGTCTCGCGGGCTTCGCCCGCGTGGCGGCGAAGCCGCCACGTTAGAAGCGGCCGGCGTCGCCGGCCGCCCGCTCGACAGCGAGGCGATTTGCCGCTCGCCTGCGGCTCGCGTTTTCTCGCCTCGCTTACATCGCGCCGCCCATGCCACCCATACCGCCCATGCCGCCCATACCGCCAGCACCGCCGGGACCGCCCTCGTCGTCCTCTTTGTCCGTCGAGAGATCGCCGGCGGAGATGATGTCGTCGATCTTGAGCACGAGGTTCGCGGCCTCAGCAGCGGAGGCGAGTGCCTGCTCTTTGGCGTGGGCTGGCTCAACGACACCGGCGTCGAAGGTGTCAGTCACGTCGCCGGTTGTGGCGTCAAGCCCGGCGTGGGTGTCGCCGCTCTCGTGTTCGGCGCGGAGATCGACCAGCGAGTCGATGGAGTCCAGCCCGGCGTTCTCGGCGAGCACGCGGGGAACAAGCTCCAGCGAGTCGGCAAAGGCCTCGACGGCGAGCTGCTCGCGGCCCTCGATGCTGTCGGCGTAATCGCGGAGCCGGGAGGCGAGTTCGACCTCGGGCGCGCCGCCGCCGGCGAGCACACGGCCGTCGGAGACGGTCGTCGAGACAACGTCAATCGCGTCGTTGATCCCGCGTTCAAGCTCGTCGACGACGTGGTCGGTCGAGCCACGCAGCAGGAGCGTCACGCCGTGTACCTCGCCGCCGGTGCCCTCGACGTAGAACAGTTCGTCTGCCTCGTCGCGGCTGATCGACCCGCTGCCGAGGTCGGCGGCCGTCAGCGAATCGAGGTCGGAGACGACGCTGCCGCCGAGGACGTTCTTCAAGAATTTGATGTCGGACTTCTTTGTCCGGCGGATCGCCAGCACGCCCTCCTTGGCGAGGTAGTGTTGGGCGAGGTCGTCGATGCCTTTCTGACAGAAAACCACGTCGGCACCGCTCTCGACGATCTGGTCGACCTTTGCTTTGAGCTGTTCTTCCTCCTGGTCGAGGAAGTTCTGGAGCTGGTCGGGGGATTCGATCGAGACCTGCGTGTCAACGTCGGCCTCCTCGATCTCGATGGCTTCGTTGAGCAGCAGCGTATCGGCGTCGTCGATCTCGGTCGGCATATCGTCGACGACAGGGTCTTTGTCGATAACCGCGCCGACGAGAAGCTCGCTGTCGCCCGCCGAGCGACCGGTCTGCGTTTCGATGTTGAGGTTCTGGAGGTCGACGACGTGGGAGCCGTCGTCGGCTTCAACGGTGATCTGCTGGACAGCACGGACGACGAGATCGGCCAGTACGTCCTTTTCGAGCTCCGCGCCCTTACCGGTCATCGAGGTCTCGGCGACCTTCTTGAGGAGAGCTTCGTCGTCAGGGTCGACAGGTTCGGCGATGTTGTCGACCTCCTCGCGGGCCTGCTCGCTGGCGAGATGGAAGCCCTTGATGATCGCCGTCGGGTGGATCTCCTGTTCGAGGAGGTCTTCGGCGTTCTTCAGGAGTTCGCCCGCGATGGCGACCGCGGTGGTCGTCCCGTCGCCGGCCTCGTCCTCTTGGGTTTCGGCGACCTCGACGATCATCTCGGCGGTCGGATTGTCAATATCCATCTCGGTGAGGATGGTGACACCGTCGTTGGTGACAGTGACATCGCCCGTCGAGCTGACGAGCATCTTGTCCATCCCTTTCGGTCCGAGTGTCGACCGGACGGAGTCGGCGACCGCCCGAGCGGCCGAGATATTGTACTGCTGGGCGTCCTTATCCTGGACGCGCTGAGAGTCCTCTCCGAGAATGATCATCGGTTGGCCCTGCTGCATGCGCTGACTCATAGTTCACCGCTTGATTGTTTGTGATTCTATATAAATGTGTTGTTCGTCGGCGTCATCAACGAGCGAGCGCATCGAAGTCGAGTTCGAAAAACACACAGCAAGCGACGGGGAATCTGAGTTTCATGAGCCGTGTTATCACGGATCTATCTAAACCGACACCCAGCGATTCGGTTGGGTTTATATATTGACCAAGCAGCCACAACAGGCGGGAGGCCGAGTTCTCGGCGTTGACACCTGTCGAACGAAGACACCGATGACAGCCGCAAACGGGGATCGACGACAGGAGCCCAGTGCACACATACATACGCCCACAAGCGAATCAGTAGGTATGGTTCCTGTTATCGGCGGCCTCGTCTCGTTTGTGATCGCCCTCCTCATCGGCGGCTTAGCGATCTTCATCAGCGCCCGCGCCATCGTCGATGTCGACGACTACAGACACGCGGTCATCACCGCGCTGCTCGGCGCGATCGCCTGGGCGCTC
This sequence comes from Halonotius sp. F2-221B, assembly GCF_046719765.1. Classification (NCBI taxonomy): domain Archaea; kingdom Methanobacteriati; phylum Methanobacteriota; class Halobacteria; order Halobacteriales; family Haloferacaceae; genus Halonotius; species Halonotius sp. F2-221B. The sequence goes on from NZ_JABEBY010000007.1 coordinate 78,134, forward strand.
ACCTCGTGGGTGCCGCTGATCGGCCCACTCATCGCCCTCGTCGTCTGGGTCGGCGTCATCAACTGGCGGTATCCCGGCGGCTGGGGTACCGCCGGAGCCATCGGCCTGATCGCGTGGCTCGCCGCACTGGGCATCATCTTTGTCGCAAACAGCCTCCTCAGCCTCGGGATCGGCGCGTTCGGGATCCCCGGCGTCTAAAAAACGGAGCCGGCGACCCCGTCAGGTTTTGCTGAGGTCAGCCGCGGCCTCGGCCTGCTCAACCACTGATTCCAGCGTCGCCTTTGGATCGGTCGCGGCGACAGCGGCGTTGACCGCGCCTTCGAGCACCGGCGCGTCGGCGATGATCGCCTCGCCGTCATGCATCTCGATGGCGACCTCGGCGTTCATCACCGCGCTGCCGAGATCGACGAGAACGACGACGCCGTCGCCATCGTCGGCGGCGGCCAGCGCGTCGCTGATGCGGTCGACGTTGGTGCCGACCCCACCGTCGTCACCGCCGGCGGCTTCGATCGCCGTCTCGCCGCCCATCTCGGCGGCGACCTCGACGATCCCCTCGGCGGCTGTCGCGCTGTGAGAGACGACAACGAGTCCGACCATCAGTTCTCCGCGGCCTCCGCATCCGGGATCGTCGGCGACGAGGCGTCGACATCCGGTACCTCACTGTCGAGTTCGTCGGCTGCCGTCTCCAGCAGTTCCTCCATGATATACAGCGTGCTCGTCGCGCCGGGATCCTGGTGGCCGACCGACCGCCAGCCGAGATACGAGGCGCGGCCCTTGCTCGCCCGGATCGGGACGGTAAACTGGACGCCAGCCTCAGCGGCCGCGACCGCCTTGGCGAACGCTTCCAGCGGCGGGAGGTCGTCGGTCTCGATGGACTTCTTGAACGTGTGGACGGCGGGCGTCAGCGCGTCGACCATCGTCCCAGCGCCGACGCTGGCGTCGCCGCGGTCTTTGACCTTTTCGAGGTAGGTCTCCGCAAAGGCGACCGCGGTTTCCGGCGTGATGCCGCCCTCCAACTCTTGGCTGGCGAAGACGAGCGAGCCGCCGTACAGCGGCCCGGCCGCACCACCGACTTCCGAGAGGACGGTCTTGCCCGCAGTCTTGACGACTGTCTGGACATCCGGGTCGTCGAGATCAGCGACGGCGTCGGCGGCTTCGGCCCAGCCACGGGCCATGTTGCCGCCGTGGTCGGCGTCACCGATGGCGGAGTCGAGGTCGGTCAGATGCGAGCGTTCGGCCTGGATACGCTCGGCGACGGCTTCGACGGCGGCGACGACAGCAGCTGCGTCCCCGCTCATTGGACTGTCAGACCCGGGGTATCAGCCGGCGCGTCGAGCAGCTCTTTGAGCTCGTCGTCGACCGCACAGACCGTGATCGACGCCCCCTCCATATCCAGGGAGGTCATGTAGTCGCCGACCCACGCGTCCCACGTTTCGAGGCCGTGGTCGCCGATGAGTTCCTGGAGCTTGCGGTTGACGACGAACAGCTCCATCAGCGGCGTGCCGCCCATCCCGTTGACGATGGTGACGACTTCCTGGCCCTCGTCGAGGTCGAGGTCGTCGAGGACGCTCTCAGTGAGTTCCTCGGTGATCTCGTCGGCCGACATCACGTCGGTGCGCTCGGTGCCCGGCTCGCCGTGGATCCCGATCCCGAGTTCGATCTCGTCGTCGGGCAGATCGAACGTCGCTTCACCCTTTTCGGGCGTCACACAGGAGGTGAGTGCCATCCCCATCGTGCCGACGTTGTCGACGACCTTCTGGGCGACCCGCTGAACCTCGTCGAGATCCGCGCCCGCGGCGGCTTTCGCGCCGGCAGCCTTGTGGACGAGGATCGTCCCACAGACCCCGCGCCGGCCCGATGTATAGAGCGAGTCCTCGACAGCAACGTCGTCGTTGACGACGACCGTGGCAACGTCGGTGCCCTCCATCTCGACCATCTCGATGGCGGTCTCGAAGTTCATCACGTCGCCCTCGTAGTTTTTGATGACGGCGAGTACCCCTTCGCCGCTGTCGGTCGCGTCGAGCAGGGCCTCGAACTCGTCGGCGGTCGGCGAGGAGAACACGTCGCCGGCGGCCGCCCCGTCGAGCATGCCGTCGCCGATATAGCCGCCGTGGGTCGGCTCGTGGCCGCTGCCGCCGCCCGAGACGACACCGACCTTCCCGTCGACGGGCGCGTCATCCCGAACGAGTACCTGTGTGTCAGGGAGTCGCCGCATCTCCGGGTAGGCGGCGGTCATTCCGTCGAGCATTTCGTCGACAACGTCGTCAGAATCGTTGATGAGTTTCTTCATACGCACTATCGCAATCGACCGTGATAGACTAAAGGTTAATTCTCCGAATCTGGCAGGTAATACAGCACCGCGCGGAGATTACCACAGCACATGCTGTCGGGCGGAGCCGCGGCCGATCAGTCGAGAGCCGTCTCCGCAAGCGCGGTTTCGATCGTGTCGATGGCGTCGGTGACAGCTTCGAGATCGTCGGCAACAGCCCCGCTTGCAACCCGCTCGTACTCCGCATCGTCCAGTTCGTGTTCGGCGACGGCAACCTCCCGGAGCCGCTCGTACTCGTCGCGGCGCGAAAAGCGAGCGAGGCGACGGCGGGCAGCCTCGATCGGTGCGGACGGATCGACAGCGTCGGCGATATCGGCGGGGGCGGCGGTGACGCTATCGGTGTCGTCGCCGGGAGCGGCAGCACCGCTGTCGGCCTCGAAGACCGAATCAAGCCGGCGGACGAACGGGGCCAACTCGTCGAGCCGCGCCCGGAGCGTCGCGGCCTCGGCGGGCGGCCAATCGACACAGAAGGGGTCAGCGTCGAGGCGGTCGAGGTAGGTCTGATGGACGGCAACCGAGGTGCGGAGCGCGCCGGGGTCGTCGACGTAATGCTCCAGTTTTGAGGGGGAGTAGTCGGCGTACTCGCGCAGCGTCGCCAGCGGTTCGGTGCCGGCCGGCTTCGATGCGATGTAGTCGACCAGATCCCGTGGCGGGCGGTCGACACCAACGAGCGGGCGGTCGGCCGCATCGTCGAGGAGGGTAAAGAGATCGCGGGCCGGTCGCGTTTTGCGGAACCGTTCGAATGCAGCCCGGACAGCCGTGTTGTAGTCATCGACACGCTCCCGCAGGGGGTCAGTCGAGACAGCAAGGTCGACATCGGCGAGCCGCTGGAGGTCGCGGAGGCGGTCGGCTTCGTCGCGGAGTTCGTCGCGTTCGGTCTTGGCCTCGTTGCGAGCCTCGCGGTAGGCGTCGATGGCGTCCTCCCGTTCCTCCAGCATGTCGACGGCCTCGCCGGCGGTCTCGATCTGTTCGCGGGCGAACTCGAAATCCGCCTCGTTCAGCCGGCGTTTGTCCAGCCGGTCGCTGACGCGCTGGAAGGCGTCGGCGGCGAACGCGTCGTCGGACAGCGAATCGACGAGGGCGAGGATCTCGGTTTGGAACTGGAGATAGGCGGTAAAATCGCCGGTGCCGGTCGCGCTATCCTCGTAGCTGTCGAGGAGTCGCGTCGCGTTCCGGTAGGCGTCCGCGGCGGCTTCGACGCTATCCTCACCGTGGTCGGCGATGGCGGCCTCGGCGGCCTGCACGCGGTCGGCAGCCGCCCGGAGCTCCTCGATGACAGCCGGCGGCGACTGCGTGGGGACAGGATCGACCATCTTATTCGTAGACTGCGTCGGGATCGAAGACGGTTTCGCCGACGTGCTCGCCGTCGATGGTGCGGTAAAAACAGCTCTCGTGGCCGGTGTGACACGCCCCGCCCTCTTGTTCGACGAGATACAGCAGCGTGTCGGCGTCGCAGTCGACCCGAACCTCCTGAATCTCTTGGGTGTGGCCGCTGGTCGCGCCTTTCTCCCAGAGCTCATCGCGGCTGCGGGAGTAGTAGTGGGCGCGACCGGTCTCCAGTGTCTTGTCGAGGGCGTCCGGCGAGACGTACGCGAGCATGAGCACGTCCTTCGAGTCGGCGTCTTGGGCGACGGCGGGGACGAGGCCGTTGTCACCGAAATCAACATCGATCTGCTCGGTCATTGGGAGGACTCAACGCGGCGAGGCGAATAGGCCTTTCCCGTCGCCGACGGCGCGTCGGCGATCGGCGCGTCCCCTACTCGCCGCTGTAGCGACCCGTGTCGACGCGGCCGTAGCCGTGGGCCCGGCTCCATTCGATGAGGCGGTGGCGACCCCGGCGGGCCAGCGGGGCCAACTCCGGGGCACCGATGATCCCGAAGCCGACAACGATCACGCCGAAGCCGGCGACGGTCATCGCCGACAGCGACTCCCCAAGCAGGAGCCAGCCGCCGAGGGTGGCGACGACCGGACTGACGTAGAAGACGAGACTCGACCGGGTCGCCCCGACGGCATCGAGCAGATTGAAATGCAGGATGTAGGCGAGCGCGCCGGCGAAGACGCCGAGGTAGACAACCGAGAGCAGCGCCGAGGCCGTCCACGTCGCCGCCGCGACCGACTCGCCGGCAGCGAGGCTGAGCGCGTGGAGCAACGCCGCGCTGATCGGGAGGGCCCATGCGGTGCGAACCGTACTCGACAGCCGCGGCGCGGAGCGGCGGATCAACACCGTACCGAGCGCGAGGCTGACCGCACCCGCGAGCACGATCGCCGCGCCGCCGGACAGCGTCGCTTGCAGCGTCGCCGGCGTCAACTCGATGACCATGCCGACGCCGACGAGGCCGACGAGCGTGCCGACCGCGCCGGTCGCCGAGAGGCGTTCGTCGCTGAGCAGGCCGCCGGCAAACAGCGGGGTGAAGATGGGCACAAGCGCGAAGAGGATCGCGCCGACGCCGCTGGTGACTGAGCCCTGGCCGAGGAACAACAGGCCGTTGGCGAGGCCGATCGCAAAGACGCCAGCGGCAAGGATGCCGGCGATGTCGCCGCGGGTTCGCGGGATGAGATCGCCCACGTCGTGGGTGAGGAGGACGTAGCCACCGAGGACGAGCGCGGCAAGATCGAACCGCACCGCGACAAGCAGTAGCGGCGGCACGTCAGCGAGGCCAGCCTTCGCTGCGACAAAGGTGCCACCGAACAGCACGCTCACCGCGAGAAACGCCGCCGTCCAGCGGTGGTCGGTCAGTTGCATCCGGCCTCCGATCCGGCGAACGGGCGGGGAGATAGCGTCGAAGAGAGAAGATCGCTCATATCCAAACAGAGGGGCTGAATGGGCATAAACCAATCCAGAAATCGCTGCACTGCGGGACAATCGGTTGGATCGTGACGACCAGCCGCAACGTGCAGGCGGCGCACGTAACGACGTAGTTTCACGGTGTGAAAGATGGCCGAAACCGACTTGCGGGCGGGGCAAGAACACAGGGTATGGATCGGGTCTTCGAGGAGATGGAGTTTCTCGCGCGGTCGGCCAACCGTGGCGATGTGCTGACGCTGGTGGCCGAGGCCCCACACGACCGGGGGGCGTTGGCGGCCGAGACCGGGGCCTCACAGCCAACGCTCGGTCGGATTCTCCGGGATTTCGAGGAACGTGACTGGGTGCGAGCAACCGAGGCCGGCTACACCGCAACGGCGACCGGCCGGCTCGTCGCCGCGGGGCTGACCGAACTCTCCGAGAGCCTGACTGCCGAGCTCCACCTTCGAGAGATCAGCGGGTGGCTGCCGGCCGACGATCTCGGTTTTGACCTGAAACGACTGGGCGAGGCGACGATTACGACGCCGACCCAGACCCGACCGAGCGCGCCGATCAGCTGCGTGATCGAACTGATTGAGACGGCAGACCGGGTGCGGGTCTTCTCACATGCGTTTAACGAACAGACGCTGGCCGCGGTCGTCGAGTGGGTCGCCGATGGTGGGCAGTTCGAGGGCGTATTCTCCGCGGCGGCGATCGATGCGGTGGCCCACGAGACGGGGCTGCGCGGACAACTCAAACAGCTGTATGCGGCCGCCGACGCGACGATTCGTGTCATCGAAGATGATATTCCGCTGGCGGTGACAGTCGCTGACGACACGGTGAGCCTGTTGTTGCGGGACGAGCAGGGACGGCTGCAGGCGGCTGTCGACACCGACGACTCGGATGTCAAGACGTGGGCAACAGCCCGACACAGCGACTACTGGGCGTCGGCGCGCCCACTGGACGAGACAGATCTCGCTGGCGACACGTGACGACGGCGACACCGGCTGTGAGGCCGCAGCCGACAGCAATCGACCAGAGGGTGACAGCAATCAGACAGAGGGTGTCTCCGAGGCCGGTCGGTCATACTCACAGGTGCCGTCGAGACACCGCTCGCCAGAGGCGGTGCGGAACCGCGGAAGCCCGCACTCACAGGCCCCGGTGACGACGCCCGCGGGGAAGGAAAACGACGTTTCACAATCCGGGTAGTCGTCACAGCCGAAGAAGAGTCGCCCGTCGGGGCTGCGAACGCGGAGCGGCGCGCCACAGTCAGGACAGTCGTAGGCCTCGTCGAATCGCTCGCGGACGGCATCCGACAGCGACTCACAGGCGTAATCGACACAGAGGTCGAAGGCCTCGCCGCGTTCGACGCGGATCTGTGGGAGACCACAATCCGGGCAGGTGGAGTCAAGCACGGTCGCCCCCGACGGCAGGCCGTACTGTTCGGCACAGTCGAGACATCTGACTTCCCCGCGCGTGCGGACGAGTTGGCCAGTGCACAGCGGGCAGTCGCCAACGGGGACGCCGGCTTCGGAAACCGGGAACGATTCGACGCCGGCAACGTCGTGAGAGCTAACCGAAAGCTGTTGGCCGTCGGCCGCGGCGGTGAGGCTGAACCCCTCGCTGTCGTGTTCGACGGTGACCTCGTCGGGGCGGGTGAGCCACGCGACGGGCTGGTAGCCGTCGGCGTCGTGGACGAGGACGGTGCGATCCGGTTTGACCAGGATCACGACGTGGCCGCGTTGGGTGCGGTCGCGGCTGCCTTCGAACTCGACGGTGCAGTCGCCGGTCAGGATGCGGGTGCGGTCGGCCATGGGCCGCCGTGGCCGCGGCTTCCGCCCTAAAGCTACGGGCGAGAGTCTTTAGGTGAAGGCGATGACGGGCCACCATGGGCGACTCCAAACGCGGGAGCCGGGCCGTGTTGTTCGATATGGACGGCGTGATCGTTGACTCCGAGCGATACTGGCACGACGCCCAGCCCGAGCACATCTTTCCGGCGACGCTCGCGGGCGCGTACCCGGATCTCGACGAGACAACCGGGATGAACTACAAGGAGATCTACGACTATCTCGATGCGAACTACGAGACGAAAATCAGCAAAGACGAGTTTATCGATATCTTCGATGAAACAGCACGCGAAATCTACCGCGAGCGTGTCTCGCTGCTCGATGGCTTTCACGACCTCCATGATGAACTCGCCGCCAACGAGGTTACCGTCAGCATCGTCACCTCCGCGCCGCCAGCGTGGCACGAGATCGTCACCGAGCGGTTCGACATCGCGGTTGGCGAGACGATCAGCGCGGAAGACATCGACGGCGAGGGGAAGCCAGCCCCGGATGTCTACGAGCATGCCGCGGGCGTCCTCGGCATCGACCCGGCCGACTGCCTCGTCGTCGAGGATTCGAAAAACGGCGTCGAAGCCGGGAAGCGCGCCGGCATGACGGTGATCGCCTACCGGAGCGGGCCGAACGACGATACCGACCTCTCGGCGGCCGATGTCGTTGTCGACGGCTCCGCAGAGTTACGGGCTGAGATTCGACGACGGACGGGAGTTGAGGGATAGGCCGCGTGTGACTACTCGGATCTGACGGTGACAGACGGAAAATACGTCTCGTAGAACGCAGTATCGAAGGTAAGCAGCCGGTCGCAGTCGACAGCGGCGTGGGCACCAATGAGAAAATCAGCGGCGATATGCTGTCGCGGAGCGAGCGCGGTGCCACACTCCGTGCAGGGAACCGTCTGGTCAGTCCCACACGTCGGACACTGCAATCCGTCAGGGCGGCGGTCAGTGTACTCCTGAAAGGCTCCGCCGGCGCGGAACAGGGCTTCTTGTGACGGCTCGTCAAGTTGCAATCGAAGGTCGTCGCAGAACTCGTCGAGAGCCGCAGACGATTCGAAATGGCCGTCGGCAGCGAGTTCGGCGTAGACGATCGACGAGATCACGACCCGACCATCCTGATAAGCGCGGCGCAGAACCGACTCGCTGGCGTCGGCGTGTTCGTCGTCGTACAACAGGGCGAGCAGCGCATTCGTATCGACCGCGGTGATCACGTGTCGCCCCCGAGTTCGTCGTCACCCACGTCACGAGGGTACTCACCGCGGAGCCGGCGCATCCGCTCGGGCATCGAGTCGTCGCTGTCGGCACGACCGCGGTGTTTGGCGAACGGATCATCACCGTCGGCTGTCGTCGGGGGTTGTTTCCGGATCGTGTACCCCGATTCGTCCTCCTCAAACGTGATCTCGTCACCCGGTTCGATACCGAGAGCCTCCCGGATCTCTTTGGGAATCGTGACTTGACCTTTCGTTGTCACGCGGGGCATGTGTAGTTGAACGTATGGCGTAATACAAGAAAAGTATTACTCAGGGTGAATCGACACCGATCAGCAAGAAAACGCCATATGAACATGATTTTATACGCGATGACGGCGTACTGAGATATAATGAGCGAAATCGTCACAACGCCGGATACCCTCGGCGGCGCGCCACGAATCGAGGGACGGCGGATCGGTGTCCACCATATCGCCGCCCGCGTCGTCGACGGCGGCGAGTCACCGATGGCCGTCGCGGCGGAGTACAACCTCGATATCGCGGATGTCCACCGCGCGCTCACATACTACTACGACAATCCCGAGGAGATGCGCCAGGTGCAAGCCGAGCGACAGTCGATTCCTGACGGTGTTTCCGTCGTTCGTGGCCCCGACGACCTCGATGCCGATGTCCAGTCCGAACGCGAAGTATGAGGCTGTTGGCCGACGAACACGTCCCGACAGCGTTTGTGTCGGCCCTCGATGGCGAAGGCCACGATGTCGCTGTCGTCGGCAACGAACTCCCGCTGAGTGCTGACGACAAGGTGCTACTTGAGTACGCCCGCGAGACGAATCGCGCGATTCTCAGCCAAGACACCGACTTCCGTGGGGCCGACCCAGAACTGAAGGGTGAGCCGTTTCTCGGCGTCCTCGCGTGTGATCCAACTGCCTCACCTGGTGAGATTGCTACTGCCGTCAGGCGAATCGATGCCGTCACGGACGACCTCTCAGAAACGGTGCTATATGTGCCGGGCGAGTGGCTCTGAGGAACAAACCGACTACTCCACCGTCACCGACCGACTCGCCCGCACCGGCGGCAACGGCAGATCAGGGAACGTCACCTCGACGGTGAACTCCAGATCCTCATCGGCTCCGAAAACGCCGACCGGAACCGCCGTCTCGTCGCTCAAATAACACCGCTTTTCGTTCATCTCGACGCCGTTGACCGTCACGCGAACCCCGACAGCCGCGCTGCCGGCGGTCGTCCGCACCGTGATTTCGCACATTTCGTTGTCGCCGCGGCCAATGGTGGTCGGGAACTCACCCCACTCAACGGAGATCCGTGGCAACTCGCTGGCCGCATCGACGACACGTTCAGCGACGCCAGCCGTGAGACCAGCGCGCGTGAGTTCATCGACGCCGGCCGCAACGATCTCGCCGGGTGTCGTCAGCCCGCCAGTAGCGAGGGTTTCGGCTCGGCCCGCGCCGACACCGTCGATGGCGGTGAGACCGACTGCTTCGCGGGAGACACCGTGTTCGACGCGGGCTTCGATCCGGCGAACGAGGTTGGCGGCTCGGGGGCCAGCAAACCGGTCGGCGAAGGCGTGGAGTGCGGCGAGCAGGCGCAGGGCATTCTGCTTGATCACCCACGCGTCACTGCGAAGCCCCGAGGGCACCCGATCGTCCATGCTCGCCTGCAAGATAGCGAGAACTTTCCGGTGGCCGTTTTCGAGGTCGGTATCGGTGTCGCCGAGCACCTCGTCGATGGCATCGGTTTCGGCCTGCCGCGCGGAGACGCTGTCGAACTCCTCGGCGCGGGCGACGGCGTCGAGGACGGCATCGACCGAGAGGCGATCGCGCTCAACGAGATCGGCAAACCGGACGGCCGTCGACAACCGAAGGTAGAAGTTCGACGCCAGCCGGCCGAGTTGGGTTCCCTCGACGCCGAGATCGCTGTCGGTGTCGACGAAGCCGCGGTCGACGAGCGTTTCCAGCGTCGACCGCACCCGCTCGCGGAGCCCCTCGGGATCGTAGGCGTCGGGATCGGCGTGGGCGCGCTGGTAGTAGAACGTGGTTTCGAGCCAACTCATCACGTCGTCGAGATCACGGATCGTGCCAAGGGCGATCTCGGCGTTGAGATGGGCGTCGAGATCGTCGGCCAACCGGGACTCGATCTCCTTGCCCTCTCTGAGCAGTCGCCGATATTTGTCGGCGTCCTCGCGGTCGCAGATCACCCAGCCGTAGCCCACGTCGTCGTACTCCGGGCGGCCGGCGCGGCCGAGCATTTGAAGGATATCGAGCGGGCTGATGTCGACCTCGCCTTCCAGCGGATCGTGATATTTGGTATCGCGGATCACGACACAGCGGGCCGGGAGGTTGACGCCCCACGCCAGCGTCGAAGTGGAGAAGAGCAGCTGAATCTTGCCGTCCTTGAACCACTCCTCGATCTTGTTGCGGTCGTCCTTGGCGAGGCCAGCATGGTGGAAGGCGACGCCGTCGGGAGCACCTTTCCGGAGGCTGTCGTTGTTGAGGTCTGTGGCGTCGTTGTGGAAATCGTAGTCGCCGCGGGCTCCCATCGGGATGTCGCGGTCGGCGACCTCGTCGCGGGCTTTCGCGGCCGCCCGTACCGCGTCCTGTCTGGATGAGACGAAAACGATGGCCTGACCATCTTCGCGGAGGTGCGGCTCAACCTTATCGAGGGCGGCGTAGAGCCGGCGGTATTTGTCGGCGAAGGCGTTGTCCCCATGGCTGTAGGTCTGCACATCGGTGTGGAGTTCGACCGGGCGGTACTCCTCGCCGAACTCGAAGGTCGCTTCCGGCGGGGCGTCGAGCCAGCCGGCCACGTCCTCGATGTTCGGCATCGTCGCCGACAGCGCGACGATCCGCGGCGCGCAGAGCCGCCGGAGCCGCGAGATCGTCACCTCAAGAACGCCGCCGCGGCCCTCCGAATCCAGCAAGTGAACCTCGTCGATGACGACGCAGTCAACATCAGTAATAAACGAATACCGCGGCGAGTCGTGTTTGCGCGTCGCCGAGTCCGTTTTTTCGGGCGTCATCACGAGGATATCGGCGCGTTCGGCGCGGCGGGGGTTGAGATCCCGCTCGCCGGTGACGACGTAGACGGAGTAGCCGAGCTCCTCGAAGCGATCCCACTCAGCTTCCTTCTCGTTGGTGAGCGCGCGCATCGGAGCCATGAACAGCGCGGTGCCGCCGTCCCGGAGGCAGCGACAGATCGCCAGCTCGGCCAGCGCGGTTTTGCCGGCGGCGGTCGGCGCGCTGGCGACGACGTTGTCGTCGGTCTCTAAGATGACCGGCAGTGCCTCCCGCTGCATCCGGTTGAACTCCTCGAAGCCGAAGGCGTCGGCGAACTCCGGGATCGCCTCGGCGACCTTCACGGCGACTCACCGGCGGGATGCCTCATTGCATGGTGTCGGGGGTTGGGCGATGAAAGGCGTTTCCTTCGGCCCCGGTTCGACTGGAGATTTGGCTGCGGGTACAGCACAGCGTGGCGAGACAGCGCTAGCCGAGATGGCGGTCGATGACGGCTTTGGCCTCTTGGCCAGCTTGTTTCCAGCCGTAGCCTGACTCATAGACGTGGCGTTTGCTCTCGACGAGTTCCTCCGGGGATGATTCCGCGAAGCCGCCGCGATCCCACGCGCCGGACTCCCGGAGCCACGTGACGACATTGTCCTTCGTTTCGGGCCACGAGAGATCGACCATCTCGTACCACGCGATCATCGCAAAGACCGCGTTGTCGTGACAGCCCGGCACCGAGCCGTGTTCGTAGATCGTTGCCATCGGCTCGATTGAGGGTTCCGAAACCTGCTCGGCGTACTCGGCGGCCGTCAGCAGCCGGAGGGTGCCATCATCAGCCTGCTCGATCCGGTTGAGCGATTTGAGCGTCGCCAACGCGGCGGTATGGAGGTCACGCCACTCGCTGTCGACCGACGATCGAAGCTCCTCCTCGGTTAGCTCCTCGGCGGTCAGAACGGCAAGACAATCGATGTAAGCCTTCTCGATGGTTGGCCACGGGGTACCCTCAAACCGGCAGTCGGGATCATGGAGGCTGTTGGTCGTCCGACAGCCGGGACAGGGGTAGCTGAAACGCGGCACGATCGATAGTTCGGCGCGCGGTGATTATAGTTTACGTCACCGAGGACGGTGCCGCGGACGGGGCGACGCCGCTGACCGTCGGGCTTATTCACCCCGCTTGTGAAGACGGCGTACGATGGCGATCACCCCCCGAGACGCCCGGTATCCGTTTCTCGCTGCGGCCCGAGAGACTGTCACGGAGACGGGTGTCGATCTGGGCACGCTTGTCGCCAACGACGAGCCGGCTGTCGATCGCGGCCGCGAGCGGGTTGAACGCGCGCTGTTGGCCGGCCGTGTCGACGCCGAAACGCCGGATGAGTGGCGGCTTGAAGACGAGCTGTTGTCGTATCCGATCGCCCGCATCCTCGTGTCCTTGCTCGACTCACCGGCAGCCGTCGAGAAGTACGCCGCCGCGGAGGCCAAAACCGCGATCGAGCGGGTGAAAGACGATCTTGACACCGCCGGCAGCGAACTCCGGAGTACGCCAGACGCCAGCCTCGATCGGGCGACGCTGATCGCCGAACTCGGACTCGAGGGGGCGATCACGCCGGAAGCCGACACGCCACAGCCGGCGGCCGCCCCGGAGTGGTTTTGGATCGAGGTGGGAACGTATCTCGATCTCGCAACCGGGCTCGGCGACGACTGGCGGCTGGTCAACCGCGAACTCAGCGACGGGCAGGTGCGTGTCGACCGCGAAGAGCTGTTTCGGCTGCTGCGGGCGGCGATCCGGCGGCGAGTCGCCGAGGGACTGCCGTTCGAGGGCCTCAACGAGGACGAAGGTATCGCCGCCGAGTTGGAGGCCGAACTCACGGAACTGCGACGGCTGCTGTCGGAGCGCACCACGGTCGGCGAGATCGATTTTGTCGCCCGCGAGTTGTTCCCGCCGTGTATCGAGAACCTGTTGCAGAAGGCCGAAGACGGGATCGAACTCGAAGCCATCGAGCAGTTCACGCTGATGGCGTTTCTCACCGGGATCGGGATGGACGCCGACGAGATCGTCGCCTTCTGTGGGGAATCCTCGCTTGATCCCAAGGGGATTCGCTACCAGATCGAGTATCTGCAGGCCGACCGTGGAACGCAGTACCCGCCGCCGTCGTGTGAAACCCTGAGCACGTACGGGATCTGCCACAACGAGGACGACCACTGGAAGGTCGCCGGCCATCCGCTGGCATACTACCAACACCAACTGGAGGCGACCGACGACGACCTCGTCGACTGGCGAGAGCAAGCAGCAGTGGACGACAGCGAGTGAGAAATCAAACGGATCAGTCGCCGGCGCGGGCAAGGCCGAAGCCGACGGCAGCCATCAACAGAATAAACCCGGCGAGTGCGCCGACGAGTGCGAAGCCACCGGTCGGATCGAAGCCGTCGGTGCCGTTGAACACGACGCCGATAGCGACAAGACTCACGAGGAACAGCCCGACGGCAAACAGCGACGCAACGATCTGCCGGCGGAGTTCCGCGTCGATTTCCATACCTCGGGTTCTGTAGGCCGGCGCAAAAGGGCTTCGAAACCGCCGACGGCAGCGGCCGCAGCGGTCGGTTCGGCGTCGGGCGATCAGAGGTCGTCAAGCGTCGTCCGCTCGCTGTGGCCGACGAGTTCCTCGAAATCGGTGCCATCGGCGAGGGCGGTCTCCTTTTTGACGCGGTAGTTGCCGCCGTCGGTCGTATAGAGATCGCCCGGATGGAAGAAATACCAGTCCTCCCGATCAAAGCGGACGGCGATGCGCGCCTTCGCGCCGAAGTTCTGGGCGAAGTAGATCAGGGCTTCAACCTCCTCGCCGGAGAGATAGATCGGGTCGCCGCTGGAGGATTTGGCTTCGATGGCGTAAAATCGGCCGTCGTCGCCGGCCAACACATCCGGGAGGTCGCGGTCGGTGGCACTGCCGCTGGCCGGCGCGCGCATGACCGCAAAGCCGGCCTCGTCAAGACGGTTGACCAACTCGCGTTCGCGGCGGTCGCCCTTGCGGTTGGCACTCATGAGTGGCGGTCGGCAGTCGTCGCCGGCAGTCGTCGAGGACGGTGCATACGCAGGAATGAGCGGGGACGGGCAAAAGGATACGGCCGCCAGCTCACGGCTCGTCAGAGTCCTCGGTTGACCCCGTGCTACTCCCGATAGCGTTTTCGCTCAGCTTCTCGGCAACATCGCCGGCAGCGAGGCTCGTCGATCCAACGTAGATCAGCGGAAGGGAGACAAGCATCACGAGATCACCGAGCAGTCGCCCTTGGATCATCCCCATATATGCGCCGACAATCACGCAGATGGCGGCCAGCCCGAGGTATGCCCAACCGACATTCATACCCGTAGTGCTCCGGGCGAGGTGAAAAGTACGACGGTTCCGGCTACGTTCCGTGATCCCAGCTATCGAGGTATTCTCTCTGTTCGTCGCTCAGCGAGTCGTGGGCGACACCCTCGGCGCCGAGTTTGATCTCAGCGATTTCCCGATCGAGGTCGTCCGGCACGTCGTGGACACCCGCCTCGTAGGCGTCGCCGTTGGCGGCGAGTTCGCGGACACAGACCGCCTGGACGCCGAAGCTCTGATCCATGACTTCGACCGGATGGCCGAGCGCGATGGGTGCGGCGAGGTTGACGAGTCGGCCCTCCGCCAGCACGTTGAGCCGGCGGCCGTCGGGCATCTCGTAGGCTTGGACACCATCTCTGGCTTCGTAGTTGTCGACGGCCTTCTCTTCGAGTGCAACGAGGTCGATCTCGATGTCGAAGTGACCCGCGTTCGCCAGCAAAACACCGTCGGGCATCACGTCGAAATGCTCGTCGACGACGACATCGCGGTTGCCGGTGGTCGTCAGGATGAGGTCGGCCTCGGCGGCGGCCTCTTCCATCGGTTTCACGTCGTAGCCTTCCATGTGGGCTTCGAGGGCTTTCCGGGGGTCGACCTCGGTGACGACGACGTTCGCGTTCTGGCCCGCGGCTTTCTTGGCGACGCCTTTCCCGCAGTAGCCGTAGCCGGCGACGACGACGTTCTTGCCAGCGAACGAGAGGTTCGTCGTCATCGCAATCGTCGCCAGCGAGGACTCGCCGGTGCCGTGGACATTATCAAAGAGCGTCTTCATCGGCGTGTCGTTGACCGCGAAGACCGGGTATTCGAGCGCGCCGTCGTCGTCCATCGCCCGCAGGCGGTGGACGCCGGTCGTCGTCTCCTCGCAGCCGCCGACGATGGTGTCGATGAGTTCCGGGTGATCCTCGTGGATCGCCGCGATCATGTCCATCCCGTCGTCGACGGTGATCGTCGGCTCGTGGTCGATGACGGCATCGATGGCCGCATAATAGTCCTCGTCGTCGACGCCCCGGACGGCGTAGGAGGTGATGTTCTCGTGGGCGTCGAGGGCCGCGCTCACGTCGTCGTGCGTCGATAGCGGGTTGCAGCCGGTGATCGCTACTTCCGCGCCGCCAAGAGCCAAGAGTTCGACGAGGTTGGCCGTCTTGGCTTCGACGTGCATCGCCATCCCGACCGTCTCGCCGGCGAGCGGCTGGTTGGCTTCGAACTCCTCGCGGAGCGACTGGAGGATGGGCATATGCTGGAGTGCCCAGTCCATCTTGCGGCGGCCCTCGGTTGCCGCGTCCTCGGGGTCGTCGAGGTGGGACGCGACCGGTGGATACGCTGATGTGCTCATACGCGTTCATCACGTCAGGCGGTGAAAACGGTACCGAAGACGGCGACGCTGGGCCAGCGGGTTACTCGGCGCGAACGAATTACTCGGCGCGCGCAACGAGGTCGGCGGCGTGCTCGCTCGCCCGCTCGCGGATCGCCGCCTCGTCCAGCGTCCGAACCTCGCGGTCTTCCATCAGGATCTCGCCGTCACAGATCGTGTGTCGCACGTCCGAGCCGCGAACCGCGTAGGCCAGGTGGCTCACGTAGTCGTGAACCGGTGTGAGGTGGGGGGCGTCGAAATCGACGACCGCGATATCGGCCGTCCCGCCGGCTTCGAGTCGACCGACAGGCAAGCCGATGGCCGCTGCGCTGCCCTCAGTTGCCATGCGCACCGCGGACTCGGCGGCGACATCGCGGGCGTCGCCACGGGCGAGTTTGCCGAGCATAGCCGCATCCCGAATTTCGTCGAACAGATCGAGATCGTTGTTCGAGGCCGCGCCGTCAGTTCCGAGGCCGACGTTCACGCCCGCGTCGAGCATCTCCTGTATGGGGGCGATCCCGCTTGCGAGTTTCATGTTCGAGGCCGGGCAGTGGATCACGCTCGCGCCCGTCTCGGCCAGCAGCTCGATTTCGGTCTCGTCGACGTGAACGCAGTGGGCGAGGAAGTCGTCGTCGGTGAGCATTCCGAGGTCGTCGGCGTATTCGAGCGGGCGGACGCCGTGGTCGTCGACGATTGGCTCGACCTCGTTTTCCGTCTCGTTGGCGTGGAAATGCAGCGGGACGCCGGCCTCGCGGGCCTGCGGGACGAACTCCTCCAGATACTCGGTCTCAACGGTCGTCAGCGAGTGTGGCATCAACGCCGTGGTGATCCGGCCGTCGGCCGCGCCATCGAACTCGCGGGCGATGTCGAGGCCTTCCTGTGCGTCGGCGCGGGCGGCCTCGTCGTCCTTGCCGACGCTGATGAAGGCGTGACAGAGGTTCGCGCGAAGGCCCGATGCTTCGGTTGCGGCGGCGATTTCGGGGACTTCGAAGTAGCTGTCGGCGAAGCTAGTGATCCCGTTTTTGATGAACTCGACGAGGCCGAGTTCGGTGCCGACGCGGATATCCGCCGGCGTCAACTCGGCTTCGACCGGCCAGATGTCCTCTTGGAGCCATGCGTCGAGCGGCTTGTCGTCGGCGTAGCCGCGCAGCAGCGTCATGGCGACGTGCGTGTGGGCGTTGACGAGCCCCGGCATCACTAGCGAGTCGGTCGCATCCAGCGTTTCGTCGCCATCAAGGTCGTCATCGACATCGAGCACCACGCCGGCCTGGCGGTCGATCAGTACGTCGGCCTCGCGTACCTCGAAGTCGGGCGTGAGGACATGGCCGCCCTCGATCACGACGGTGTCGTCGAATGCCGTCTCGGTCATACCGGCGATTGTGCCGCGGGTCTCTTAATCGGGGCGGGTTGGCAGCGATGGAGAAATAAATCTGTAACAAAGAATTATATCCTCGCGGGCAGTACCATCAGCCATGAGCGACAGTGAGGACGCGCCACCACCGTTCGAAAACCCGTTCGATACGGCGCGGTCAGCCGAGGAGCGTGTGTACGATACCGTCCTCCAGACACGGCAGCCGAAAACGGCCAAAGACATGGCCAACGCCGCCGACTGTGATCCCAAGACCGCACGGAAGTATCTGGAGTGGTTCTCGAAGCTCGGCGTCGTGACCGAACACGACGGCGAACCACCGACCTACGAGCGTAATGACCGATATTTCGAGTGGCGGCGCATCAACGAACTGGCGAGCAAACCGGCTGCAGAGTTACAATCGCAAGTCCAGTCGCTGATCGAACGAATCGAAACGTACGAACAGCGGTACGACGCGGACGATCCGAGCGAAGTGGATGCGTTGGCCCCGCCGGATGATATCTCGACGGAAACCGCATTCGCAGAACTGACCGACTGGCAAACAGCGCGCTCGGAACTCCAGCGACACGAACAGGCCCGACGCCTCCAAGCGGGCGATTCGAGCCCGCCGGTTCGGCAATGACCGGCGACGACAGCGTCCCCGAAATTGATCGTGGCATCCTCGAAGCCATTCGGGATCGACTCCGCACCGCACCACAGATCGAGACTGCAGCGATCGTCGTCGCCGAGGGGCAGACGAAACTGGGAGCCACACTGACACCGAAAGCTACGCCGTCACGGATCGATCGGCGGTTTCTGGATATTCGCTGGTACACGAACGGCGATTTCAGGATCCATTATCAGGAAGACTGGCCGGATCGGACGTGGTGTCAGCGGTGGGATCGCCATCCAAACGAGCACAACGACCGAGATCACTTCCATCCGCCACCGGATGCCGCCACGCCCGGCGAGGATCGCGCGTGGCCGACCAAATTCGAACCTGTTCTCAAACTCGTTGTCGATGGCGTCCGTACGCGGACGGACTCACTCTGGCAGGCCGTCGAAGACGGGGAGTAGGCTGACTACCCGGCGGAACAGGTGAGTCACTCGCCCGCGCGCAGCCGAGCGATCCGCTGGCCGAGCGGCGGCTGTACTTCGAAATACGTCTGCCACGTCGCCCCCTCGGGCTCAACGCCGCGGTGGTCGGCGACTGCCTCGAAGGCGTCGGCCAACTCACTTGCACCGACGCGGTCGGCGGCCGCTCGATCCGCGCGGAACTGGAGTTGGCGACCGATCCAGAAGAGGACGAGCGCGGCAGCCGCGATGACAAACAGCCCGTTGGAAAACGCGAGCAACCCGCCGAACATCGCGGTGGCGACGCCGATGACGACCGCGGACGCGACCGCGCGGTATTCGAGATACAACAGACGGCCGCGCTGGGCTTCGGCCGTCAGCAGCGCGGTCGCCGTCGCGTCATCGAGAGAATCGAGAACCCCCTCGGTAAGCAGCAGTCTGCGGCGACCCGGCAGGCCGTGCAGCGAGATTTTGATCGACGACGGATCGGCCGTCTCGGAGATGTGGATCGCTGGCGGATCGAGATCGGCCGCCGCGAGCAACGCGTCGAGATCATCCTGCTCGTCGGTCGTCGGCGAGCGTGTCTCTCGAAGCGACAGCGACACCCGCGGGCCAAGGGCGGCCATAGCCAGAAACAGCACGACGGCGGCGACGACGAACCACAACGGATCGATGGTGGCCTGTAGCGGAGCGGCGGCCGCAGTCATACATCCGACTGCGGCCGACGGCCCCATAGCGGTTCCGCTCCGCGTTCCCGCCAGCAACAAGGAGTTCGTAGAGAGCAGTCAAGCACGCGGGTCGGCCGGCCGAGCAACCGACTCCCTGGCGGAATGAAAGGGCGAGGTTCTCTCGACGAACCTGGACGACGCAAGCACCACAGCGAGCGAAGCGAGAGAGGAGCGCAGCGAGTCCCGGGAGTTCTGCGAGCGAAGCGAGCAGAACCTCGAAAGACGAGCGGAGCGAGTCTTTCGGTGGTCGAGAGAACCGAGGGCTTTCTACATATCCTGCTCCCACGCAGCTACGGATCGGAATACTACGACGAATAGAGGGAAAGACAGTTGCCCCGTCACCGAGAGGAGCGAGTATGCGCATCGCCGTGCCCAACAAGGGGCGTCTCCACGAGCCGACGGTGAAGCTACTCGAACGCGCCGGGTTGCGGATCGAAAACGGGGCCGAGCGGAAGCTCTACGCTGAGACGGTCGACCCCGACGTGACTGTGCTGTTCGCCCGCGCCGCGGACATCCCCGAGTACGTCGCTGACGGCGCGGCCGCCGTCGGGATCACCGGCCTCGATCAGGAACGCGAGTCCGGCACCGACCTCGACGAACTGGTCGACCTGGAGTTCGGCCAGTGCCGGCTCGTCCTCGCGGCACCCGAAGACGGCGAGATCAGCGAACCCGAGCAGTTGGAAGGCAAAACGGTCGCCACCGAGTTCCCGCGAATCACCCGCGAGTACTTCGAGGAGCAGGGGATCGACACCGACATCGTCGAGGTCACGGGCGCGACCGAGTTGACGCCACACGTCGAGATGGCCGACGCCATCGTCGATATCACCTCCACAGGAACGACGCTCGCAGTCAACCGACTAGCGATCATCGACGAGGTGCTACAGAGCTCAGTCCGCTTGTTCGCCCGCCCCGAGACGGCCGACGACGACAAGGTCAAACAGCTCACGACCGCTTTCGAGTCGGTGCTGGCAGCCGACGACAAACGCTATCTGATGATGAACGTCGCCAGCGAGGATCTCGACGCTGTCAAAGACGTGATCCCCGGACTCGGCGGGCCGACGGTGATGGATGTCGCCGGCAGCGACGATCTGGCCGTTCACGTCGTCGTCGACGAACGCGAGGTGTTCGAGGTCATCAACGATCTGAAAGCCGCGGGCGCGACCGGGATTCTCGTCACCGAGATCGAACGGCTCGTCGAATAGCTGCGGGATAATTCGAGGACAGTGAGATCAGCCCGGCGCGCTCATATAGAGGATCACCGCTCCACCCACGACCGTGCCGAGGATGACCGTGATGATCGCGTGGATCGCGGTAATCAACCCGGTTGTTCGGCGTGGTTGCCGATAGAGCAGGTGGATCGCCGCGGCATCAACCGCAAGCGCGAGAGCCACACCAAGCACGCCTGGCAGCGAGAGCAGTGCCGTTCCAGTCGAAACGACCGCGGGGCCGACGCCGACGCCGAGTGCTTTGACAACGGCGACATCGCCGAGGACGTTCCGGGCCGCGAGGTGGGCCGTGATCGACAAAAAGAGGGCCAACAACCCGACAGTTCCGAGGACGGCCGTCGGGCTCGGGGCTGCTTGCAGGGTGAGTGCGGACGACAACGACGATCCAGCCACCGACATACCTACCCACAGACCCCGGGGGATGTCGAATCTGTCGTTTGGCGACGCGACGGCGAGCGCAGCGATCGGCTCAGTTGGCCGGCTCATCCAGCCGGTGGCTCCCCCTGATCGCCCGAAGATTCGAGACGGTTACAACGACGCCGATAGCCGCGACAGCGATCGGAACCCCGACCGCGATCGGGCTGTCGGCGATGAAAAGATATCCCGCAACCGTGACCGCCAGCGTGGCGAGTTTGAGGACGGCGAAGCCGATCGGCCCGGGCTGTCGCGAAAGGAGTCGGCTGACGACGGGGTTTGCCTCAACAACCGCATACCGACGGACAGCAACGACTGTCGTCACATAGTCGCCGACGCCGTAACAGAGCACCGCAAGCAACCACCACCCGAGGTCGACAGCGGGGAGTGCCATACACCGAGTGGTGGGCGAACCGACAAGAGAACACCGGGTTGGACGATGGGATGGGCCCCAGAATCGACACGCTGAAAGCCGATCTACGAGTGTATCGATGCGTGTACTGTCTGGAGCTCGCCGGCGACGAGGATGTGTTTGCGGCCTACGAGGCCGGCTCGGCCGCGAGTGCAGTCGAGGTCATCGCCGGCGGGGTGGCGACCGCTCGCGGGATCGATCCCGACGGCGTCCGGCGGCTCGCCTACACGCATGCTGCCAGCGAGCTCATTGCAAAGACAGACGCCGATATCGAGGCCGCCGCAGCCGCGCTCACGGCAGCCGGCATCGACCGCGAGGGCTCGGTCGCAGTTCGGGCCCGCGACGTGCGGAGTCAGACGGGTGTGAGCACCCAGGCGGCCGAACGGCAGCTCGGCGGTGTGCTCGTCGATCGCGGCTTCGAAGTCGATCTCGATGATCCAGACCACGAACTGCGGGTGTTGTTCGCGGGCGATGACGATGACGGCGCAGACGATGACTTCGTGGACGACGACGCAGATGATGACGACGATACCTGCTGCCTCATCGGCTGGCTGGCCGTCGAGAGCCGCCGGGATTACGGCGAGCGCCGACCCACAGATCGCCCATTCGTCCAGCCCGGAAGTATGGCTCCGTTGGACGCCCGGGCACTCGTGAACATCGCGGGAGCCGGCCCAGAAACAACGGTCGTCGACCCGATGTGTGGCACCGGCGGGCTACTACTGGAGGCCGGCCTCGTCGGCAGCAACGTGATCGGCGTCGACGCCCAGTGGAAGATGGCCCGCGGGAGCCGAGAGAATCTGGCGGAACTGCGCGAGGAGGCCGGCGAGGGGTTCGACGGCGAGGTGAGCGTCTGCCGCGGCGACGCTACCGCGCTACCGCTCGTTGATAACGCGGCCGACACGGTCGTCTTCGATGCCCCCTACGGCCGCCAATCAAAGATCGCCCGCCACGAGTTGAGCGAGCTGGTCGGTGGCGCGCTCCGAGAAGCCCGTCGGATCGCCCCGCGCGCGGTTGTCGTCGCCGATCGATCGTGGGACGATGCCGCACAGGAAGCCGGATGGACGGTCGAACGGCGGTTCGAACGGCGAGTGCACGGATCCTTAGTGCGGCACGTCCACGTACTGTCCGGTTAGAGTATCTCGGCGACGGCCGGTTAGATCATCGCGGCGACGGCCTGCCTGATCGACAGCCCCTCCTCGACGACATCCCGGCGGTAGTGCATGTACACGGCCCCCAGCGGCGGCTGAATGATGTAGGCCAAGGCGATCGGGAGCACAGCCTCGGTCGGAAGGCTATCGCTGGCGACAACGATCGCCACAGCGATCGAGAGGTTCCGCATGCTGGTCACGTACACCAGCGAGATGCCAAGCTCATCGGACAACAGCAGGCGGCCGAGTCCCGCACCCACAGCCAAGATCACGGCGTAGAACGCGAGCAACGGGATGATCGTGGTCGCGGAGGTCACAGGATCCGAAAGGATCGAGGCCGACCGCATTGTCATCGCGATAAAGACGATCAACATCACACCCAGCGAGCTCAGCCCACCAAACACGGGTTTGAGTCGCTTGAGCCCGTCCGACTTGTATCGGCGGAGTAGCCACCACCGGGTGGCCGTCCCGGCGATCATCGGGCCGACGATCACGGTTGCAAGCTGCCGGTAGAGGGCTGCTGGTTCGAATCCGACACTGCCGGGCACCAGCAACGAGAGATACGCCGGCAGGATGGCGATCGCCGCCAGCAGGTTCACCGACATGGCGACCAAGGCGGATTCCAGATCGCCGCCGGCCAGCCCGGTCCAGGCGGCGGTCATCCCCGAGGAGGGGATCAGCGCGATGAAGTATAACCCGATCGTATAGCCGACCGAGCCGGCAAAAAACAACCGACCAAGGCCGACCGCCACCAGCGGCGCGAACACGAAGTTGAGCAGCAGGCTGAGGCTGACAACCTTTGCGTGTGTTCGCACATAAAGGATCTCTCGGAGATCGATGTTGATCATCATCGGGTAGATCATCAGGAATAATACGGGCACCACCGCTGATCGCAGCAGGCTCTTGATGTCGCCCCCGGCGATCTGACCGAACGCAAGACCGCCGACCAGCGAAGCGATGACAACGTAGATCAGGTTCTGTTTCAGGGTGATGAGGAAGGAGCGGATCATGGCTGCCTCCGACCGATGATCGGCTGGGAGTCGTTCATACCCATTAGTTGTGCCCATATTATACAAAACTATCGATCGGTGGTAAACGCACAATCCAAACAATGGCGTTTAATTGTGGTTTTATCGGCTAAAACAGAATGGGGCGGTGTATAGAATAGTGTTATGAGAACACAAATACCGGTCAAAATCGTTCACTCATGAGCGGTCGGTAGTGTTCTACAGCGGGCGGAGCAGTCGGGATCCCGCCCGTTTAAGCCGACGGCTGGCCGAGTCCGCGTATGCCCAATCAGGCACTCATCGATGCCTTACGCGACGCCGACGCCGTGCAGTACGGCGAGTTCGAGCTCTCCCATGGCGGCACCAGCGACTACTACGTCGACAAGTATCTCTTCGAAACCAACCCACGCTGTCTTGAGCTGATTGCGGCGGCCTTCGCTGCCGAGATCAATGAACCAAAGCTCGCCGGCGTCGCTCTCGGTGCGGTGCCGCTGGTCGCGGTGACCGCCGTCGAAACCGGCCGCCCCTACGTGATCGCCCGCAAGCAGGCCAAGGAGTACGGCACCGGTAATCGGATCGAAGGACGGCTTGATGAGGGCGAGGAGGTCGTTGTGCTTGAGGATATTGCAACGACCGGTACCTCGGCAGTCGAAGCTGCCGAAGCACTGCGGGCGGCCGGCGCGGTGGTAAACCGGGTGCTCGTTGTCGTCGACCGCGAGGAGGGTGCCGCCGAGACACTGGCCGAACACGATCTCGAACTCGACGCGCTCGTGACCGCAAGCGAACTGCTGGCCGATCGGTAGCCGGCAGCGGTCGATCGCGGCTGATCAGGCTGGCTCCGGGGCCGCCGGATACCGGGATTCGACGACCGCGAAGGTGAGCGTACTGAGGACGCCCAACAGCGTCCCGACGGTGAGTGCGATCGCCAGATCCGGGAGGGTGAAGGCGGCAACCCCCGCGATATCCGGGAGGAGAAAGCCCGACAGCCCGTAGAGGACGATGGCGATCGCAACGACATAAAACGGCGCGTTGAGATACCGCCACCGGAAGCGATCGGCGAGATACTCGTCGGTGACCTGACCGAGGCTGCTGGTGATCCCAGCGGCCGCAAACCACTGCACCGAGCCGTGGACGAAGGCCGCGGCGGTGGTGACAATCGCCGCCGCGTCGCCGTCGGTCGCCGTAACGGTCTCGACGAGGGAGACGCCCTGGACGCCGCCGACGATGACGAGCGCGAGAGCGACGACGTAGGTGATCAGCGTCGCCCGGCCGGCGTACAGCCCGTTGCGAACGCGGTCGGCGGTCGCATCGATGCTGTCCTCCAACCCGAGCCCGCGGAACAGCGTGTAGAGGCCGAGGAGGGCGGACAAGAGACCGAGGACAACCGCGCCGGCAACATCGAACACGCCGGCGATGACGACCATCGGGTAGATCAACAGGAGCACCCCGAGCGGCACAAGGATCGTTCCGCGGGTCTCGGGGTCGGCCAACACCTGTTTGATGGTGTAGTACATCGATTCGAGATTTTGGGCCTGCCGGACGACGACGCGCTGGACGCCATCGATCGGCATCCGCGAGCGAATGATCGGGATCACCGACTCATCTTGGGCCCCGTCGGTGATGACGATCGCGCTGACCTCCTCGCCGGTCTGGAGGCCCGCCAGCACCGTGTCGATCTCGTCGCCGATGGTGCGGTTGGCGCTGACATCGTTGCCCTCGACACCGGTGACGACGGCGACCTCGACGGCCTCGTCGTCCTCGGCCTGCAGCGAGTCGTACGTCGAGAGCCCCTGAAACATGACGTTGAGATCGGAGTCCTCCGGATCGACCGTCGCCAGGGCGATAGCGGCCTCCCGAACCGCATCGCTGCCGACGACCGGGGTCTCGATGTCGGTCTTCCGGCCGACATCATCGTCGAGGTCGATACAGAGGACGAGCAGCATGCATACGAAGGTACGCGAGCGACCCGTTAAGACTTTTCTGGGGGATACGAGAGCGGCCGGGAGACAAAGGGGGTAGGCGGTGTGTTCGACGCCGGCGAGGACGGCGTTGATCGCGTTGGGGTCATCGTCCGCGGGGATAGACGCCGAAAGACAACGACATCCTCGGCGACTGGAACGAGGGTGGTGAGATCGGGTTCGCTGTCGGCCTCGGTGAGCCGGTCCTCGGCGCGGTAGGGGACAACCTCAACCGAGTCGCCGAGATGATCGACCGAGCGGGTGCTGTCGGGGTCGACAGTGCCGAGGGCGTCATCACGTGGCGAACGGGCGACCGTGGAGACGAAAGCGAGGGTATGGAACCGGGAAGCGGCCCAACGTGTGGAAGCCATGAGCGGTCGCAGGCGGGAGGGCGTGCACACAGCGGGGCAACCCAGCCGATCGAAAGCAAAAGTCCCGGCGTGACACCGGTTTTCATTACGCGCTCGGCGTTTCGGACGGTTTTTGTGGTGGGGAACGGTATACCGAGTAACTGATGATCTCCAAAGGCTGCGAACAGTGCGCTAAGGGCGGGAAGATGGTGCTTTTCGTCTACGGCTACTGTGACCAGCGGGATTGTTTCTACTGTCCGCTTGGGGAAAACCGCAAGAACGTCACCGACGTCTACGCCAACGAACGCCTCGTCGAAAACGACGAAGACATCATCGAGGAAGCCCACCGGATGGACGCGCTGGGTACCTCGATTACCGGTGGCGAACCGCAGGAAGCGATGGAGAAGACCTGTCGCTACCTCCGGCTGCTGAAAGACGAGTTCGGCGAGGATCACCATACCCACCTCTACACCGGAATCACGGGCGGCCGCGAGAACATGCGGCGGCTCTCGGAGGCCGGCCTCGACGAGATCCGGTTCCACCCACCGTACGAGCAGTGGGGCGAGTTGCATGGGACTGAGTGGGAAGAGATCCTCCATATCGCCCGCGAAGAGGGGATGACACCCGCCTTCGAGATACCCGGAATCCGTGCCGAAGAGGAGTTTTTGGAGTTCCTCGACGAGGGCGCGGCGGAGTTCTGCAATATCAACGAGTTCGAGATGAGCGACGGGAACTACCGGCGGATGCAAGAGAAGGGCTACGAACTGCAGGACGGCCACATGTCCGCCGTCGACGGCTCGAAGGAGGAAATTCTGGAAACGATGGGTGATCACGAACGCGTCTACTTCTGTACGAGCGTGTTCAAAGACGCCGCCCAACACCGAAACCGCCTGAAGCGGATGGCCCGTGTTATCGGCCGTGAGTTCGACGAGATCACCGACGACGGGACGCTCGTCTACGGGAAAACGTGGGAGCCGGAGGCTCGACTCGAAGAACTCGGGGTTCCAGAGGAGTTCTACACCGTCAAATCCGACCACGTCGAGTTGGCCTGGTGGCTGCTCGAAGAGATGGTCGAAGACGGCGACGTGAACGAGGGCGAGATCGTCGAGCAGTACCCGACTGTCGACGGGACGGTCGTCGAGCGGACGCCGTTAGCGTAGTTTTCTGTAGAGTTTGAGTGGGGTAGGTAGACACAGCCGATCGATCCACGACGAACGACCAGCGGGAGTGAGGAATGTTTTAGTCCAGGTTTTTCCGAAGGAACGAGCGCGGCGAGTGACTGACCGGAAAAACGTGGTATTCGACCGTTGATGGGACGGTCGTCGGACGGACGCCGCTGGCATAGCGAACGCGTTGGCGGAGGCGGGACGGTGAAACCGTAGCGTTAGGATGGGGTGTCAGTATCCCAGCTATCCGGGACTTCGATGACGTAGCGGCCGTCCTCGCGCAGCGAGATGATGTACTCGTCGCGGTCGTACAGTTCCATCAGATTCAGTTCGTACTGGCCGGGGCTGACGATGCGGATGCTTTCGAACTGATCGTTGAGCTCTTGGCGGAGTTGATCAAGGCTTGAGGAGGTCGCCTCGTCGGCCGCCACGTCACCTGCGTCGGCGGCGTCGGCAGCGGGCTGATCGGCCGGAGGGGTTTCTGAATCGGGCGTCGCCGCCGAATCGTCGGCCGGCGGCGGAGAATCGGGGAGTTCGTCGTCAGAGACGATATCCGAGCGGGCACTCGATTGGGCCGGTGATTCGCCGCCCGGCGTACGGTCGTCGTCGAGGACTTCGGCGTCGGTCGGCTCGGTCGTATCGCTCGTCCCAGGGGAATCGGCATCGGCCGTGCCAGTGGGTTCTGTGGCCGGCTCCGGGTTGGGTGTCACGGACTCATCGGCCGCGGCAGAATCGTCGAGCGTGGCCTGCTGCTCGGCGGCATCGTCAGTGACATCCTCGACTGAGCCCTGTTTGAACTGGAATTTGTTGCCGCCGCAGTCAGGACACCCAGAGAGCATCTCCTTGGAGCCGTCGGGGAAGACATGGCCGCAGTTGGTACACTGGTGGGGCATGACGCTACTTCCGGGAGACCAGCGCGCTGATGAGTTGGTCGTCCTTGTGCAGGGTTTCGATCTGGTTGGCCGGGCCGATGACGGTGAGTTTCTTCGTCGACTCTCGGCCCATGAGGCGGTCGAGGAAGCTCTGGTCGGCGGCCTCCTCGTGGGGATAGCTCTCGATCTCGATCCCGCTGAACTCGTCGGGGCTGATCTCGGTCATCGTCACCTCGATGAGTTTCGACTCCTCGTCCGGCGAGAGGCCTTCTTCGAGGATGACGATGTTGCCGTCGCGGACGCCATCAAGGATGAGCCGGATCTTCTCCATGCTCCGAAGCCCCTCCATCCGCGACCCGCTAATCAGGTCGATCTGGACGCCGTTTTGCGATTCCGTCGTGGAATCCGAGGGTGTTGCTTCAGGCATTATCCGAAGTACTCCGCGATTTTGTCGTACACCTCGTCCATGTTGTCGCCCTCAAGGGCCGACAGTGGGACGGTCTCATGCTGGGGGAAGGCGTCGGCGACGCGTTTGATATCGGCCTCGTCGAGATCGATCTTGTTGGCGAAGATGAGCACCGGGAGATCGCGGCTCTCGATGATGCCGATGAGCATGGTGTTCACCTGCGTAAAGGGGTCGGTCGTCGAATCGAGGACGTAGATGACGCCGTCGACATCCTCCCGGAGCCAGTGCATGGCCTCGGCGACGCCTTCGGTCGCCTCCCGGGAGCGACGGATCGCGTCGTCCTTCTCGATGTCGTGGTCGAGGAACTCCTTGTAGTCGACCTTGGTGGCGACACCCGGTGTGTCGACGATGTCGATGGTGACCGAGCGGCCGTTGCGCTCGATATCGACGCCTTCCTTGCGGCGTGCACGGCGTGTTTCGTGTGGAACGTGGCTTTCGGGGCCGATGGCGTCGCCAGTCCAGTCACGTGCGATACGGTTTGCGAGGGTCGTCTTTCCGGCGTTCGGCGGTCCGTAGATCCCGATCCGTTTCGGATCGTCGGACGCGAACAGCCGGTCGGTGACCCGCGAGACGCTGTCCCTGAGATTTGTGAGTAGACCCATCCTGACACTCCCGCACCTCCCCTGTTTCGCGTGGAAGGGCGTATGACGCATCTTGCAATCCGGGAACACTTAAACACTGCGTCAGACAGGGGTGAGCGGCCGAATTCAACGGACAACGGGTAGCATCGTCTGAAACCATTCGCGTGTGAGCGAGGGAATCTCGATTAGAGAAGATCAGAAACCGGGACAAACGAGATCAGTATGCGAGAAATCGATTTAGTGGGAATCTGCTTCGGTGAGTAGCCGTTGATTGTGGCAGGCCGCCATCCCCACTAGCCCCCCACCCCTTTGTTTCGGGTGGAATCATACTGACGGAGGGGTGTCTGAGAGTGGTATCTAACACCAAAATATTTATATGCTATACTAAGAAACGACACCCGTACTGCGAAGAAAATATATTATTCTATCCGGTTATTTTGTTGTATTAGATACTAGAGCAACTACAAAAAATAAACGGAGAACATAGTCGACGGCCGATCGGGATGTTCCACTCGAAACAAAGGGGTGGGGGTGTAGCCACGGCTCATTTTGCCTTCTCGCCAGAGTCGGCAGACGCCCATCTCAGATTATGCCTCTCCAGGATCCTCCCTCTCCAAGATCCTCCCTCTCCAGGATCATCTCACATTGAAATATCGTCACCTCACGGCTCACACCTCATGTGCTGCACAGTGTCCGACACTCATTTCCAATCGACAGCACCCGGGTAACCCATATCGGATACAAGCTGTCGGCATCGTTGAACTTCAAAATAGCTATCAGTATCGAAAAACCAACAAAAATATCGGCAAATAGTATCCAAAGTGAGAACGTTTTTGTACTATGTCTCCCTCTGTTTCGCCTGCATCATTTCAACACGTCAGCAGTCCCCGATTCGGCAAAAACTGCGGTCTCCGCCGTCTTTCAGCTGATTTCGGGCATTCCTGTTGGCGGCTCCACGTGAAATAAAGGGTGGAACGCGGAACACAAGACGATGGGATGGGATCAATGACGGACGATCACACACGACAACACAACGACCTGAGCGACACCGAGTCGACATCGCAGTCCGACTCGGCGGGGACAGCTGAAGCAGTCGAGAACCCCTCCGGAGAGGAGGCTGCTGAGCCGGAGACAACAGTAACTCACTCTGACTCGGATACCGACAACGCCTCAACCGATCCGTCGTCGGTGTTGGCATCGGATCCGATCCCGTCAGCTGATCGCTCGGTTGACGACCTCGATCTTGCCGACGCCGACTGGAGCCGCGACCGATCGACCGCCTCGACCGATTTGGATTTCGATCTCGATCCCGATCCGGACGCGGCCGACGACAGCGAGGGGTTGTTCGACGATCTGCTCTCCGGGGAACCGATCTTCGAGAACAAGGAAGTCCTGCGGCCGTCCTACACCCCACGTGAGCTCCCCCACCGCAACGACCAGATCAACCAGATGGCGACGATTCTCGTCTCCGCGCTTCGCGGCGACACACCCTCCAATATCCTGATCTACGGCAAAACCGGTACCGGCAAAACCGCGAGTGCGAAGTACGTCAGCCAGGAGCTGGAATCGACCTCCGAAAAGTACGACGTTCCCTGTGAGGTCGAGTACATCAACTGCGAGGTCACCGACACCCAGTATCGCGTGCTCGCACAGCTCGCCAACAAGTTCATCGAAAAAAACGTCGCGCTCATCGAATCCCGGATCGACGCACTCGAAACCGTCCGCGAGAAGCTCGCCGAGGGTGGCCCTGATACAACGGCCACCGTCAGCGACACCAACGCCGACGATACGACGGTCTCGATCCCGGATGCCGAAACTGACGCCGAGGCCGACCCCGAAGGCAGCCTGCCGATCGTCACCGAGCAGTACACCTCGGTCGACGCCGTCGACGAGCGCATCGAAGCTCTGGAGGCTGACGCCGAGGAGATGGAGCCCGTCCCGATGACCGGGTGGCCGACCGACCGCGTCTACAGCACCTTCTTCGAGGCTGTCGATTACAACGAGCGCGTGGTCGTCATCATGCTCGACGAGATCGACAAGCTCGTCGAGAAAAGCGGCGACGACACCCTGTATAACCTCTCGCGGATGAACAACGAGCTGACAAACTCCCGGATCTCGATTATGGGAATCTCGAACGATCTCAAATTTACTGATTTCCTCGATCCACGCGTCAAATCCTCCCTTGGCGAGGAGGAGATCGTCTTCCCGCCGTATGACGCCACCCAGCTCGGCGATATCCTCCAACACCGCGCCGAGGTCGCATTCAAACCTGACGCCCTCACCGGCGACGTGATTCCGCTGTGTTCGGCGTTTGCGGCCCAGGAACACGGCGATGCCCGCCGCGCACTCGACCTCCTCCGAACGGCCGGCGAACTCGCCGAGCGAAGCCAGGCCGACATCGTCGAGGAAGAACACGTCCGGCAGGCACAGGATAAGATCGAACTTGATCGCGTCGTTGAGGTTGTTCGCACCCTCCCCACCCAAAGCAAGATCGTCCTCTTTTCGATCATCCTGCTGGAACAGAACGGCGTCCACAACATCAACACCGGTGAGGTGTACAATATCTACAAACGCCTCTGTGAGGAGATCGACGCCGACGTGTTGACCCAACGGCGCGTCACCGATCTCATCAGCGAACTCGACATGCTCGGCATCGTCAACGCGGTTGTCGTCTCGAAGGGTCGCTACGGGCGCACGAAAGAAATGAGCCTCTCGGTACCGCTTGAGGAAACCGAGGCCGTCCTGCTGTCGGACTCCCGACTTGGCAACATCGACGACGTGCAACCGTTTGTGCAGGCTCGTTTTGATAACTGATCAGGCTCGGTTCGACAACTGAGCTGTCGCGGAACTGAGCCTCCTTCTTACCCCCGTCGTCGGTATACTCCCAAACTGCCGGGTCGGCTGTTATCCCGCAACTGATCTGACCATTCCGCCACTAGTGACAATTCCGCTACCAGGGGAGACTGTCCCACTCATCCCGCCACTGTATCCCGTTCCGAGCAACGCCAATCGGAGCCGGCCAAGATACGGAATCCTGAACCGGGCGACCCCGTTGACCCACTCCGATTTCACCACGGGTGCAACCCCGTTTGCCTGATCGTACCGCTGGTTGTTGTCGCCTTTCGTGATATACCCTGCATGCGGGGCCGGACAGTTTGTTAACTCCGCACAACTTTCGGCGTCGACCGCATCGGGCGACGTTCGATCATACCAGTTTTCGCCCGCTTCGACACGAAACCGTACCCGATGGATGATCGGCGAGCCGACACGGCCGGGGTAGTCGTAGACGATCACACTCCCTGGCTGGTTGAACGATTCATAGCTGGTGTCGCTTGTGTCGGCCATCACGAGCCCCTGATCGTTGGCTTCTCCCGGCGCAAACCGGCCCGGCTCGCTGACGACGACGAGATCGTATTTGTTGATGTTGGGATCCATGCTGTTGCTCTCGACGGCGACCATCGGCGGCCAGACCCCGGTCGCCGCAAAGAGCACGAGTCCGATGGCAGCCACGATCGAGAGGCTGAGCAGCAGTTCCCGAAGGAACAACAGCGGTCCGTCGTCGGCCCCACGGAGCCGCTGGAACCACGACCCTTCGTCGGGTTCCGACTCGACAGCCGGCTGCCGATCACCATCACTCATTACAAACGTCTTCTGCCGCACCGCGTTTGAAACTTCTGACCCGGGGTCGCCACCCGCCAGCGCCACTCCCACTGGCTCCGGCTGTCGGCATGTTTTTGCCCGGTGATCCCGAGATCCCGACAGTGCCATCCGAAAGGCCGTCCCGGATCGTTCAGACGCTGGCCCGCCACGGCTACAACGCCGACCGCGAGGCGGTCACCCTGCTCGCCCGCGCGGCGGATCCGGCTGCCGCTATCGAGGCTGTCGTTTCGGCGACCGACGACGACACGCTTCGCCTCACGAGCAGCGACGTTCGCGCCTGTCTCGACAGCGACACCGTTGCGACCGGCGCGGCCGTTTCCTCTGCCACGCCGGCCACTGAACCATCGTCGTCAACGACCACAACCGAGTCGACCCCGACGACCAACTCAGACTCGGCGGCTGAGTCGACGGCAGCAGCCGCGACCGAGTCGACAGCCCCCGATTCGGCTGCAACCACCGACTCACAGCCTGAAACAGCCCACCAACCCAGCTCAAACACCACCACTTCGACTGCAACCAAAACACACCCAAATCAACAGACGAAGTCAAAATCTCCACACGAAACAGAGGGGTCAAAGTCGACCGGGCGTAAAGAAGTGGTTGATGAACCAACAGGAACCGCCGGCTCTTCGGTGGATCGGAACCCGGAACCCGCCGAGATCACCGGCGACATCACCGGTCGCAGCACCGGCACCGGCGAGTACAGCCAGTTCGTGACGACATTTCGGGATCGCTACGAACAGCTTTCAAAACTCCTCAAGGGCCGCGTCAACCACCGCCCGGCGTCGGCCATCGCCGACATGCCCGGCGGCAGCGACGCCGAGATGATCGGCCTCGTCAACGATATCCGCTCGACGGCCAGCGGCCACTGGCTGATCGAACTCGAAGACACAACCGGAACCTTCCCCGCGCTCGTGATGAAAGACCGGCCGATCGCCGAGCTGGTCGATGAACTCCTTCTCGACGAATGCATCGCCGTCCAGGGCACCCTTGCCGACGATTCGGGCATCCTATTCACCGACTCGATTCACTTCCCCGACGTTCCCCGAACCTTCCGTCCGAGTACGGCCGACCGCCACGTCCAGGCCGCCTTGATCTCGGATATCCACGTCGGCAGCCAGGAGTTCATGGCCGACGCCTGGAACCGATTCGCTGACTGGCTCCACACCGAGGAAGCCGAAGCCGTCGAATACCTCCTGATCGCCGGCGACATGGTCGAAGGCGTTGGCGTCTACCCCGATCAGGACGAGGAACTCGACATCATCGATATCTTCGATCAGTACGAAGCGTTCTCGGAGCATCTCAAAGCCGTCCCTGGCGACATGGAGATCGTGATGATCCCCGGCAACCACGATGCTGTCCGGCTGGCCGAACCACAACCCGGCTTCGACGAGGAGCTCCGAAATATCATGTCAGCCCACGACCCGAAGATCACGGGCAACCCCTCGACGGTCACCATCGAGGGCGTCTCCGTGCTGATGTACCACGGCGTCTCACTGGACGAGGTGATCGCCGAACACCCTGAGGACAAAGCCAGCTACGACGAGCCACACAAAGCGATGTACTCTCTCCTGAAAAAACGCCACGTCGCCCCCCAGTACGGCGGGAAGATGCGACTTGCACCCGAAACAAAGGACTATCTCACCATCGACACGGTGCCCGACATCTTCCACACCGGCCACGTCCACAAACTCGGCTGGGGGAAGTACCACAACGTGCTGGCGGTCAACAGCGGCTGCTGGCAGGCCCAAACCGCCTTCCAAAAGAAGGTCAATATCGACCCCGATGTGGCTCACGCCCCGATCGTCGACCTCGACACACTCGATATGACGGTTCGAAAGTTCGCGTGAGCGAGGTGTAAGGAACCGTCCTGTTTCCCCTGATCAGGATTCCTTTCTGTTTCTCCGATCAGGGTTCCTGGTAGTACCGGATCGTCGCCGACCCACGGAAGACGGGGCCGTTGCCGGCCTCCTGAAACCCCGCGGCCTGGGCGGCTGTCTGGAGATCAGTTGCGTTCTGTTCGACCAGTAGTTCCACGTCCAGCCCCTCGCTGGCGGCGAACCGAACCGGCTCGCTCAGCAGCCGCTCACAGGCCTCCTTCGTCCCGCCGACCTGTGTCACGTGGACGGTGTTGTCGTGGACATCGAAGCTGACGAACCCCAACAGCTCGGATTCGAGTGCGTCGGTATCGGTGTTGGGGTCATTGCCGGCCTGTTTCCGTTCGGCGACCCGAACGCTGCGATCGTGCACAAGGTTTCGGACGACATCCGCCGGCACATCGGCCAGTGCCGCGATCGACTCGGCGTCCTCTTCGACGGCGTCCCGGACATCCATGTGACCGTATATCATATCTACCCGCATAAAATTCGGGGCGATAGTGGGGTATCACCGCGGGCCAGCCCACTGTGCCGCTGTTCGACACCTAAACACCTATGGGTGATGCGGTTCCGAACTGTGGTAATGGTTGCAACGTTGCCGGATCTGCTTCGACTTCTCGTGATCCCGGTTCTTGGGTGGGCTGCGTGGCGCGACATCCACACCCGCCGCATCCCGAACCGGGTGTGGCCACCGCTGGTCATCCTTGGCGGACTGCTGCTCGTCTGGGAGGCCATCCAATTTTTTGTCTTCAGTGCTCCCGGCGGCCAAGCCTTCCTGATCCGTGCCGGGATCAGCCTCCTATTTGTCGCCCCGCTTGGCTACGCCTTCTGGTGGTTCGGCGCGTTCGGCGCGGCCGACGCGAAGGCGATGATCGCCCTCGCCGTCCTCCTGCCGACGTTCCCGACCTACGCTCTCGGCGGGCTGGAACTCCCCATCGTCGACACGACAATCGGCGTGTTCTCGTTGACGGTGCTGACGAACGCGGTGATCCTCGCGGTGGCCGCCCCGGTCGGCTTGGGCCTTGGCAATCTGCTCCGCCGCCGGATCGAGCCCGTGGTGATGTTTCTGGCCCGACCAGTCCGCATCGACTCGCTGCCGGATCGCCACGGCCGCCTGTTTGAAACCCCGGATGGGTTCACCCACAATGGGCTTGATCTTGACGCCCTCCGGATGTATCTTCGCTGGCGCGGCCTCCCCTTAGCCGCGCTCCGGGCGGCCCCCGATGTCGCTCGGGATCCGGCCAGCATCGAGGCGACCGGCGAGCCGACCGACGGCCGCAGCGACATCGACGACGACCTCGATTGGGACGACGCCGACGCTGTTCCGACAGTCGACGGCGACGCTCCCGCCGAGACTCTCGACGACCCGTGGGGTGTCGACCAGTTTTTCGAGTCGATCGATCGGTCGACCTACGGCACCGATCCTGAACAACTCCGCGACGGTCTCGAACTGCTGGCGACGACCGACGAGGAGACGGTCTGGGTCTCACCGGGACTTCCGTTCGTCGTCCCGATGTTTGCCGGCCTCCTCGTCGCCTTCACCTACGGCGACCTGCTGTTCGCCTTTCTTCGCTGGATTGGGCTCTTCCCGCTTGTATAACGGCTCCGCTCGTTGTATAATGGCTCCGCTCGTGTAGCGATTCTGCCGTTGTGGCGGCACCACCTGTTCTGGGATCGGTGTGCCTTTGGCCTCGCCGCCGCCCCCTTCGGTATGGACGGACATCTTCGCAACGGCGTCGTCGCGGTCGGCGGCAACGCCCGCCAGCAGTTCCACGACGCTCGCGGCTACGGCCGGCCGGCCGACGGCAACGAGATCCACCTGGCCCGCGTTGAGGCCGCCCACCTCCTGCTCCGTGGCGACCTCACGGCTGTCGTCGACCACGACGGCTCCGCCGGTCGCCTCTCGTTTGAAGAGTTCTTCGTCGCCTCCGCGGCGGCCGCCGACCGGTTCGCCCTCCGGTTTCTCGTCTACGCCGACCTCCGCGATCGGGGATTCTATCTTACGCCCGCCCGCGCGGGCTGGCCCGGTGTCGACACGGTCGATGGCGGCGTTGACGCGGCCGACGGCGTCGATACGGCCGACGGCGTCGACGCGGTCGACGGCGATCTGATCGATCTGATCGTCCCCCCTCGGGGCACAAAACCCGGCGACGGCGAACCGGCCTATCGTATCGCGGTCGTCGGCGAACGCGAATCGCTCCCGGCCGACGAGCTTGCAAACCTTACCCTCGCGGTCGTCGACGAGGAAAGCGAGATCAGCTACCTCGAAACCACCACGCCCGAGTTCGACGGCGGGACGACCTACAGTCCGCCGGCGGGGATCACGGGTTCGCTCATCGGTGATCGTGTTATCGTCTGGGATGCTCCCGATGGCTTCTACGACCACGGGTTCTACGGCCAACCGCTTGAGGTGCGGGAGGCGATCATCGACAGCGCGGTTCAACTCTCACTCGTTGAGGCCGCCGCCCTCGCTGCCGACGGAACTCTCGTCCTTGATGGCGTTGACGACACCGACGGCTCCGCCGACGCGCCGGCCAGCTACACCGTGATCCGCGAACAGGGCCGGCGGGTCGAAGGCGAGCGGTTCGACCGCCGGCTCGCGGTCTACCGCCGGCTCCGCCAGCAGGACGTGGTGCCGAAAACAGGCTACAAGTTCGGCGCGGATTTCCGCACCTACAACACGGTTGAATCGGTCGATGACCTCCCGCACTCCGAGCGGCTCGTCCGCGTTGTTGGGGCCGATCACGCCTTCGATCCCCGCGAACTGTCACTCGATGTGCGGCTGGCCGGCGGGGTTCGGAAACGAATGGTTTTTGCGCTGACCGGCGCGAACGGGGAGATAGACTGGCTTGCGGTGAGCCGCCTGACACCATGACCGACGATACCCCCCACGACGACGATGGCACGTCCGAAGCCGGCGCGACCGACGCGGCCGCCGCAACCGACGGCGGCGTCGAGGAGACGACCATCGACCCGTGGGGATCGTCAACGATCGCCGACTACCGCAAGCTCTTCGAGGAGTTCGGCATCGAGGAATTTGAGCAGATTCTCGGCGACGTACCGAACCCCCACTACCTCATGCGCCGCGGGGTCATCTTCGGCCACCGCGACTACGAGCCCGTCGCCGACGCCCTCGCCAACGGCGAACCCGCCGCTGCCCTTTCGGGCTTTATGCCGACCGGCGACCCGCATATCGGCCACAAGCTTGTCTTCGATGAGATCATCTGGCACCAACAGCAGGGTGCCGACGCCTACGCCCTGATCGCCGATCTTGAAGCTCACTCTGCCCGCGGGATGACGTGGGACGAGATCGATGAACACACCGAGAGCTATCTGCTGAGCCTGCTTGCCCTCGGTTTCGACGCCGAGGAGGGGACGCTCTACCGCCAATCCCAAAATCGAGAGCTTCAGGATCTCGCCTTCGAACTCGGCTCGAACGCCCGCTTTGCTGAGTTCGGCTCGATCTACGGCTTCGACGGCGAGACCAGCGTCTCCCACATGCAGAGCGTCGTCACCCAGATGGCCGACATGCTCTACCCACAGTTGGTCGACGGCCCCAAGCCGACGGTGATCCCGGTCGGCCCCGATCAGGATCCCCACGTCCGGCTCGCTCGGGATCTGGCGGTGCGGATGCGATTTTTCAAAGTCACGCGAGAGTACGCTAGCTTCTCTCTTGAAGACGCAGAGGAAGAGCGAGAGCTACTTTCTGAGACGTATGATCGACTTGCTGAGATCATCGACAACGACCACAAAATCCGCTGTGTCGATGCTGCGGTTCTGCTGCGGGATGGTGAAGATGCGGTTGATCCCTCTAATCGAGATTCGTATTCGAGCGTCAAGATGGGATCCACTACCGGCAGCGTGAAAGCCTCGTTGAACAATAAGCTGCAAAACGCAGGAAAGGAACCACTTCGCCCGCGCGTCCGGTTCTTCCACCGCCACGGCCCCGAAGACGCCTTCGAGGCGATGATCGACGCCATCGAGGGCGAAAAACGCGTCTACGAGGGCCACATCGATTCCTTCGAGCTCGATTTCGACGCGGCCGAAGACCTCGCCCGCGAGGTCGAAGTGGACGCCGGCGGCTACGGCTTCATCCAGCCCTCCTCGATCTATCACCGCTTCATGACTGGACTGACCGGCGGCAAGATGTCATCGTCGATCCCGGCCAGCCATATCAGCCTGCTCGACGACCCCGAAGACGGCTACGACAAGGTGAAGTCGGCGACGACGGGCGGTCGCGAGACGGCTGAAAAACAGCGCGAACTCGGCGGCGAGGCCGACGACTGCCCGGTCTATGAGCTGTACGCCTACCTGCTCGCCAACGACGACGATGGTCTGGTCGAGGAAGTTTACGAGGAGTGTGTCGGCGGTGAGCGGCTCTGCGGCGACTGCAAGGAGCAGGCGGCGACGCTGATGCAGGAGTTCCTAAAAAACCATCAGGAGAAACGCGAGGAAGCACGGGAACTGCTCGATGATCTCGATATCGTTCTCGACTCCGAGCGGAAGGGGCCGGGCGGTTCGCACTGAGATCGATGTTCCTCGTCTGCTACTGCAGGCTCACTTGATTTTTCCGAACGTTGCTTGCTGCTTCGGCCCACTGATCTCGCTCTTTCTGTTGCGGAACTCCGACGGTGCCATCGTGCCGCTTCGCAGCAACTGAATCCGCTCGTGATCCCTTTCGCTTAGCTCTACGTCGAAAACGGCCTGTTTGAGATAGTAGCCGAGAGCTTCGGCAAGATAGGGTGGGACTGCGTTTCCGATCTGTTGGCGACGAGCGACCAATCCACCGTGGAACTCGTATTCGTCGGGGAACGTCTGGAGTCGGGCTCCTTCGCGTGGTGTCAGCCCCCGATCTTCGAACGGATGGATACAGCGGGCACTGGATGGTTTCGACATATTCGAGGTGATCGCAACCGCTGGCTTAGTTGAATCGAGTCGGGAGTAGGAATTGTGGTAACCAGAAGAGGGTTGTAGTTCGTCAGGAATCGCAGTTCTGTTTCCGCCGTCGGGGATGTGTGAAATCATCTCGACCATCTCGTCGGAGTGTCTGGCTGCTTCGTGCCCGGTCAGGGTTTCACTGTCGCCACGAAGATCTTCCTGTAGAACGGTTTCGGGTGTTTGATCGTACTCAGTGACTTCCGTTCCCGGTGCCACGTTCGGGAGATCACCGATACCGTCCATCACGCTTGCCGTCTCGACCGGATCGAGTTCGAACCCTTCCAGCGGGTGGGTGAGTCGAGGCTGTTCGTATGCGAGTACGACGAGTCGCCGTCGATGCTGTGGAACGCCGAAATCAGATGATGTAACGATTCGAGTTGTGACGTTGTAACCAATGCTGCCGAAAGATTTCTTTACTGCGTCGAGGAATTTTCCGTCTGCGGTGTTTTCCATACCCCGAACGTTCTCGAAGAGTGCTGCTTTCGGACTAAGCTTGTCCACCCAATCGATAAAATGCGTAAAAAGGTGATTCCGCTCGTCGGAACCGTCGGGACTCACGACTTCTGAAAACCCTTGACACGGTGGCCCTCCAGCGACCAAGTCGACTGATTCTGTCCCTGCTTCCTCCCTAATATCGTCCGACTCGATATCCCGAATGTCGCCTGTGAGATCAGCCGTTGAAATGCTGTTTCGGTTCGCAGCAAACGTTTCTCTCGCGTCTTCATCGATCTCGACAGCGTGGACGAGTTCGTAGCCGGCGTTTTCGAGACCAACAGACAGCCCGCCAGCCCCGGCGAACAGATCGACGTATGTCAGTTTGGACTCGTCCATTTACTACACTCTTTGTCGATTCCGTATTTAATGATTCGTATCATGCTACCGCTCGCGTTGGTAAATACATGGTAAATAGATACTTTATTCTTGGTATTCTGCTGGCTATTGAGTGGATTTGAGATTGAACTCAAAAGAAACTGACGGGACTGATCCATATGATACGCTGGCGTATATCGTCGGTTCGCGCTACCGGCGACTGATTGTCAGTGAACTCTCATCAGGCCCGTCCAACCCGACGAAAATCGCTGAGACACACGATATACACGTCTCACACGTCAGCCGTGGTCTCGGCGAGTTAGCGGATAGGGATGTCGTATCTGCTTACGGGACTGATTCACGAACTCGGCTGTACCGACTCACGGAGCACGGCGAAACGGTCGCAACACTGCTTGACGAGTACGAAGAGGGAGAGAATGACTGAACGCACACCATCCGAACGAGAAGCGATTACTCGGTTTCTGTCTGACTACTTTCCGCGTGAGTATATAGACGAGAAATCGATTTCACAACAGACAGAACCCGACGACTCGACCATTTCAGACGAAGAACTGGCCGTGATCGAGCAACTGATTGCGGCGGAGCAATCCGAGTTCGTCAGTTCGAAAGGAACACTCGGACTTGCGATAGACTTCTTGATGATCGCCGAGCAGCTTTCGCAGACCGACGAATGGGTTTCGGGTTTCGATCCTGATGTCAGTGCTGACGATATCTTGTCCCGCTACGATCAGGCGAGCGTCAAATCGACGTTGACGATCACACATGATGGCGAAAAGTACGCGATTCGACCCGTCCAAAACGCCGTCATCGACCTGTTTCGTGAGGATTTGAAACGCACGAACTTCCCGAGTTCTCCTGGCCACCATACCGGTGAGTGGGAGCGGTACACGGATCTGTTAGCGATGGCGTTTCAGCTCTCCCGCGATGGTCGGTACATCGCAACCCAGCGGCTGTTCGAGTACGGTCTCGAACAGTTAGAACGGAAAGATATCACGCAGCGAGAACCACCGTTCCCCTCGCCGTTCGAGGCAGTACTTCACGAGTACGACAGAAGCCATCCGGACGAGGAAGGTGGGTTGACCTACCAAGCGTGGGCGTATGGGTACGTGACAGCGATGTGGCCGCATCTCTCGCTGGAAGCGAGCAAAGTTCGAACCGGCTCCTCTCGACAGAACCGCCACGGGGACATCGACGGCTATCAAGGGCCGGATCTCATGCTTTCCGTGGAAGTCAAGGATCGAGCTATCGATGGCCAAAACGTCGAAAGTGAGTTGGGCTCGATCATGGTGTTGGCGGAGAATGCAACGACTATTGTTGTCGCCGTCTGTCGGTCTGCATCCGACGACGCGATCACAGTGCTGAGGGAAGCGGATGTCAACGTTCTCACCGACGAGCAACTCGCACAGCGATTGCAGCTGTGGGACTATCACAAGCAGAATCGAGCCCTTCAAGCGATGGCTCACTACCTGACGAACATCGAAGAAGATCCCGGAGCACTACAGCGCCTGCTTCGGTTCATTGAACACATTGATCCGAATAACACCGCGCTGGCACATCTGATCGAGTAATCTCTATCGCTTAGTGTGTGAATACGATATGAATAGTCCCACCGTGAACGTGGGTGATGCACCGGACGGGAGACGTTGTCCCCGCGCCACACGGCCGGTGACAGCTTTCGGCGGGCTTTCACCGCCTGTTGGGGCTCGCCTGGCTTTGCCCGGGGTCACACCGGGTCTTGCCGGCGTCGGCGGGCCGACCACCTTCGGTCGCGTTCCGCAACGAACGCGGCCTTGGCGGCGACCCTCGGTCGGCGATAGCCGGGTTCTCACCGGCGTTGCCGCCGCAAGCCTGCTTCAGCCGGATTCACACCGGCCTGCTGTCGTGTTCTCGAATCCCGCTCGCGCGTGATCCGATCGTTGGCCTTCGTCCACCACCGCCGCGGCGGTGGCGCGCTGGCGCGGTTCGGTTCTCCTTCGGGACCTGAGCCTTCACGCCGTCTCAGGCGTATTGGCGTCGGCCCCCATTCCACACCATCTCGGCTGTCGCCGATCCGGCACGGAACGTCCTGTGTGCGCCCACGGCCACAGTGGGGACTGTCAACTAATGACGTGATTGGTATTAATTCACATCCTCTCGGCAACAATTGCTGATACTGTGTGGTTCCGCGGCCGCTCTCTCGCAGTTCTGGTCGGCCTTCGACGAGTTCCACTCAGAATAAACTAGGCCGCATAACTGTTTCTCTCTCTCTCTCTCGTTTTTCGGCGGTTCGAGATTGAAACTACTGTTTCGACTGCACCGTCGGTAAAAATGGCTGGTGCTGCTGTCGGCGCGAGCCTTACTCCTCGCCGTCGCCGCCGTCCTCGCCCGCGTCGGCCTCCTCTTCTTCCTCGGAGCGGGCGGCCACGAGAGCCCCGCTGGCGACGCTGTACATCGGTTCGTCGGGCGAATGGACGCCGCTGATCGAAAACGGGATGTTCGCATCTTTGAGGTGGTCGGCAAACAGATCCTCGAACCCGTTGGGGCTGGAGGTGCCGCCCGTGACGACGACCGGCACGTCGAGACCCTCTTCGACGTCTTCCTCGTCGACCTCGTTGGTGATGTTCTCGATCACGTAATCGAGCAGGTTCTCGTAGTAGATGGCGAGCGCGCCTTCGACGCCGCCGACATCGGTCTGGAAGTCCAACTCGAAGTCGTCCTCTTTGATTGAGGTCACCTTGTCGACGGGCGTCCCCGTCGCCTGGGCGGTCTGTTCGTCGACCCAGTCGCCCCCGCGGGCGATGGAGAACTTCATGACCGGCACCGCGTAGTAGGCCAGACAGACGTTGGTCATCCCCGCGCCGAAGCTGATCCCCAGCCCGGTGAAGTTGTTGTCGGCGAGTTCGGAGTAGATGACCGCCATCCCCTCGTTGATCGGCTCGGGGTTATACCCCATATCGCCGAGCATCGACTCCAGCGTTTTCTCGTGGTACAGCGTCGAGAGATCCGAATCGATGGGGTCGGCCGGACTCGAATAGTAGAGCCGCTCGTCGTGTTTCGAGGGTTCGCCGACGACCTGTTCGGTGATGAGCTTGATCATCGGGATCGCCGAGGACTCGTCGCTGGAGAGGATGCCGTGCTGCATCGGCCGGCGGGTCTCCTCGTTGAAGATGTTCGCAAAGTTGAGCGCGTCGTCGCCGACGACGTACACCTGGTCGTCCTTTCGGATGTGGAGCACCTCGCTGCGAGAGAGCATCTGCTCGGCCATGTCGCTGTACTCGATCTCGACGAACGAGTTCCGCTGTTGTACGAAGACAGTTTCCGCGCCCTCCTGCCGCGCGGAGAGAATATTCATCGTGCCAACGTCCAATCCTTTTGCCATAGATGGGCTTCAAAGCCGATCTACATAAGCCTTCGTAGGGGGTATATGTCGCTGACGCAACCAGGGCTTTTGCGGTCGCTACGGCCGATTTTGCTGGGTTTGGTTTCCACCGGCTCGGCGTCGTTGCGGCGGCGTCAACACAGGCCGCGGGTTCAAGATCAGCACAAACTACAGATTCGAGATCAGAACAGCCCGCGAATCCGCTCGACGATCCCGTTCTCTGCTGCCGCGGCCTCTTCGTCCTCGCGCTGTTGTTCGCGGAGTTCCCGCAGCGCGGCGGCCTGATCGTCGGTGCCCTCGCCGCTGGAGGTTTCGACTTCGCCGCCCTGTAAGCCTTTGAGCTGTGAAACCGCGTCGTTGACGCTGCCGTCGGCGGTGCGGGTTTCGTTCCCCGAATCCGGCATGTTCGAGCTATCGATGTCGTCGACGGCGCTCGTATCGAGGTTAAGGGTTCGTGTCTCCGTTTTGGCGACGCCACCCCACGAGAGTTCGGCGTCGTCGAGCGCGCCGTCGATATCAGCCCGAACCTGTTCGTCGGTGACGGTCTCCTCCTCATCGCTGTCGTCGCTGTCGGCCTCGCTGTCGACCGCGACTGTGCCGGCCGCCCGTTCGACCTGGTGGGCGACGAGCGCGGCGGCCGTCGCCGCGATGACGACGACGATGCCGACGCTGTAGATGCCGACGACCTGCGGGGCGTAATCCGGCCCGACGGAGACGTTGAAGTCGTTCGGGTAGACGCCGACGAACCGGACGATCCCGGCCGCACAGATCACGCTCCCGCCGCCGGCGACCAGCAACATTCGCCGGTCGACGGGGAGTAACACGACGATCCCACCCAACAGCGCG
The DNA here is from genome assembly GCF_046719765.1 of Halonotius sp. F2-221B. Taxonomy (NCBI): domain Archaea; kingdom Methanobacteriati; phylum Methanobacteriota; class Halobacteria; order Halobacteriales; family Haloferacaceae; genus Halonotius; species Halonotius sp. F2-221B. The sequence goes on from NZ_JABEBY010000007.1 coordinate 122,274, forward strand.
GGCGCGCCGACCGCGCCGCTGACGATGGCGACCTGTCGCAAGCCGTAGGCCGTCCCGCTCAGCGTCGCGCTGTAGAGGAACACGAGGATGCCAGCGATACCGAGCCCCAAGCCGAGGAAGAAAAGTCCGAAGCCAGCGTAGACGTCGACTGCGCGATCCGGATCGCCGATATACTGCCGGTAGTAGCGGAGGAGTTGGTTCGAATCGGTCGCCTCGCTCATAGCGAAGCCTTTCAGCCCGACTGTAATCATTGTTCCCCCGACCCCAGTACTTTAGCGCTCCGGCGACGAGTACCAACCGATCAACAGTGGAACCGGACTGTCCACGGTGTGGCGAGGCCCTGACGACGTTCGCGCTGGCCGGGGTCGAGGCCTTCACCTGCGAGGCCTGCGGCTACGTCGGCGTCGAGGCCGACCACTCCGGCGAGCCGAACGCCGCTGAGAGCTGGGAAGACGCCCTCCGGCGGTTCCACGAGGATTCCTGATATGCCATCACTTGATATCACCGACGACCACCACGACCGCATCACCGCGTTGCGCGAGGAACTCGCCGACGCCCACGCCGACAGCTACACCTCGGTTACGCTGTTAGATACCCTGGCCTATCTGCTCGATCTCGCCGACGCTGTCGACGACCCCGAGCGCGAGGCCGACGTTGCGTCCGCCGCCGACGGCGACGACGCCGACCCGTTCCCGCGCGACAAACTCGAAGCCCGCCTCAGCGAGCGCAACCGCCGGCACAGCGACGCCGACGCCGAGACGCCGATGGATCTCTACACCATCGCCGCCGAGTACGACATCTCCGGCCGCAGCAACATGACCAAACAGGAACTCGTGACGGCGATCCTCGACGCGACCGAACGCCGCTACACCGATCCGCTCGCGCCTGTCGACGTCGACTTTCCCGACCCGGACAGCGACGCGGCGTCAGAAGCTAATCACGCCAACGCTGCTGACAGCGACGCCGATACCGAGAGCGACGTTGATGGCGATGATTCCGCTGGCGACGATGGTAGCGACGGCGACGCCAGTGATGACGGCCAGCTCAACGCGATGTTGAGCCTGCTTGAGACCCACAGCGACAAGTGGCACTCGGCCGATGGCGACGCCCGCTACGAAGTCGAACTCCCGGACGGCAGCGTTGAATCGGCCCGCACCAAAGACGACGTTCGCGCGACCCTGTTCAAACACTACTAACGATGGGACTGCTTGACACCCTCAAATCGTGGCTCGGCCTCGGCGGCGACACCGCCAGCGAGACTGACACCGCGACCGACGAGACGCCGACCGAGGAACCGAAACTCGACCCCAGCGGCGCGACCGAAACCCGCGTCAAATCAACTGATTCCGCTGTCGACGCGCTCAAACAGACCCGAAGCGAGGCTGCCGAGACCGCCGCGGGCGACGTTGCCGACGGTAATGGGTCGGCTCCCGATGGCGAGACGGCCGACGCGAACCCCGAACAATAACCCGCCTTCGTTGCTTCTCCTGATCTCGGTTTCCTCATTGTGGCCTCCGCTGTCTTCGCAACTGCTAACTGACGACCCCACCGACACCCGATAACAACTGATGCGACTCCCGGACTCACAACTCGCGGTGTTGGAAGCCGCCTCGGCGACCGAACCGACGCCAGTCGATCGGCTGGCCGACACGACTGAACTAAAGCCGGAATCCGTCACCCGCGCGGCCTTCGATCTCCGCGACGACGGGCTGGTCACCATCGACGAACGCACCGAGACCACCGCTGATCTCACCGACGAGGCACACAACTATCTCGCTGATGGCCTCCCCGAAATCCGCCTCTACCGCGCGGCCATCGACGCTGGTGCCGACGACGCAGCCGTCGAACTCGGCCAACTCATCGGCGCGGCCGGCCTGGAGGGTCCCGAGGTCGACATCGCCCTCGCCAACTTCGCGCGCAAAGGATACGGCGAGATCGATTCCGGCAGCGTCACCGCCGACCCAGATGCCGACCCCGACAGCGACCCCGAAGCCGACGCGCTCGCAACGCTGGCCGATGGCGGCAGCGTCGACAACGACGCCATCGACGCCGACCTCCTCGACCAACTCGAACGCCGCGACCTGATTATTCAGCGCGAACATACTGTCCGCGAGATCACGCTCACCGACGACGCCGTCACCGCCCTGATGGAGGGCATCGAGGCCGCCGAAACGGTCGACCGCCTGACGCCCGAAATGCTGACCAGCGGCGAGTGGCAGGACGTGGAGTTCAGTGAGTACAACGTCGAAGCCGACGCGCCCGCAGTCGAGGGCGGCCGCAAGCACATTCTCCGACAGACGGCCGACCGCGCGAAGGACGTACTCGTCGGGATGGGGTTCCAGGAGATGGACGGCCCGCATGCTGACGCCGACTTCTGGATCAACGACTGCCTGTTCATGCCGCAGGATCACCCCGCCCGCACCCACTGGGATCGCTTCGCCCTCGACGTGCCGCCGATCCAAGACCTTCCCGATCAACTCGTCGACCGCGTCGAGTCAGCCCACCGCGAGGGCGTTGGCGACGACGGCGACGGCTACCACTCGCCGTGGGATCGGGATTTCGCCGAGGCCGTCGCCCTCCGGGGGCACACCACGTCGCTGTCGATGCGCTATCTCTCCGGCTTCGCTGGAGCCGATATCGAGCCGCCGCAGCGATACTTCTCGGTCGAGAAGGTCTACCGCAACGACACGCTTGACCCGACCCACCTGCTGGAGTTCTTCCAGATCGAGGGCTGGGTGCTGGCCGAAGATCTCTCGGTGCGGGATCTGATGGGCACCTTCGAGGAGTTCTATGCGCAGTTCGGCATCACCGACCTCGAATTCAAACCCCACTACAACCCTTACACGGAGCCATCCTTCGAGCTGTTCGGCACCCACCCCACAACGGGTGAGATCGTCGAGATCGGCAACTCGGGGCTGTTCCGCCCTGAGGTGCTGGAACCCCTCGGCATCGAGGCCGACGTGATGGCGTGGGGCCTCGCCCTCGAACGCCTGCTCATGCTGATGTACGGCTTCGAGGATATCCGCGATGTCCACGGGACACTGTGTGATCTTGAACTGCTGCGGGAAACGGAGGTGCTTCAGTAATGCCTGTTGTCGATGTCGACCCCGACGAACTGCGGGAACTGACTGGTCACGACGAGAAATCCGACGACGAACTCAAGGACGACTTGTTCAACCTTGGCCTCGAATTCGAGGGCGAGACCGACGAGGGCGAACTCCAACTCGAATTCGCGCCCGACCGCCTTGATCGCCTCTCCGTCGAGGGTGTCGCCCGCTCGCTGCGGTATCAGTACGGTGACGATACCGGCGTCTATGTACCCAATACGAACGATCCCGACTGGACATATGAGGTCGAAGATACCGTCCCCGAGGGCCGGCCCTACGTCACGGGTGCCATCGTCCGCGACGTGAACATGACCGAGGACGTGCTGGAATCGCTGATCCAGCTCCAGGAGAAACTCCACGCGACGATGGGTCGCAAACGCGCGAAGGCGGCCATCGGCATCCACGACCTGACGATGCTGAAGGGTGCGGGCCTCGGCGACGACGACAGCGGCCACTCGATCACCTACCGCGGGATCGATCCCGACGGCGACCGATTCGTCCCCCTTGATGCCGACAGCGAGATGACGCCTGCCGAGGTGCTCACCGATCACCCGATCGGCGACAAGTTCGGCGACCTTCTCGATGGGTTCGACCGCTATCCCGCGATCTACGACGATCTCGGGCTGTTCTCGTTCCCACCGGTCATCAATGGTCGACGCACCGAGGTCGAAGCCGACTCCCGGGATCTCCTCATTGAGCTCACCGGCACCGACCAGTGGACGATCGACCACATCTGCAACATCATCTGCTACGCGCTGTCGGCCCGCGGCGGCACCATCGAGGAGGTCGAGATCGACTACCCGACCGCGACCGGCCCCTACGAGGATGTCGGTGGCGAACTTGTCCGCCCGGATTTCGAGACCGACACCAAACACGTCGCCCACGACCGCATCGAGACGATCCTCGGTGTCGACTTCGAGCAGCGTGAGGTACTGGATCTCTTCGCACGCGCGGGCCTGTCGGCGTCGGTCGTCGACGACGCTGATGATGTGGATGCCGTTGCTGACGCTACCGACGGTGTCGTCTACGCTGTCGAGATCCCGCCCTACCGCGTCGACGTACTCCACCCGATCGACCTCATCGACGATTTGGGTCGGGCCTACGGGTTCAACGAGTTGGAGCCACGCTACCCCGATATCGGCACCGTCGGCGGTCGCCACGACCGCACGCGACTCGAAGACGCGACCCGGGCGAGCCTCATCGGGCTCGGCTTCGAGGATCTGCTGAACTTCCATATGATCTCCGCCGAGGCGAACTACGATCGGCTCAACATTGAGCCGGGCGCGACCGCCGGCGACGGCGACCGCTGGCTCGTCGGCGCGGGCGAGGCCGTCGAGATCACCGGCCCTTACAGCGAGGACTACACTCAACTCCGTACCTGGGTACTCCCGTCGCTGCTCATGGTCTTAGAGAACAACACCCATCGCGCCTACCCGCAGGATCTCGCCGAGATCGGCCTCGCCGCCGCGGTCGACGACAGCGAGAACACCAACGTCGCCGAGCGACGCTCGATCGGCGCGGTGCTGGCGCGCAACGATGCGACCTACGAGGATGCCAAGGCCCGACTCACCGCCCTCTGCGATGATTTCGGTGTCGACCTCGAAACGCCGCCGACCGACCACCCGACGTTCATCGACGGCCGCGCTGCCGACGTGGTGATCGACGGCGAAACGGTCGGTGTCATCGGTGAAATCCATCCCGCGGTGTTGGTCGAACACGATCTGGAACTCCCGGTCGCCGCATTCGAGTTCCGGCTTGACGCGCTGCAGTAATGCCCCGAACCGGCAAGATCTCGCGGGCGTTCTTTCGGGAGCATATCGCCACACAGCTCGGGGCCGACCGACCGGAAACGGCCCTCGGCCCACAGCACGGTGTCGACTTCGGTGTCCTCGATATCGGCGGGCAGGCCCTCGCTGTCGCCACCGATCCGGTCTCGATCCTGCCCGGCCTCGGCTTCGAGCGCGCCGGCCGGTTCGCTGTCCGTATCGTCCTCGCGGATGTCGCCGTCTCGGGGTTCGATCCCTCGCATCTCGCAGTCGGCTTCACGCTCCCACCCGATCTCAGCGACGACGACTTCGCCACGGTCTGGGGGGCGATCCATGACGAGTGCGAAGCGCTCGGTGTGGATATCGTCACCGGCCACACCGCCCGGTATGCCGGCTGTTCGTTCCCGTGGGTCGGCGCGGCGACCGCGATGGCTGTCGGCGACCACGACGCGATCGTCCGCCCGGATGGGGCTCGCGTCGGCGACGACCTCATCATCACGACCGGCCCCGCGGTCGAAGCCGCCGCGCTGTTTGCCTCGCTGTTCCCCGAGGAAATCGACTGCGAGGATGACCGACTCGCTCGCGTGGCGGCGATGTTCGACGAGCTCGATGTCGTCCGTGACACCCGCGCTATCGCCGGGATCGACGGTGTGTCGGCGATGCACGATATCACCGAAGGCGGGCTGCTTGGTGCGTGCCACGAGATGGCTGCCGGTGCCGGCGTTCGGTTTCGGGTCGACACCGACCGAGTTCTGATCGACGACGACGTGGCCGCGGTCTGTTCGACCCTCGATATGGATCCTTGGCGAGCGACCAGCTCCGGATCGCTGCTGCTTTCGGTCGACCCTGACGCGACCGACGACGTGCTCACAGCACTTCGCGATCGCGGGACAACGGCGGCTGTGATCGGGAGCGTCGAGTCTGGAGACACCGAGTTGGGCAGCGGTGTCGTCCGTGACGGCGAGCCGACCGAGCCGCCAGTTGGCGATTCCTCGTGGCCGGTCTACGAGCGGCTGCTGGCGGCTGCTAACGACGCCGATGATGCCGCCGACGCCGATCCCAACGACGCTAACTGACCACCGATCTTTTTCATCTCCTGGTCGTACCACCGACAAATGACAGCGATCGACCTTGCACTCGACTGGACACCGAATACGAACCACACCGGCTTCTACGTCGCGCTCGCGGAGGGTTACTACGCCGACCGCGGGCTCGACGTGTCGATCCACTCGCCGGCCGACGACGACTACGAGACGACGCCGGCAAAGCAGGTCGCCACCGGCGAGGCGACGCTGGCGATCGCCCCCTCCGAGAGCGTCATCAGCTACCAGACGCACCCCGACTACCCGTCGCTGACGGCTGTCGCGGCGGTCTGCCAGGAGGACAAAAGCGCGATCGTCACCCTCGGCGACAGCGGCCTCGACCGCCCGGCCGATCTCGACGGCCACCGATATGCCTCCTACGACGCCCGCTTCGAGGATCACATCGTCCGCCAGCTCGTCCGCAACGACGGCGGCGACGGCGACATCGACATCGTCACGCCGCCGAAACTTGGTATCTGGAACACCCTCCTCGATGGTGAGGCGGATGCGACCTGGGTGTTCATGCCGTGGGAGGGCGTCCTCGCGGCCCGCGATGGGATCGACCTCAACGCCTTCTATCTCGACGAGTACGATGTGCCGTACGGCTACACACCCCTGCTCTTAGCCCGCCCGGAGACGATCGCCGACGGCGACGCCCTCGGCGACTTCCTTGCGGCGACTGCCCGCGGCTATCAGTTCGCGGTCGACAACCCCGATCGGGCCGCCGAGATCCTCGGCGAGACGGCCGAGGGGATGGACAACGACGATCCCGAGTTCCTCCGTGAGAGCCAACACGAACTTACTGACGCGTATCTCACCGCTGACGCTCGGTGGGGAACGATGGCTCACGACCGCTGGGACGCCTTCGTCGACTGGCTCGCCGCCAACGACATCCTCACCACGGTCGACGACGAGCCGATCCCGGCTGATGAGTTGCCGACAGGCGAGCTCTACACGAACGAAGCCCTGCCCGAGGCGTAACTGCGTCTAACACCCGATTTACTCGCTGTCGACAACGTCGGGGAGTTCGACGGTCGCGGTTGTTCCCTCGGAGTCAGTCTCGTAGCTCACGCCCCCGCCGAGTGCAGTCACGCCCCACTCGATGAGCCACAGGCCGATCCCGCTGCCGTGTTCGAGATCCGTCTCTCGACCTTCCTCGATCACGCTGAGCTCGTGTTCCGGAATCCCGTCGCCGCTGTCGCCCACCTCGATCCGGGCGGTCGATACCGAGGTACTCGCGGAAACGGTCACGCTTCCGCCGCCGTGTTCGAGCCCGTTTTCGATCAGGTTCGCAACGACGCTCTCCAGCAGTTGGCGGTTCGTGTGGATGATGCCCCCGGCTGGTATTTCGTTGTCGACGCTCCCGCCGTGTTCGGCGACGATCGGCTCAGCGACGCGGTCGACGAACTCAGCCAGCGGGATCGGTTCGGTGCCCAGCTTCTCGGCCTCCAGCGTTCGCTCGACCATCCGGGCCTTATCACCGAGTTCGAGCACGCTGTCGGTGTTGGCTTTCGCGGTTTCGAGCATCTCGGCGTACTCCTCGTCGTCAACCCCGTCGGCGACGACTTCGAGGTAGCCGCTGGCGACGTTGAGGTCGTTGCGGAGGTTGTGGCGGAGCAGCCGGTTGAGGACGGCGAGTCGCTGCTCGCGTTGGCGTTCGGTCGTGATGTCCTGGAGGGTGATCGTGTGGCCGACCGTGCTGTCGGCGGTGTCCTCGACCCGTGAGACGGTGACCGCGTACTCCCGGGGGCGGCTCCGCTCGCGGCGAATCCGCTGTTCGGGCTCGTCGAGATCGATGTCGAGGTCGATGCTGTCAAGTGATTTTCCGAGGAAATCCGGTTTTGCGGTGTCGACGATCTCGGCTGCTGCCACGTTGGCGTTGATGATCCGGCCGTCGTCGTCGACGATGACGACGCCGATCCCCAGATCGTCGATGGCGGTCTGATCGCTTGTCCGCCGGGCTGCGGGCGTCAACTCGAACATATTGCGCCGGAAGAAGGCGTACATATCGAGGCCGAGATGGGCCGGAAACACCAGCGGCGCGAGATTGAGTTGCGGGACAGGGCCGGCGTCGAACACCCACAGCAGGACGGCCGGGAGGATCGGGAGCGGCGACAGCGCGAGCGCGAGCGTCTGGGAGCGATACAGCGGCCCGTAGCTCGCAAACGTCTCGATCAGTGCCAACACCGCCCCTGCCGTCAGCAGCATCAACACCAGCAGGATGACAAACAGCCACGGCTCGTTGGTGTGGGCGACCGTTGCCGCGCCCGCGGTCGGCTCGATCTGGTAGTCGCTCCAGACGAGTTGGTGTCGGGGGTTGGTGGCGATCAGCGCGACGAACCCGATCATGAGCGCGACGAGCCCGGCCATCCCAGCCGACCGCACGGCCGCCTTTCGGCCGGTGTATTCGAGTGCGAACGCCAGAAACAGGAGGCTCGTGAAACAGGTGCCCAGCCAGATCGGAATCTCCAGCAGAAACCGGAGCTGTGGGTCGAAGACAAGCAACGCGACGCCGTAGGAGACAGCCCAGACGGCGATCGATCCCATCATCGCCATGAACAGCCGCGCGCCGTCGGCCGCGCGGTAGGGCCACACGTAGGCGATGAAGACGAGCGAGATGAGCCCGGAGACGAACGCGCCGCCTGCGGGCCACGGAACGGCGGAAAGCACTGCCTGTGGTATGGGGCTATCGGCGCATAAGGATTCGTGTCGATACGTTGTCTTCGAACCGACGATGGAAATGGAGCACACCCGCGGCTCTCACGGCTCCCGTCGGTCGCTGTTCGAGCGAAGCGCGGTCTCTCTGTGGCCGATCGCGCGTTCGAAAGTCGATTAACCTTAGTCCCCGCGGCGAGTCCTCTCCCGCAATGCCAACCGGAGAGTACGATCCTGACGCTGTCGAGCCCAAGTGGCAACAGTACTGGGTCGAAAACGAGACGTACGCCTATCCCGAGGACGCCACCGACCCGAACACGACGTTCGCCATCGACACCCCGCCGCCGACCGTCTCGGGAAGCCTCCACTGGGGACACGTCTACGGCTCGATCCTCCAGGATATCGTCGCCCGCTTCGAGCGCATGCAGGGCAACGACGTGTTCTATCCCTTCGGCTACGACGACAACGGCATCGCCTCCGAACGCCTGACCGAATCTGAACTCGGAATCCGCCACCAGGATTTTGATCGGTACGAATTCCAAGAGAAATGTCGGGAGGTCTGTGCCGAATACGAGGAAGAGTTTACGGAGAAAATGCAGGCGATGGGCACCTCCATCGACTGGAATAATACCTACCAGACCATTTCGCCGGAGGTTCAGCGCGTCTCCCAACTCTCCTTTATCGATCTCTACGACCAGGGCCGCGAGTACCGCAAGAAGGCTCCCGCGATCTGGTGTCCCGACTGCGAAACGGCGATCTCACAGGTCGAAACCGAAGACCACGAGGAGCAGTCCTATTTCAACGACATCGCCTTCGAACTCGTCGAGAGCGGCAGCGAGCCCGACGCTGATGCCGTCGCCGACGAAGACTACGAGTATCCGACGCCGACCGACCCCGGCGACGATATCGTCATCTCGACGACCCGTCCCGAGTTGATTCCGGCGTGTGTCTCGATGTTCGTCCACCCTGACGACGACCGCAACGCCCACCTCGTCGGCGGCACGGCGAAGGTGCCTGTCTTCGGCCATGAGGTGCCGATCTATGAGGACGACCGCGTCGACATGGAGAAGGGAACCGGCGTCGTGATGTGCTGTACCTTCGGCGACCAGACCGACATCGAGTGGTACCAGGCCCACGACCTCGATCTCCGGGTCGCCATCGACGAGTCGGCGACGATGACCGACCTCGCCGGCGACTACGAGGGCATGAGCACGGAGGAAGCCCGCGAGGCCATCGTCGAGGATATCGACGATGCCGGCCAACTGCGGGATCGGTGGGAGATCGAGCACGTCGTGCAGGTTCACGAACGCGACGACGTGCCCGTCGAGTACCGCGTCACCGAGCAGTGGTATGTCGACGTGCTCGACAAACGCGAGGAATACTTGGAGGCTGGCCGCGAGATGGAGTGGTTCCCCGAGAAGATGTTCACGCGCTACGAGCACTGGATCGACGGCTTGGAGTGGGACTGGTGTATCTCCCGGCAGCGATCCTCCGGCATTCCGTTCCCGGTGTGGTACTGCGCCGACTGCGATCACGAAGTCATCGCCGAAAAAAGCGAGCTGCCGGTCGATCCGCTCTCGGACGATCCACCGGTCGATAGCTGTCCCGAGTGTGGCCACGACGAGTTCGTCCCCGAAGACGATGTCTTCGACACGTGGGCGACCTCGTCGCTGACGCCGCTCATCAACGCTGGCTGGGACTGGGATGACGACGCGGAAGAATTCACGATGGATCGTCCTGAGATCTACCCGATGGATCTCCGGCCCCAGGGCCACGACATCATCTCTTTCTGGTTGTTCCACACCGTCATCAAGTGCTACGAGCACACCGGCGAGGTGCCGTTCGACACGACGATGATCAACGGGATGGTGCTCGACGAAAACCGCGAAAAGATGTCGAAATCGAAGGGGAACGTCGTCGATCCCGACGCCGTCCTCGACGAATACCCGGTCGACGCCGCGCGGTTCTGGGCGGCCGGCAGCGCGATCGGTGACGACCTGCCCTACCAAGAAAAGGGCCTGCGCGCGGGCGAGAAACTGATTCGCAAGCTCTGGAACGCCTCGAAGCTCGTCGATTCCCTCGCGCCCGAACCGGTCGACCGCCCCGACGATCTCGCCGCGCTCGACCGCTGGCTGCTGGCCGAACTCGACGCCGAAATCGAGGAGCTGACCGAGTTGCTGGCCAACCGCGAGTTCTCGAAGGCCCGCGATGGTCTCCGCACCTTCTTCTGGAACACCTTCTGTGACGACTACCTCGAAATCGCCAAACAGCGACTCGACGAGGGCGGCGATCAGTCGGCGGCCTACACGCTGCGGACGGCCCACAAGCGGTTCCTCAAACTGTTTGCGCCCCTCCTTTCGCACGTCACCGAGGAACTCTACCGCGACATGTACGATGCAGACGAAAGCATTCACCAGTCGCCGTGGCCCGAACCGCTCGGTATCGACGCTGACCGCGAAGGCGGCGCGGCCGCGATGGCGGTCGTCGGCGCGCTCCGGAAATATAAGAGCGACCAGCAGCTTCCCCTCAACGCCGAACTGTCGGCTATCGAGGTCTACGGCCCGATCGAGGGCTTCGAGGACGACATCCGCGGCGTGATGCACGTCGACGACCTCACCGTTCTCGACAGCGAACCCGAGATCGAATCCGTCATCACCGACATCAGCCTCGATTACTCGAAGGTTGGCCCAGAGTACGGTTCCCAAGTGCCTGATCTGGAAGACGGGATCGAGGCCGGCGACTACGACCTCACCGACGACGAACTCCACGTCGCTGGCGAGGAACTCGGCCCGGACTTCTTCGAGGTCAACCGCGAGCGACGCTACGCTGGCGAGGGCGAGATGCTTGAAGCCGGCGACGCTATCGTGATCGTTGCCGAGGTATAACAGCGCGGTCTGCCCGTATCTATTTATTGACGCTTTCCAACTCGGTTGGTATGGGCGTGTACTCGTGGGACGATCCCGTACGTATCGACGAGTTCGATAGTGGCGGCGAGCGTCGCGTGTTGGGATACACCGAGGAGATGATGCTGGTTCATTACTCGTTGAACGAGGGCGACGAGGGGGAACTACACAGCCACGACGAAACCGTTCAAGCGAGCTACGTCATCGACGGGCGGCTCGAACTCCGCGGCGAGTACGACACGACCGTTGGCCCCGGCGATTCCTACGTCATCCCACCGGGAACGACTCACGGCGTCTACGCCGAAACCCCATGCAACGTGATTGACGCGTTTTCCCCGCCGTTGGACGCGTACAAACCGGAGTAATTCCACTCGCCGGGTTCGATGTCGAGCCCCGCGAACTTCTTCGGCGACAGCCTCACCGAGTTTCCGGCTCGAAGGTGGTGGTCGTCTCCGCGCGGTAGGTCGTTCCGGTGCCGTCGGCGGTGAGTTCCATCTCGATATCGATAGCGATGGCTTCGACCGCGGCGGCGTTCGGGTCGATAACCGTGTTGATAAACATCGTTTCGTCGACGCTGTCGACTGCGTCCGCCAGTGCGATCCGTGTCGATCCATCGCCGTCGACGCGTCCGTACGTTAGATACGGCCACGCGTCTCCGGCGGGTGAAGCGAGATAGATATCGGCTGGTTCCCCGGTCGGCGGCGCGCGGAGATCGAACCGGAAGGACTCCAGTGTCGTTGCCTCGTCGTACTCGATGAACAGTCCGAGTCCGAACTCCTCGTCAAGTGACGGCGGGAACGATCCCTGATTGAACCCGACAACCCGAACCTCCTCGCCGTCGTGTCGGTAGACGAGATACGTCTCGTTCTGGCGGCCCGCGTCCTGTCGTTCGGTTTCCGCTTGGAGGGTCACGGTTCGACCGGGCGCGAACGAACAGCCAGCCGTCGTGATCCCGATCGGGATCGCTGCCGACGCGAGGAACCGTCGTCTGTCCATATCGGGGCTCACAATCGATCCGCAAGAATAGTTTGTGGACGCTCAAACGCGTGTTTCGGGTTACTGTAGGTCGACACCGACCGCCTCCTCGATGGAGTCGAAGCCGTCGCGTTCCAGCAGGTCGAGCAGTCCCTCGTTGATGTCGCGGGCAATCGCCGGCCCCTCGAAGACGAGGCCGGTGTACAGTTGCACGAGACTTGCGCCCGCGCGTATCTTTTCGTACGCTCCTGCCGCATCGCTGATGCCGCCGACGCCGATGATCGGTACGTCGGTGCGCTCGGCGATGAATCTGATCTGGTCGGTTGCCTCACTCTCGATTGGTTTCCCGGAGAGCCCACCGGTTTCGGCCTTGTTCGGATTTTTGAGGCTGTCGGGCCGGTTCGTCGTCGTGTTGGTTGCAATGACGCCGTCGAGGCCGAGGTCGTCGACGACCCCCAGCGCGTCTTCGACGGCGGGATCGGGGAGATCCGGCGAGAGCTTGACCAGCAGGGGGCTGGCTCCCGCCGCTTTGAGGGTGCCCAAGATTTCTTCCAGCGACTCGCGGTTCTGTAGCGAGCGCAGCCCCGGCGTGTTCGGACTGGAGACGTTGACCGCGAAGTAGTCGCCCGCGTCGGCGACCCGCTCGTAGGTGTATAGATAGTCGTCGGCTGCCTCTTCCAGTGGTGTCGATTTCGATTTGCCGATATTGACCCCGAGCGGCACGTCTGGTTGTGGCTCGCGGTCGAGGCGGTCGCCGACCCGGTCGGCACCCTCGTTGTTGAACCCCATTCGGTTGATCAGGGCCTCATCTTCCGGGAGGCGGAACATGCGCGGCTGGGGGTTGCCGGGCTGTCGCTCGGCGGTGACGCCGCCGATCTCGACGTGCCCGAAGCCAAGATCGGCCAGCACGCGGGGGATCTCGGCGTTTTTGTCGAAGCCGGCGGCGACGCCGACCGGGGTCGAGAAATCAAGCCCGAAGACCGACTGCTGAAGGCGGTCGTCGGTGACGCGGTAGCGGTTCCGGAGGCCGTCCGCGATCGGGGTATCCTGAACGGCTCCCAGAAGCCGGTGAACCGCGGTGTGGGCGGTCTCCGGCGGGAGCACGAACAGCACCGGTTTCGCCATCTCATAGAGCGTCATTACGTACGCTACCGGTGTCGACCGCAATCAATCCGACGAACCGCTCGTTGCACTGGTCGGTTGTTGATCGTGGTCGCCCCGGGACGCTACAATCGAGTGGCTCCGGGTTAGAAGTCGTGTTGGACGGTGTCGGGGTCAGCCTTCTGGATGATGATCTTGTCCTCGCGCACCCGCACGAAGACCTCGTCGCCGATCTCCATGCCGGCGACCGCAAGCTCGTCTTCGTGTAGATTGATGTGGACGTTGTGGTACTCACCGTCGTCGTCTTTGGCCCCACTCGGACTCAGCTTCTTTTTCCGAACCATCGCCGGTGTCTATCCCCATTCACCACAGACTGCATATAAGTGTTGTTTACCGCTGTGTGGATCGGGTGTTTGTCGACACTGTCGCCGCCGCTGTTGGTGCCGTGCCGCCGTCAGAACCAGCCACTAGAACCACCGCCCTGCGCGTGATCGTATTTAAAGAATCGCTCGCTGAGTGTTCAAATCCCCGATATATTTATATCAATGCATGTCCTCGGATGGCATGGAGCCACAAACCATGGTACGTGAAGACGGTAAGCGAAACTTTGCACTCCGCGAGGCGGACGGAACCGAAGACAGTGTCTTTTCGGGTAACACCCCCCGGCAGGCCGCGCTGAAGGCCGCCCGGCGGCTTGATCCAGCCCCTTCGGAAGCGGCTGCCGAGCGGGTGCCGCTCGAACTCCGTGAGAAAGGTACCGACAAGGTACACAAGTATGAGGGGTGGGCATGGGAGGAGACCGCCCCTGACAACTCACCCGACTGGATGCCCGAGGAGATCACCGAGGCGAATGTCTCCAAAGAGGGCATCGAGCACCTCGACGAGTGATCGGTGGTACCGACGCGGTTGCCTCGTGTTCTTTCGATGGCTGTCGGTTCCGGTAGCGTTTTGTCTCGCTCACCCTGACCGTCCGCCTGCGCGGCAATCATCCGGCGCGACCGTCTGTGCGATACAGGGGATGACCGTCCGACCTCCAGCCGCGCGACATCCTTTGTTTGACCCATTTCTCGTGTCGATGAGAGCCGCTTAACGCCCTCAAAATCGCTTCACCGCTCCCGTTACTCCCATTTTCGTCTTCCGCGGTTCCCTATGTGGGTTCGGCGCATGAAACCGCATGACGTGGCGGGTTCGCTTCGACGGCCTTTTGTATAAACCCCGTCTTCGATAGGATGCACTGGTTGTGCGTGGAAACACGCGCGATCACTGCCGTCCGGAATCGCCGGACGGCTCCCAGTTCAAAACAATGCCCTTAAGTATAACAGGGCGTTCGACTGGAATGCAGCAAAAACACACCGCGAGCCGCCGACCGTTCGAATCGGTCAGCACTCGCATGGATCGAGTGGTCGCCGAGACCACAACTGATCCGACGGGCTTATACGGCCCAGTCGGATACACTCAGATCCGACACCATGGGGATCCCACCCCTGCGGTACGCCGTAAGCCGGGATCCGACGTTAGCCTTGGTAGTTCGGTGCCACCCGATTGCTCGCGTGGCCCCGAACACAGACCATGCAATGAGACACATTTGGTGACCGATCCCCGTCAGAGGATCGTTCCCGCCAACCCCCAACTGTCTCTCCGAGACAGTTGGACACATTCCGGTTGATCCTGCCGGAGGACATTGCTATTGGGATTCGATTTAGCCATGCTAGTCGAGCGAGTTCAGACTCGCGGCGCATAGCTCAGTAACACGTGGCCAAGCTCCCCTTCAGTCAGCGATACCCTCGGGAAACTGAGGCTAACAGCCGATACTCGACGCCAGCTGGAATGCGGCGTCGTCGAAAAGTGATGCTGAAGGATGCGGCTGCGGCCGATTAGGTAGACGGTGGGGTAACGGCCCACCGTGCCAGTAATCGGTACGGGTGATGAGAGTCAGAGCCCGGAGACGGAATCTGAGACAAGATTCCGGGCCCTACGGGGCGCAGCAGGCGCGAAACCTTTACACTGCACGGAAGTGCGATAGGGGAATCCCAAGTGCGAGGGCATATTAGCCCTCGCTTTTGTTGACCGTAAGGTGGTCAACGAATAAGAGCTGGGCAAGACCGGTGCCAGCCGCCGCGGTAATACCGGCAGCTCAAGTGATGTCCCATATTATTGG